>JBQCHN010000110.1:0-11428 GCA_051954615.1 Mesorhizobium sp. | reverse complement strand
AGCGTCAGCGGCGCATCAGGCATAGACGCCGGCGCGCACGGCCTCCAGATAGGCGAGCACCTTGTCGGCTTTGTCCTCGCGCACGAGATCGTAGGCGGTCTTGCCGGCCCAGCCGGGTATCGGCTGATGCTTGAACCAGATGGCGGCGCGCTGCTCGCTGCCCGCCATTTCGCTCGCCATCGCCAGGATGCGCACGACGGGGCTCAAGGCGGCGTCGACCTTGCGGGCGCCAGTGCGCGCCGTCAGCGTGTTGCGGGCGACGCCGATCAGTCCGGCCAGTTCGGTCAGCGTGACGCCGAGCAGTTCGGCGACGCGGCGGGCCGACAGGAACGGCGCACGGCCATCGCCGAAACGCAGGGCGGGAGAATCGAATGTTGCGACGGTCATGGCACAATCCTTACATGGTTTGACCGGTTCGCACTTAAAATAAGCTCAAATCGAGTGCGTTTCAAGAACAGCCGGAGACCTTTTGGAAAACCGTCAGGCCGGAGCGAAAACGGTGACCGGCGAGCACCGAGCGGAGCGTACATCAAGTACGTGAGCACCGGAGCGGAGCCGGACGCCGTTTTCGCTCCGGCCCCACGGAATTTCCAAAAGGTCTCTCATCGCCTCTTTCTCGGCTTCTCCAGCAGCGCCACCCCCTCGACATGCGGCGACCACAGGAACTGGTCGATCGGCACAACGCTTTTCAGCGCATAGCCGCCGTCGAGCAGGATGCGCAGGTCGCGCGCCAGCGTCACCGGGTTGCAAGACACGGCGGCGACCAGCGGCACCTGCGAGCGCGCGAATTGCTTCGACTGGTCTTCCGCGCCGGCGCGCGGCGGGTCGAAGACGACGCCGTCGTAGGCATCCAGTTCCTTCGCCGTCAGCGGGCGGCGGAACAGGTCGCGCTTCTCCATCGTCACCCGTTTCAGGCCGGACGCGAAACGAAAGCCGCGGTCGAGCGCGGCCAGTGCAGCTGCATCGTTCTCGACCGCGTGGATTTCCGCCTTCGGCGCCAGCCGCAGGGCGAAACTGCCGCAGCCGGAAAACAAATCGGCGATCCGTTTGGCACGGGACAGGTGACCCGCAACCAGCCCCGCCATCGTCGTCTCGGCGCCTTCGGTCGCCTGAAGGAAGGTGCCGGGCGGCGGCTGCACCGCGATATCACCGAACATCACCACCGGCTTCTTCGGCTCGATGACGATCTCCGCATCGACGGACACTCTGGCCAATCCCTCGCGAATGGCGAAATCGGCGAGTTGGTGGCGGCGTCGCTCGTCCAGGCGCCCGGCGTCATGGATCGCGACATCGAGGCCGGATGCCGTGGCGGTGACAGCTATGTGGAAGGGTTTTGGCGTGCCACAGGCCAATTCCGCAAGAGCGCGCAGCATCGGCAACGCAGCAACGATCTCAGGCAGCAGCACCGGGCATTCCTCCAGCGCGACGATCTCCGCCGACAAGTGCCGGTTGAAGCCGAGCAGCATGCCGGCCTCCGTGCGCCGCGCCGTGAAGGCGGCGCGGCGGCGGGTGCCCGGTTCGCAGGCGACCAGCGGCGCGACCTCGGCCTCGATCTTCCTGCTGCGCAACGCCTGCACCACGCGCTCGCGCTTCCAGGCGCGATAGGCTTCACCCTGCATGTGCTGCAGCGCGCAGCCACCGCAAGTGCCGAAATGACGGCAGGCAGGATCGATGCGCAGCGGCGAGGGATCGAGCACGGCGATCAGATCGGCGCGATCCTTCAGGCGGGCCGCCGTCACCGTCTCGCCCGGCAGCGTGAAAGGAACGAACACCTCGCCTTTCTCGCCGCCCTCGCCTGCAGCGATGCCGTCGCCCTGCGCGCCCAGCCTGTCGATGACGAAACGGCTGCTCATCTGTCCTTTACCCCACCCAGCAGGAATTCGCGATTGCCGTCGGCGCCTTCGATAGGCGACGAGGTGAGTCCCACCGCCCGCCAGCCCGGCAATCCGTCCAGCCAGCGGTGGAGGTCTTGTGCCATAGTTTCGGCCATTTCGGGATCCTTGAGCAGGCCGCCTTTGCCGATGGCTTCCTTGCCGGCCTCAAATTGCGGCTTGACCAGAAGCACAGCTCTCGCTCCCGTCCGGGCGAGGTCGAGCGCTGGCGGCAGCGCCAGTTTCAGGGAAATGAAGCTGACGTCGGAGACGACAAAGTCGGGCGCACGGCCCTCGAGATCAGCGTCCGTAAGGTCGCGCGCGTTCAGGCCTTCGACGGAGCGCACTCGGCGGTCGGCGGCAATCGATGGATGCATCTGGCCATGGCCAACATCGATGGCTGTGACATGGGCGGCGCCACGCTCCAGCAGGACCTGTGTGAAGCCGCCGGTCGAAGCGCCGATATCGAGAGCCATGCTGCCGCCCGCGTCGAAGCCGAAGTGGTCGAGCCCGGCAATCAGTTTCAATGCCGCACGCGACACATAGGCACGTGCAGGATCGTCGACGTCGAGAACGGCATCGGGCGCCATCATCTGTCCCGGCTTTGCCGCGACGGTGCCGTTGATCCGCACGGTGCCGCGCTCAACCGCATCGCGCGCACGCGAGCGGCTGGCGAACAGACCACGGCTGACCAGAAGATCGTCCAGGCGCCGGCGGCCCGAAGCTGGCGGGTTTGGCTTCATCGGCCTTCATTGGCGAAAGCCGGCCGCGAAGGCAAGCGCACTCAGTTCAGCAAGGAACCCGGCGGGCCTTCCACGGCGGGTACCAAACCGTCGTCGGGCGCGGCGGCAGGTGGCGGAATATCGGCCGCCGTCATCGCCGGGACACTTTGCACAACGACGAACTGGGGCTTCTGCCCAAATGAGAAGCCACCCCTTATATCGCCCATCCTGGCTGCGACGATCTCGGCGGCCGCCTTTTCCAGATTGTGGTCATAGCGCGGCTCAAGGGCCTGCGCCGCCGACGCGAGCGACGACGTTAAGGCGAAAGCCATCAGCACCTTTTTCATTGTTTTTCTGCTCCCTGCCGGCCCCCGCATTAGCAAGGCGGCGTTGAGAAACGCCCAAGACAAAGGGTAAGCAGAACGCCAAAGCGCAGCGTAAACAATTAATTACAGGTGATTCCCGAGAAACCGATTCGACCTGTTCGCGAGCTGATTCAGGTCGTTGAAGCGATTCTTCAGGCGCGCTGCGTGGCCGCGCCGTGGCCCAGCGCGGCAAAGACGGCATGCACGATGCCGGACGCATCCAGGCCGGCCGCCGCATACATCTTTTCCGGCTTCGCATGGTCGGTGAAGACGTCCGGCAGCACCAGCGGCCGAACTTTCAGACCGCTTTCAAGCAATCCATCATGGGCGAGGAAATGCAGGACCTGACTGGCGAAGCCGCCGACCGACCCTTCCTCGACCGTCAGCAGAATCTCGTGCGAACGCGCCAGGCGGCGTACCAGATCCTCGTCCAGCGGCTTGGCGAAGCGGGCGTCGGCCACTGTGGTCGACAGGCCGGCCGCGCCCAGTTCCTCGGCCGCCAGCAGGCAATCGGCGAGGCGCGTGCCGAAGGACAGAAGCGCGACCTTGGTGCCTTCCCTGAGGACGCGCCCCTTGCCGATCGTGAGCGGCGAGCCGCGCTCGGGCATATCAACGCCAACACCGTTGCCGCGCGGGTAGCGGAAGGAAATCGGCCCCTCGTCATAGTCGGCGGCCGTGCGGACCATGTGCTTCAGTTCCGCTTCGTCACTCGCGGCCATCACGACGAAACCCGGCAGCGAGGCGAGATAGGCCGTGTCGAAAGCGCCACAATGGGTAGCCCCGTCCGCCCCGACGAAGCCGGCGCGGTCGATGGCGAAACGCACCGGGAGGCCCTGCAACGCCACGTCGTGCACCACCTGGTCATAGGCGCGCTGCAGGAAGGTGGAATAGATCGCGGCGAAGGGCTTGTAGCCCTCGCTCGCCAGGCCGGCCGCGAAGGTGACGGCGTGCTGCTCGGCGATGCCGACATCGAAGGTCCGCTTCGGAAAGGCCTCACCGAACAGGTCGAGACCAGTGCCGCTCGGCATGGCGGCGGTGACGGCGACGACGCGCTCGTCCTCCTCAGCCTCGCGGATCAGGCTCTCGGCGAAGATCTTGGTGTAGCTCGGCGCGTTCGCCGGGGCCTTCGCCTGCGCGCCGGTGATGACGTCGAACTTGTTGACGCCGTGATACTTGTCGGCGGCTGCCTCCGCCGGCGCGTAGCCCTTGCCCTTTTGGGTGACGACATGGATGAGCACCGGGCCGCGCGCGTGGTCGCGCACGTTCTTCAGCACCGGCACCAGATGCTCCAGGCTGTGCCCGTCGATCGGACCGATATGGTAGAAACCCATTTCCTCGAACAAGGTGCCGCCGGTGACATAGCCGCGCGCGTGCTCGACGGCGCGGGTGATGGCACGGTCGACGCGCTTGCCGAGATAGGAGGTCAGCTTCTTGCCGATGTCACGAATGCCCTGATAGGTGCGCCCGGACGCGAGCCGTGCGAGATAGTGGCTCATCGCGCCCGTCGGCGGGGCGATCGACATGTCGTTGTCGTTGAGGATGACGATCAGGCGGGCATCCAGCGCACCGGCATTGTTCATCGCTTCGTAGGCCATGCCCGCCGACAGAGCGCCGTCGCCGATGACCGCGATGACGCTGTTCCTGCCGCCCGAAAGGTCGCGCGCCACCGCCATGCCGAGGCCGGCTGAGATCGACGTCGAGGAATGCGCCGCGCCGAAGGGGTCGTATTCGCTCTCGGCGCGCCGGGTGAAGCCGGAAAGCCCGCCCTCCTGCCGGAGCGTGCGCATGCGGTCGCGGCGGCCGGTCAGGATCTTGTGCGGATAGGCCTGGTGGCCGACGTCCCAGATCACCCGGTCGGCGGGCGTGTCGAAGACATAGTGGAGCGCCACCGTCAGTTCGACCACGCCTAGACCGGCGCCGAGATGACCGCCCGTCTGCGAAACGACATCGACCAGTTCGGCGCGCAGTTCGGCGGCCAGCTGCGGCAGGTCGCGCTCTGGAAGCGCGCGCAGGTCTGCCGGGATACGGACCTTGTCGAGCAACGGCGTTTGCGGTTCTTGGTTCAAGGAATGCGCCTCTGGCATTTGTCCGAAGCGGGATAGGCCGCAAAAAGCGGAAAGTAAATGCGCGATGAAGCCGCCGGCCGCGGCTTCATCGCCTTCGAACCTTACTCCGGCAGCGGAACGAATTCTTCCTCGTCGCCCGGAACGATGTCGAAACGGCCGGTCTTCCACTCCTGCTTGGCCTGTTCGATGCGCTCCTTCGAGGAGGATACGAAATTCCACCAGATATAGCGCTTCGACGGTAGCGACGCACCGCCGAACAGCATGAAATGCGCGCCGGAACTGGAAGAAACGACGATTTCGTCGCCCGGCTTGAAGACCAGAAGCCGCTCGTGGGGGAAGGTGTCGCCCGAAATCGTCACGTCGCCGGACAGCGTGTAGATCGCCCGCTCCTCGGCATCGGCCGGAAGCTTGACGCTTGCGCCGGAATCCAGCCGGATATCGGCATAGAGCGTATCCGAGTAGACGCCGACGGGGGATTTCAGCCCCTCGAAGGCGCCGATGACGACGCGGCCGCAAACGCCCTCGGCATCGAATTCAGGCAGGTTGGCGGAGGTCGTGTGGTCGAAGACCGGAGCGATCTCCTCCTTGCCGTCCGGCAGAGCGAGCCACGTCTGCAATCCGGAAATCGACATCGGCGCGCCGCGCAGTTCCTCAGGCGTGCGCTCGGAATGGACGATACCGCGCCCGGCCGTCATCAGGTTCACGTCGCCCGGCTCGATGACCATTTCGGTGCCGAGCGAATCGCGATGGCGGATCTTGCCGTCGAAGAGGTAGGTGACGGTGGACAGGCCGATATGCGGATGCGGCCGAACGTCCAGCGCCTGACCGGCACGCAGGATGGCAGGCCCCATTCGGTCGAAGAAGATGAACGGGCCGACCAGCCGACGCCTTGCCGTCGGCAGCGCGCGGCGGACCTGGAAGCCGTCGATGTCACGCGCGTTCGGTACCACCATCAGTTCGATGGCGTCGCAACCGAAGGCATCGCCGATGTTCGGGTCATTCCCGGGAAAGAAGCTCATGACCTGAACATCGGTCTTCCCGGCTTCCAGTGCAAGGGCACCATTGCCGGGTGCGTTCACTCCGCCGCAATGGGCTTCGCTCCGGCTCCGATATCGTGGTGGACGATTTCGGTCCCGAGCACCTTCAGGCATTCGCGCATGAAGGCGGCCAGCGCTGTCCAGCCCTTGGCGGACACCATGTTGCCGTCGACCAGCGCTTCGGTCGGCGAAAGGTCCACATAAGTGCCTCCCGCCAGCCGCACTTCCGGCTCGCAGGCGCCGAGTGCGCCGACCCGCTTTCCCTTCACCACGCCGTCGACCGCGATCAAGATCTGCACACCATGGCAGATGGTGAAGATCGGCTTGCCGGTTTCATGGAAATGGCGGACCAGCGCCTGAACGCGGCCATCGGTGCGGATATATTCCGGCCCGCGCCCGCCGGCGCAGTAGACGGCGTCGTATTGCTCCGGCCGCACGTCGGCGAAGGTCTTGTTGATGACGAAGTTGTGGCCGAGCTTTTCGGTATAGGTCTGGTGGCCTTCGAAATCGTGCAGCGACGTGGTCAGGATATCGCCCGCCTTCTTGTCCGGGCAGACGACATGGACGGTGTGCCCCACCGCCTCCATGCCCTGCTGGAAAACGAAGACCTCGTATTCCTCGGTGAAATCACCGGTCAGCATCAGAATTTTCTTACCTGGCATGCCCGCTCCTCCCTGACGGACCATCTGGTCCTACCAGATTTGTAGGACAAAAGCCTCGCGTCTGCGAGTCCCAAAATCGCAAGCGTAGACGGTGGCGCCGGCCTACAGGCCGGCGCATAGTCGGATACGGGATTTTGATGCCAGGATCCTGGGGATTTATTCCCCGTCGAGCGGCTCCGTGCCGGCGGGCTTGCCGTCGCGGGAAAGACGAATCTTTTCAACCTTATCCTCGGCCGCCTTCAACAAGCGGTCGCAATGCGCCTTCAGCGCCTCGCCGCGCTCGTAGATGCGGATCGACTGGTCGAGCGGCACGTCGCCGCGCTCCAGATCGTCGACGATCTTCTCCAAAGCGTCGAGCGCCTGCTCGAAGCTCATCGCCTTGACGTCCGCGTTCGCTTCATCGGCCATGGATCATCCTTTCATGAGACGCCCGACATGGGCGGCGACCGAAAACGCCAACCCCTGCAGGTCGTAGCCGCCTTCCAGCAGGCTGACCAGCCGGCCGGCGCTATGGCGTCCGGCCTGCTCCATCAGCTGCCCCGTCGCCCAGTCGAAATCGTCCTCGACGAGATTGATCTCGGCAAGCGGGTCGCGATGATGCGCGTCGAAACCGGCCGAGACGATGATCAAATCGGGGCGAAACGCATCCAGCGCCGGCAGGACGCGCGAGGAAAAGGCGTCGCGAAACGTCTCGCTGCCGGTGCGCGGCGCCAGCGGCGCATTGACGATGTTGCCGACTCCCGTTTCGTTCTTTGCGCCGGTGCCGGGATAGAGCGGCATCTGGTGGGTGGAACAATAGAGAACCGACGGATCGTCCCAGAAGATGTCCTGCGTGCCGTTGCCGTGGTGCACGTCCCAGTCGACGATGGCGACACGTTCGGCGCCGTGCCGGCCCTGGGCATGGCGAGCGGCAATCGCCGCATAGTTGAACAGGCAAAAGCCCATCGCCGTCGTCTTCTCGGCATGATGACCGGGCGGGCGCGCGGCGACGAAAACATTGTCCGCCCTGCCCCCGAACACATCGTCCACTGCCGCGTTGGCAGCGCCTATCGCCGTCAGGGCAGCCTGCCAACTCTTGGGGCTGAGTACGGTATCCCCATCGATGCCTGCAAGCCCATCCTGCGGAACGGTCGCCCTGATGCGCTCGACGAAATCGCGCGGATGCACGGCAAGAATCGTTTGCGGATCGCCCTCGGGCGCCTCGACGCGGTCGAGCGGCGCGAACGCCTCGTCGTCCAGCACGCGCTGGATGGCGCGCAGCCT
Source organism: Mesorhizobium sp. (assembly GCA_051954615.1). Taxonomy (GTDB): domain Bacteria; phylum Pseudomonadota; class Alphaproteobacteria; order Rhizobiales; family Rhizobiaceae; genus Mesorhizobium. The sequence goes on along the minus strand of JBQCHN010000110.1, from coordinate 3,442 downwards.
GTCCGGCCGTTCCGGATGACCGGGCGGGGTCAGGTGCTCAAGATAGATCGGATGCGTATAGAGACGCGTCGCCATGCGCCCGATATAGGCGCGGGCGACCGGCTTGACCATGGCCGGAGGCGCCCCACCGGCAGTGTTCAACAGAAGATCGGCCCTGATCGTCTAAAGGATTTCGGTCCGCACAATGTGGATGCCGAACCCCTCGAGCCCGATATAGTGTCGTTCCCGGGAAGCGATCAGGCTGATCGATGAGATGCCAAGATCCTTGAGGATCTGGGCGCCGAGGCCGATTTCGCGCCACTCGCTCTCGCGACGGCGGGCTTCCTCGTGATCCTCGCGCTCGCCTGCCGGGCGATTGCGGTCCTGATGCGCGACGCCAACCGAGCCTTCGCGCAGGTAGACGACGACGCCGCGCTTCTTCTCACCCATGGCGCGCATAACGCCGTCCAGCTTGTGGTCGGTGCCGAAGACATCGGTGACGACGTCCTCCGGATGCAAGCGCACGGGAACATCCTCGCCGTCGCGGATATCGCCGAAGACGACGGCCAGATGGTGCATGACGTCCCACGGCAGGGTGTAGGTATAGGCCTTGGCCTTGCCGCCGGGGGTTTCGATGTCGGTACAGGCGACGCGCTGCACCAGCGTCTCCTGACGCTGGCGGTAGGCGATGAGGTCAGCGACAGAAACCTGCTTCAGGCCGTGCTTTTCGGCGAAGGCCGAGACCTCGGGTCCTCGCTTGACGGTGCCGTCGTCGTTGACCAATTCCGAAATGACGCCGACCGGCGGCAGGCCGGCCAGCTTGCACAGGTCCACCGCCGCCTCGGTGTGGCCGGAGCGCATCAACACGCCGCCCTCGCGGGCGATCAGCGGGAAGATGTGGCCGGGGCGGACGAAATCGGCAGCGCCGACATTGCCGTTGGCGAGGTTGCGCACGGTCAGCGTGCGATCGTCGGCCGAAATACCGGTCGTGGTACCGTGTTTGAAATCCACCGAAACGGTGAAGGCCGTCGTGTGGGCTGAATCGTTGTCAGCCACCATCGGCGCAAGGTTCAGGCGCCGGGCGTCCTCCTTGGTCATCGGCGTGCAGACTATGCCGGACGTATGGCGCACGATGAAGGCCATCTTCTCCGGCGTGCAATGGACGGCCGAGACGATCAGGTCGCCCTCGTTCTCACGCCCGTCGTCGTCCATGACGACGACGATCTCACCGCGCTCGAAGGCGCGGATAGCTTCGACGGTCTTTTTCTGGTCGTAAGGCATGGGCAGTGCTCGCTTTGCTCGCAGGGCAGTAAAACAATAGGGCAGTAAGGCAGTATGTTGAGGGCCGGCGCCAAACCTACTGCCCTATTGTCCTACTGCCTTCCAGTCTGTCCTCGATGCCGCAGATAATGATCCGCGATCGCGCAGGCCACCATCGCCTCGCCGATCGGCACGGCACGGATGCCGACGCAGGGGTCATGGCGGCCCTTGGTCATGACGTCGACGTCGTGGCCTTTCTGGTCGATGGACTTGCGCGGCGTCAGGATCGACGAGGTCGGCTTGACGGCGAAGCGCGCGACGACCGGCTGGCCGGTCGAGATGCCGCCGAGGATGCCGCCGGCATTGTTCGACAGGAACACCGGCTCGCCGTCGTTGCCGATGCGCATCTCGTCGGCGTTCTGTTCGCCGGTGATGCGGGCCGCCTCGAAACCGTTGCCGATCTCGACGCCTTTGACCGCGTTGATCGACATCAGGCCCGACGCAATGTCCTGGTCGAGTTTGGCATAGATCGGCGCGCCGAGCCCTGCCGGCACGCCTTCCGCGACGATCTCGATCACCGCGCCAACCGAGGAACCGGCCTTGCGGATGCCGTCGAGATAGGCGGCGAAGACCGGAACGGAAGCGGGATCGGGTGTGAAGAAGGGATTTTCGGTGTCGCCGACGAAATTCCAGTTCCAGTTGGCGCGGTCGATGGTCTTCTCGCCCATGGAAACCAGCGCACCGCGCACCACTAGCCCCGGCACCACTTTACGCGCCAGCGCGCCAGCGGCGACGCGCGCGGCCGTCTCGCGCGCCGAGGAGCGGCCGCCGCCGCGATGGTCGCGCAGGCCGTATTTCACCTCATAGGTATAATCGGCATGGCCAGGGCGGTACTGGCGGGCGATCTCGCCGTAATCCTTGGAGCGCTGGTCGACGTTCTCGATCAGCATCGACACCGGCGTACCGGTGGTGACCATCGTCTCACCGTCGTCGTCGAGGATGAAGCCGGACAGCACCTTCACCGCATCGGGCTCGCGCCGCTGGGTGACGAAGCGCGACTGGCCGGGCCGGCGCCTGTCCAGTTCCGACTGGATGTCGGCCAGCGTGAAGCGGATGCCGGGCGGGCAGCCGTCGACGACGCAGCCCAGCGCGGCGCCATGGCTTTCGCCCCAGGTGGTGACGCGGAACAGGTGGCCAAAGGTGTTGTGGGACATTTTCTCGCCGAGCTTCACCGGCTACCGCCGATCCTTTGCGCTTCTATTGGCGTTTTCGGCCCCGGTCAAATTACCCGACGCCGCCCCTTCATCTCCACTTGAAGCCGACGGCGGCATTTGGTTTCTTGTGCGCGAACCATCGGAGGAAAGCATGTTCAGTCACATCGTCGTTGGCAGCAACGATCTCGAGCGGTCGCGCAGGTTTTACGACGCAACGTTCGGCGCCGCGGGTGCTGGGCCAGGCACGATCGATGCCAAGGGGCGCCTCGTCTACTCGAAGGATGGCGCACGTTTCCTGATCACCAAACCCATCGACGGCCAAGCCGCCTCGCACGCGAACGGCGGCACGATCGGCCTGAAGATGGAAAGCCCCGAGATGGTCAAGGCATGGCACGATGTCGGCGTGGCCAATGGCGGGAAATCCATCGAGAGCCCCCCCGGAATCCGCGAGTCCGCTGCAGGAAAGCTCTACCTCGCCTACTTGCGCGACCCTGACGGCAACAAGCTCTGCGGCAGGGCGGCGGTATCTTAGCGCCGCCCCTTCCGATCGGTTTCATCGGCTTGGTGCGGCTTTGGATGCGCCGCGCTTGTTGATAAGTTATTGGAATCAAACATGCGTCAGAAAGCCGTTTTAGTTTTGACACAAAGGAATGGCTTCTGCTTTCCTCACCGTGCCGGAAAACAGGCCGCGCGCCGCTGGAGCGGGCGGCGCTGAAAAGCGAGGTCAATCCATGCGTATCCTGTCTAGCGTCATTGCCGCAGCAACCCTGTTGGTCGCAGGCTCGGCCTTCGCGGGCCAGACCGAGGGCCTCATCAAGAAAGTCGACAAGGATGCGATGACGCTGACACTCGACGACGGCAAGTCCTACAAGCTGAACGCCGAGATGGACGTCGATTCGCTCAAGCCCGGCATGGACGTGGTCATCGCCTACGACGTGACGGACGGCCAGAACGTCATCACCGACATGGAATTACCCGAATAGGGGAAC
>JBQCHN010000109.1:0-5240 GCA_051954615.1 Mesorhizobium sp. | reverse complement strand
TACTGGCATTTCAAGAACAAGCGCGACTTGCTCGACGCCATGGCTGCCGAAATGCTGACGGAACGACACGAACGATCGTCGCCCGGCCAAGGCGAGGACTGGCGGGAATGGCTGCTCGACAACGCGCGCAGCTTTCGTCATGCGCTGCTTGCTTATCGCGACGGTGCCCGCATCCATGCCGGTACACAGCCCCGCGACGGAGAACTGGGCGGCGTGGAGGCGAAGTTGCGCTTCCTGTGTGCCGCCGGCTTCGACCCGGCGGAGGCGTTGTCTGCCCTCATCGCGCTCGGCCGCTTCGTCGTCGGCTGGGTGCTGGAAGAACAGGCGGAAGCGGAAATCGCCAGTGAGGTGGGAGATCGCACGCTGCTGCCTTCGGCTACCGATCATCCACTGCTTGCCGAAGGCTTGGGCCGATATCGCGACAAAAGCGGCGATGCCGCCTTCGATCAGTCCATCGGCATTTTCATCGCCGGTCTCGCTCCATCGGCCGAACCGTAAAGTTGAGCGGGTTTGGTGACGCGCGCAACTGCGGGGACGGCTGTTATGCAGCGCTGCCGGCGCGATGATGGGCGACAAGGGCATTGGCGTGGCCATGGCCCATGCCATGCCGCCTTGAGGACGGCAACGGCTTCCATGTGCTTCATGCCGCTCATCCCGTCCAGCAAGGCCAGCCAGTGATCTATCGGCTTGCCATAAGTCTTCTCGATAGAAGGGAAGTACGATGCCGGCCCCTTCACTTTCTCCGCTGTCATAGGAACTCTCCCTCTCGCCAGAGCAGCGGGCATTTGTGCGAACGCCAGCGATTCCGTCAGGCTGCAAATGCGCTAGTGCGCCTCGTCCCAGTTGTCGGCGGCGCGGGCGTCGACCTGAAGCGGCACCGACAGCGAAACCGCCGGCATCGCCGCGTTCTCCATGATCGCCTTCACCACCGGGATGGTCGCATCGACCTCCGCTTCGACCGTCTCGAAGATCAATTCGTCATGGACTTGCAGAAGCATGCGGGCGCCGAGATTGGCCTTCACCAAGGCGTCGTCCATGCGGATCATGGCGCGGCGGATGATGTCGGCGGCCGTGCCCTGCAGGCGGGCATTGATCGAGGCGCGTTCGTTGAAGGCGCGCAGCGACGGGTTGGCGGCGCGGATTTCCGGATAGTGGATGCGGCGGCCGAACACGGTCTCGACATAACCGTTCTCGCGGGCGAAGGCTTTCGTCTCGTCCATATAGTCGCGGATGCCGGGGAAGCGCTCGAAGTATTTCTTGATGTAGGCGCCGGCCTCTTCGCGCGGGATGGAAAGCTGGTTGGCCAGGCCGAAGGCCGAAATGCCGTAGATGATGCCGAAGTTGATTGCCTTGGCGCGGCGGCGCACTTCCGACGGCATGCCTTCGACTGGAACGCCGAACATCTCGGAAGCCGTAATGGCGTGGATGTCGGCGCCGTCGGCGAAAGCCTGCTTCAGCTGCGGGATATCGGCGACATGCGCCAGCACGCGCAGTTCGATCTGGCTGTAGTCGGCAGAGATCAGCTTGTGGCCCGGCTCGGCGATGAAGGCGGTACGGATCTTGCGGCCTTCGGCGGTGCGCACCGGAATGTTCTGAAGGTTCGGATCGGAAGACGACAGTCGTCCGGTCGTCGTCGCGGCCAGCGCATAAGACGTATGGACGCGTTTCGTTTCGGGATTGATGAAGCCCGGCAGGGCGTCGGTATAGGTCGATTTCAGCTTGGTGAGCTGGCGCCAGTCGACGATCCTGCGCGGCAGTTCGTGGCCTTCGGCGGCGAGGTCTTCTAGAAGCTGCGCCGAAGTGGACCATTGTCCGGACTTGGTCTTGGAGCCGCCCGGCAGGCCCATGCGGCCGAACAGGATGTCACCGAGCTGCTTGGGCGAGCCGATGTTGATACGCTCGCCGATCAGTTGATAGATGTCCTCTTCCAGCCGGGCGGCGCCCTGGGCGAGATCGCCGGAGAGGCGGGAGAGAATCTGCCGGTCGACCGAGATGCCGCGCTGTTCCATGCGCGCCAAGACCGGCACCAGCGGCCGCTCCAGCCGCTCGTAGACCGAGACGAGGCCCTTGGCGGCGAGGCGCGGCTTCAGCACCATCCAGAGCCGTAGCGTCACGTCGGCGTCTTCGGCGGCGTAGCAGGTCGCCCTGTCGAGCGGCACCTGATGGAAGCCGATGAAGCTCTTGCCGGAGCCGGCGACGTCCTTGAAGGGGATCGTCTTGTGGCCGAGCCATTTGTCGGCCAGGAAATCCATGCCGTGGCCGCCTGTGACGCCGGCGTCGAGCACGTAGGAGATCAGCATCGTGTCGTCGTAGGGCGCGACGTCGACGCCGTGGCGCTGCATGATCACGAGGTCGTATTTAAGGTTCTGCGCGATCTTGAGGACCGATCTGTCCTCCATCAGCGGCTTGATCGCGGCAAGCGCCTCGCGGATCGGTATCTGGCCGTCGACCAGCCCGCCGCCGAGGAGATCGTCCTGGCCGTTTTTGTGGCCGACCGGTACGTAACAGGCGTGGCCGGGGCGGATGGCGAGCGAGAAGCCGCAGAGTTCCGCCTGCATGGGGTCGAGCGAGGTGGTCTCGGTGTCGAAGGCAACGATGCCTGCCTCGCGCGCTTCCTCGACCCAGCGCTGCAAGGTCGGCAGGTCGCGGACGCAATGATAGGCGTTGACGTCGATCTTGTCGGCGGCGGCGGCTTCGGCACGCAGGGCCGACAGCAGGGAAGGGGTGTCGCCTTCTTCCTTGGCGGCCGGGCTCATCGCCGCCGCATCGCCGTTGCCTTGTGAAGCCGTTGCCGGGACCTCGGCACCGGCACCCACATCGGGCCCATGCGCGGTGTCGGCGCGTTCGACCGAGATCGACGCGGCCTCGACCTCGCCGATCTCGGTGCCGGTCGCTTCGGCGACCCGCCGCGTCAGCGAGGTGAATTCCATCGCTTTCAGGAAGGCGATCAGCTTCGGTCCGTCGGCCGGATCGAGAACGAAGTCGTCCAGGCCTTCGCCGGCGGCCGTCGGCACGTCGGTCTTCAGCGTCACCAGTTCGCGCGAGATGCGCGCCTTGTCGGCGTTGTCGATGATCGACTGGCGGCGCTTGTCCTGCTTGATCTCGCCGGCGCGCTCCAGCAACGTGTCGAGATTGCCGAACTGTTCCAAGAGTTGCGCGGCGGTCTTCGGACCGATGCCGGGCACACCTGGTACATTGTCCACCGAATCGCCGGTCAGCGCCTGCAGGTCGATCATCTTTTCCGGCGGAACGCCCCACTTCTCGATGACCTCGGGAACGCCGATCTGGCGGTCTTTCATCGGATCGTACATGCCGACGGTCGGGCCGACCAGCTGCATCAGGTCCTTGTCGGAGGAGACAATGGTGGCGTCGCCCCCGGCCTCGCAGGCCAGCCGGCAATAGGTCGCGATCAGGTCGTCCGCCTCGAAGCCCTCCATCTCGACGCAGGGCAGGCCGAAGGCGCGGGTCGCTTCGCGGATCAGGCCGAACTGCGGGATCAGGTCCTCCGGCGGGGCCGAGCGGTTGGCCTTGTACTCGGGGTAGAGGTCGTTGCGGAAGGTCTTGGAGGAATAGTCGAAGATGACCGCGAAATGGGTCGGCGTGATGCCGACATCGGTGTTGCGCGCCTCGCGTAGCAGCTTCCACAGCATGTTGCAGAAGCCGGAGACGGCGCCCACCGGCAGGCCGTCGGATTTTCGCGAGAGCGGCGGCAGCGCGTGATAGGCGCGGAAGATGTAGCCGGAGCCGTCGACGAGGAAGAGATGATCGCCTTTTTTCATGGGGTCACCGATAGCGCGGCTGGGCGGCGCGGTCCACGCCTAACGGCGCGGCGACGGACAGTTCCAGCAATGTCCTGACAGGAGCCGTCAAGACCTCACGGGCATATTACAAAGATGTAATCTTCGTGCCCTTGAATCGCCACGTTCCGAGACACAGATAGCAGGCATCGGCAGTTTTCGCCGAAGTCCGGAGCAAGGCCCGTCCCCCGCCTATACCGGACACCTGCGGCAGCCTATCCCCCTCTCCGGGCTGCCGCAACGTTTCGAGTAGGACCGCCGTGGTTTCCCCCTCCGCCACGGCGGTCTTTTTTTGCCTCGAAAGACCTCGCCTCTGCTTTTCCGTCATGGCCTAATCTCGCCGGGCTTTTCGTTTGCGGTTTGGCCCATTAGGGTTGCGCCGCAAATCTGAAAGGCCTTTTTGCTCATGTCCGCAATTTCCCCCGTCCTCGACCGACTCGACCAGAATCTCGACCAGAGCCTGGAGCGGCTTTTCGACCTGCTCAGGATCAAGTCGATCTCCACCGATCCGGCCTTTGCTGCCGACTGCCGCAGCGCCGCCGAGTGGCTGGTGGCCGACCTGAAGACGATCGGCTTCGACGCCTCGGTCAGAGTGACGCCCGGCCATCCGATGGTGGTCGCACATCACGACGGTCCGGCCGGCAGCCCGCATATCCTGTTCTACGGCCACTACGACGTGCAGCCGGTCGATCCGCTGGAACTGTGGGACGCCGATCCGTTCGATCCGAAGATCAAGGAGATGGAACCCGGCCGCAAGGTGATCACCGGGCGCGGTTCATCCGACGACAAGGGGCAGCTCATGCTGTTCGTCGAGGCCTGCCGCGCTTGGAAGGCGGTGCACGGCTCGCTGCCGTGCCGCATCACGCTCCTGTTCGAGGGCGAGGAGGAAAGCGGTTCGCCGTCGCTGAAGCCGTTCCTCGAGGCCAATGCCGAGGAGCTGAAGGCCGATTTCGCGCTGGTGTGCGACACCGACATGTGGAACCGCGAGACGCCCTCCATCTGTACCTCGCTGCGTGGACTGGTGGGCGAGGAGGTCGTCGTCAAGGCGGCAAGCCGCGACCTGCATTCGGGCATGTATGGCGGCCCGGCAGCCAATCCGATCCGCATCCTTTCGAAGATCCTCGCCGACGTCCACGACGAGACCGGCCGCATCACCATCCCCGGCTTCTACGATGGGGTCGAGGAAACGCCCTCGCAGGTGCTGAAGGCATGGGAATCGCTCGGTGAGACGGCGGAAAGCTTCCTCGAGCCGATCGGCCTGTCGATTCCGGCCGGCGAGAAGGGCCGCTCGGTGCTGGAGATGATCTGGGCGCGGCCGACGGCCGAGTTCAATGGCATTTCCGGCGGCTACGAAGGCAAGGGCTTCAAGACGGTGATCGCAGCACAAGCGTCTGCGAAAGTGTCGTTCCGGCTGGTCCACAAGCAGGACCCGAAGAAAATCCG
>JBQCHN010000108.1:0-18103 GCA_051954615.1 Mesorhizobium sp. | reverse complement strand
GCCGGTGCCCTTGAGCTTCTCGCCGTCGAGCGCGGTGTATTCCAGTTCGATGCCGCTCACCTTGCCGCCCTCGGCGATCACCCGCTTCGGCTGCATCCAGTGGCGGATGGTGACGCCGTTGGCGCTGGCCAGATCCTGCTCAAATTCCGAGGCATTCATGTGCTCCTGCCCGCGGCGGTAGCAGATCGTCACCTCTTCCGCCCCAAGCAGCTTGGACTGCACGGCGGCGTCGATGGCCGTCATGCCGCCGCCGATGACGACGACGCGCCGGCCTACGGCCAAGCCGGCGAGATCGCTCGCCTGCCTGAGCTCGGAAATGAAATCGACCGCGTTGGCGACACCGCCCGCATCCTCGCCGTCGGCGCGCAGCGCATTGACCCCGCCGAGCCCCATGCCGAGGAACACGGCGTCGTAGGTCTTCACCAGATCGGAAAGCTGGTAGTCGCGGCCAAGCGCCTTGCCGTTCTCTATCGTGATGCCGCCGATGGCGGTCACGTAGTCGACCTCGGCCTGCGCGAATGCGTCGGTGCTCTTGTAGGCGGCAATGCCGTATTCGTTGAGCCCACCGGACTTCGGCCGCGCCTCGAGGATCGTCACCTCATGGCCGTGGCGCGCCAAACGATGCGCCGCCGCAAGACCCGCCGGCCCGGCGCCCACCACCGCGACCTTCTTTCCGGTCGCCTTGGCACGCTGATAGAATTGCTTGCCTTCGCTCATCGCCACGTCGGTGGCGTAGCGCTGCAAACGGCCGATCTGAACCGGCTTGCCTTCCGCCGTCTCGCGCACGCAGGCCTCCTCGCACAGCGTCTCGGTCGGGCACACGCGTGCGCACATGCCGCCGAGGATGTTCTGGTCGAAGATGGTCTTGGCCGAGCCCAGCGGATTTCCGGTGGCGATCTCGCGGATGAACATCGGAATGTCGATCGCTGTCGGGCAGGCGTTCATGCACGGCGCATCGTAGCAGAAATAGCAGCGGTCCGCCTCGACCAGCGCCTCGTGATGGTCCAGCGGCGGATGCAGGTCGGAAAAATTCTCGGCATACTGCTCGGACGACAGCCGGCCGCCGGCAATGCCTTCCTTGTAGAGACTGAGTGCCATCGGAATTCCCGCTCTTGATTGTTATGATTTTCAAGCAGGCTAGCACGTTCTGATTTTTTATCAATCGGTCAAATTTCTATCCAAGGCATTGAAACCATTCATCAAAATCATGAGAAAAATAGTCATGATTTTGATGGCAAATTATTTGCGGGCCTGTCGGTTTCCCTGCCTTGTCTGCGTCCTATGTTTGCCCCGAGCGGGCGCACGAGAGGAACCAGCCATGCCCAGAACCCCTTCCTTCTTTTGGTACGAACTGCTGACGACCGACACCGAGGCCGCCAGGGATTTTTACGCCAGCGTGGTGGGCTGGCGGCCCGAGGCCTGGGGCGGATCGGACATGTCCGGCAAGCCCTATATCGTCATGAATGCCGGCGACCGCGGCGTCGGCGGCATCATGAACCAGCCCGAGCAGATGAAGGCCATGGGCGGACCGCCCGCCTGGGTCGGCTACATCTACGCCGCCGACGTCGACGCCGCGACGAAAGCGGTGAAGGCCGCCGGCGGCTCGGTGTTCTGCGAGCCGATGGACATTCCCGATGTCGGTCGTTTTTCGGTGGTTACCGATCCGCAGGGCGCCCCTTTCCAGATGCTGCAGCCCGACGGCCCCGACCAGCCACCGGTCGCGCCCGGCACGGTCGGCCATGTCGGTTGGCACGAGCTCTACACCAGCGACTGGAAGGCGGCGATGGCCTTCTACTCCAGCCAGTTCGGCTGGAAGAAGGACAGCGAATTCGACATGGGCGAGATGGGCATCTACGCGCTGTTCTCCGTCGACGGCCAGCAGGTCGGCGGCATGATGAACCGGCCGCCACAGCTTTCCATGTCGGTCTGGCAGTTCTATTTCACCGTCGAGGCCATCGACGCGGCCGCCAAGCGCGTCACCGACGGCGGCGGCAAGATCCTCATGGGTCCAATGGAGGTTCCCGGCGGCAGCTGGGTCGTCCAGTGCCAAGACCCGCAAGGCGCGCATTTCGCGCTGACGGCGCCCCATCGCTAGGGACAACGGATCGATCCGCTGCTGCATGGCGGCCACAGACCCGCGCCGGCTCCGGCCGGCGCACCGTCCCGACGTTTCCCGGCCACCGGACCGAACCGTTAACGGAGCGCGAAAGACTCCTTTCACGCTTTTTGATTAAAAGGCAGCGCATGTATGCGTTGCGTTTCAATCGGGTTCTGGCGGTTGCTCCGCTGCTGGCGCTGACGGCCTGCGCCACGGCACCCAGCCACATCAACAACATCTGTTCGGTTTTCGACCAGCGCGACGGCTGGTTCAACAACTGGCAGTCGGCCGCCTACCGCACCGAGCGCAAATACGGCGTGCCGGTGCCGGTTCTGATGGCGACGGTGCGCAAGGAATCCGGCTTCAAGGGCAATGCGCGGCCGCCGCGCACGAAACTGCTCGGCTTCATTCCATGGAAGCGGCAGTCCAGCGCCTACGGCTATTCGCAGGCGCTCGACGGCACCTGGACCCAGTACAAGATGGAAAGCGGCAACTGGGGCGCCCGCCGCTCCAGCTTCGCCGACGCGGTGGATTTCGTCGGCTGGTACCATTCCAAGACCGCCGACACCTACGGCGTCGCCAAGAACGACACCTACCGCCTCTACCTCGCCTACTATCTCGGCTGGAACGGCTTCAAGCGCGGCAACTGGCCCGCCAGCGTGCAGAGCTACGCCAAGGCCACCGACGACATGGCGCGCAAATACTCCACCCAGTTGCAGGGCTGCGGCAGCTGAACGCCGCCGCGCCCCTCAAGCCAGCTACTTCTTCGGTTTTCCATGCTTTCCCGAGCCGAACGGCGACGGCGCCTTGGCGTCGTCGGATTGTCCGCCCCAACCCACCTGCACCGACCGGCTTTTCGGCTTGCGGGCAGCGCCCTCGCTGCGGCCCATCCGCGCGCCTCCATCGGCTTCCTCGGCATCGTCGGCGTCATCCGACAGGTCGGCGGTACCGGTCTTGCCGTGCGGCCGCCGCGGCACTTCGCCGGTGAAGCCCGGCCCTGTGCGGCGCGGCGCATCGTCCGGCACGCCTTCATGTTCGGCGTGCTTTTCGTCGAAGCTGATGACGGGATCCATCTTCGCCAGGATGTCATCGGACAGCCAGCACAGGCTCTTGTGGCCGTTGCCGAGGTCCTTGACCGGCGGCACCTGTTTCTCGCACAGGCCGTCCGGCACCAGATGCTTGTAGCGGCAGCGCGTCTGGAACGGGCAGCCGCTCGGCGGGTTCATCGCCGAGGGAATGTCGCCTTCCAGCACGATGTGCTTCTTCACCACCGACGTGTCGGCGATCGGGATCGCCGACAGAAGCGCCTCCGTATAGGGGTGATAGGGCGGCGCGAAGATCTGGTCGGTCGTTCCCTGCTCCACGATGTAGCCGAGATACATGACGACGACGCGGTCGGCGATGTAGCGCACCACCGACAGGTCGTGGCTGATGAACAGCATCGTCGTGCCGTTCTTGCGCTGGATGTCCATCAGAAGTTCGGTGACGGCGGCCTGCACCGACACGTCCAGCGCCGAGACCGGCTCGTCCGCCACCACCACCTTGGCGGCACCCGCGAAGGCGCGCGCCACGCCGATGCGCTGCTTCTGCCCGCCGGACAACTGGCGCGGCTTGCGCTCGGCGAACTGGCGCGGAAGCTTGACCAGGTCGAGCAGTTCCAGCATCCGCTGCCTGCGCTCGGCCACGGTCTTGCCGACGCCGAACTTTTCCAGCGTACGGATGATCTGCGAACCGATGGTGTGGCTGGGATTGAGCGTATCGAACGGATTCTGGAACACCATCTGTATCGACGACACCGTCTCGACGTCGCGATTCTCGACGTGCGTGTCCTGGATCGGCGCGTTGCCGAGCAGCACCTTGCCGGAGCTGGCCGTCTCCAGCCCGAGCAGCACCTTGGCCAACGTGGACTTGCCGCAGCCGCTCTCGCCGACGATGGCGACGGTCTCGCTCTCGCGCGCCTCGAAACTGATCGTTTCGTTGGCCTTGACGGTACGGCCCGGCCCGCCGCCGAACACGCCGCCGGAGCCGATGTGATAGTATTTCTTGAGGTCGTCGACCTTGAGCACCGGTGCGCCGGGCTTCACCGGCTCGCTCGCCTCCTTGGCGCCGGGCGGCATCTCGGCCCAGTCGATCTCGTTGAAGCGCACGCAGCGCGAGAAGTGCCCTTCGTGCCCTTCCACCGGGATCATCGGGATTTCGGCGGCGTTGCACACGCCTTCCACGAAATGGTGGCAGCGCGGGCCGAAGTTGCAGCCCTTCGGCCGTTCCTGCGGCAGCGGCAGCTGGCCGGGAATGGCGATCAGCGGCCGGGCGTTCTTGTCCGCGCCGGGCAGCGGGATCGAGCGGAACAGCCCCTGCGTGTAGGGGTGGCGCATGCGGTCGAAGACGTCCTCGATCTTGCCCGTCTCGACCGCCTCGCCCGAATACATCACCGTAATGCGGTCGCAGGTCTCCAGGATGAGGCCGAGATTGTGCGACACGAAGATCATCGACGTGCCGAACTCCTTGCCGAGCCCCTTGACCAGTTCGACGATGCCGGCCTCGACGGTCACGTCCAGCGCCGTCGTCGGCTCGTCCAGAAGCAGCAGGGCCGGTTTCGACAAGAGCGCCATGGCGATGACGATGCGCTGCTGCTGACCGCCGGAAAGCTGGTGCGGATAGCTGCGCATCATGCGCTCGGGGTCCGGCAGCTTGACGGCGCGAACCGTTTCCAGCGCGCGCTTGTAGGCCTCTTCCTTCGACACCTTGTCGTGCAGGATCGGCACTTCCATCAACTGCTGGCCGATCTTCATGGCCGGGTTCAGCGAGGCCATAGGCTCCTGGTAGATCATGGCGATCTCGTTGCCGCGGATGGAGCGCAGCTCCTCCTCGGACATCTCGCCCATGTCCTTGCCCTTGAACAGGATGCGACCGCCGACGATCTTTCCGATGTTGGAAAGGTCGCGCATGATGCCGAGCGACACGGTCGACTTGCCGCAGCCCGACTCGCCGACGATGCCCATCGCCTCGCCGGGCATCACCTCGCAGGAAAAATCCATCACCGCGGGAATCTCGCCCTTGCGGGTGAAGAAGGAGATCGACAGGTTCTCGATCTCGATGATGGGTTCGGCGGGATTTCGAACTGCCTCGTTCATCGGTCGTTCCAATCCTTGATCTGGTCGTCGGTTCCGCCGCGGGCCGGGCCCGCGCGCGGGTCGTTCAATCCTTCAGCGACTGTTCGCGCAGCGAGTCGGCAAGCAGGTTCAGGCCGAGCACGAACGACATCAGCGCGATCGTCGGCGGCAGCGCCGGGTGGATGGTCTGGCGGAGCAGCCGGCTGGCATCCTTGATCGCCGTGCCCCAGTCCGGGCTTTCGGGCGCCAGGCCGAGGCCGAAATAGCCCAGCGTGCCGAGCAGGATCGTCGTGTAGCCGATGCGCAGGCAGGTATCGACGATCAGCGGCCCGCGCGCGTTGGGCAGGATTTCCCACAGCATGATGTACCACGGCGTCTCGCCGCGGGTCTGCGCCGCCGCCACATAGTCGCGCGTCTTGATGTCCATGGTGAGGCCACGCACGATGCGGAACACGCCGGGCGAAGAGGCGAACACCACCGCCACGAAGATGTTGAGCTGGTTGGGGTCGATATGGACGATCCTGAGCGGGTCCTTGTCGAAGACGAGGCCGACATAGATCCAGCCGCCGATGACCAGCGTCAGCCCCAGCAGCAGGTAGAGCCGGTCGGGCCGGTTCTTGTAGCGCGTCCAGAACAGCACGCAGAAGAAGATGATCGGGAAGATGAAGAACAGGCCCGCCATGCCGTAGGGAATGGGCGTGTCCATGATGCCCGGCGTCACCAAGAGGTAGAACAGGAGGATGACCGGGAAGGCGAGCACGAGATTGGCCAGGAACGACAGCACCGTGTCGATCTTGCCGCCGTAGTAGCCGGCCGGCAGGCCGAGCGTGATGCCGACCATCAGCGCGAAGCCGGTCGCCGCCGGCGCGATGATCAAGACGATCTGGCTGCCGTAGACCATGCGCGAGAACACGTCTCGCGCCAGCTTGTCGCCGCCGAACAGGAATATCTTGTGCGTTTCCGGCTCGATGGCGCCCGGCAGCGCGTCCTTCATCACGACGATCTGCTGCAGCGGATTGAACGGCGAGATGGTGGAGGCGAAGACGGCCGTGAACAGCCAGAACAGGCAGATGATGACGCCGGCAATGCCGACATAGCTGTCGAAAAGCTGGCCGTAGAGGCCGAGCCGCTTCTTGTAGGTGAAGCTTGCCGCGAGCACGAGCGCGAGCGCGAGCCATACCGGCCAGAACCGCACCAGCACGCCAGTGACGACGCCGAGGGGACCTACGAATTCGGAAACCATCGCTCGTCCCCTCTACTGCACGCGGATGCGCGGGTTGAGATACGCATAGCCCACATCGGAAATGAGCTGGGTGATCAGCACGATGAACACCGACGCCAGCGAGCAGCCGAGCAAAAGGTCGATGTCGTTGTTGCCGGCCGCCTCGACCAGGATGTAGCCGAAGCCTTGGTAGCGGAACATCACCTCGACGATGACGACGCCGGTCAGCAGCCAGGGGAATTGCAGCATGATGACGGTGAACGGCGCGATCAGCGCGTTGCGCAGCGCATGCTTGATGACCACGCTGGAGAAGGACAGGCCCTTCAGCCGCGCAGTGCGGATATATTGCTGCGTCATCACCTCGACCATCGACGCGCGCGTCATGCGCGCGATGTAGCCGATGCCGTATATGGCCAGCGTCATCACCGGCAGGGTGAAATTATAGAAGGTGATGCCCTGGCTGGCGGATGCGGCCGAACCGTTCAGCCAGCCCAGCCACGAGGCGAAGATGACGGTGAAGATGACGCCCGAGACGTATTCCGGCGTCGCCGTCGTGGCGATCGAGGCGACCGACAGCGTGCGGTCGGTGCGCGAGCCTTCCCGCATGCCGGCCAGGATGCCGATCAGCAGCGCGATCGGGATCATCACCACCAGCACCCAGAACATCAGGATGCCAGTCGCGCCGAGCGCCGGGAACAGCCTCTTCGCCGCCGTGGTCTTGAACTTGGTCGAACAGCCGAAGTCGCCTTGCAGCACGCCCGAATAGACCGGTTCCGTCGGGTCGTTGCAGAAGGAGAAGCGCTGCTCGGCCTTACCGGTCTCGGGATTGATGATCGGCGCCTTCTTGACCACGCCGAGCCACTGGCCGTAGCGGACGAAGAAGTTCTGCCGGTAACCGTGATTGACCAGCCACTGCTCGAGCTGCTCGGCGCTGGTGTGCATTTCGGTCTGGCTGATCGCGAGCTTCTTCAGGTTCGGCTCGAGATTGACCAGAAAGAAGACGACCAGTGTCAGACACACCATGGTGAGCAGCATCGTGCCCAGCCGTCTCAGAATGAAGAAAAGCATGTTGCCCCCCTGCCGGTCGGGTTGGGGTCAGATGCAGTCAACCCTGTCGCATTGAAAGGATGCAGCCGGAGCGGCCGCCGTCAACCGAAAACCGCCCGCCTTGCCGTCTGCCTGCGATTCCGGACCGAAAATCGTTCCGCCTGGAATTGCCTTGAAGGCGAGCGTGGAGGGAGAGGGGCTGAGCCCCTCCCCCAGCGCAGAAGGATCGATCACGCCTGATCCAGCCAGACCTTGCCGAATTCGTATTCGTAGGTCGGGTGCATGGCGTGGTTCTTCACCTCGGGCTTGATGTTGATGTAGAGCTTGCGCCAGTACGGCTGGATGATGATGCCGGACTCCTGCAGCATCTGCTCGATGTCCTTCATCGGCACCTTGCGCTTCTCCGCATCGGCGATGCCGAGCGCCTCGTTGACCTTCTTGTCGAACTCGGGATTGGCATAGGCCGTCTCGTTCCAGGCCTCGCCCGTGCGGTAGGCGATGGCGATGACCTGGATGCCCAGCGGACGCATGTTCCAGTTGGTTTCCGAGAACGGATACTTGGTCCAGTCGTTCCAGAAGGTCGAGCCCGGCAGCACCGTGCGCTTCACCTTGATGCCGGCGTCGCGCAGCTGGGCCGCGATCGCGTCGGTGGTGTTCTTGTGGTAGTCCTCGTCGTTGGAGATCAGCTCGTGCTCGTGGTCGGCGACGCCGGCCTCCTTGAGCATCTCCAGCGCCTTGGCCGGATCGCGCTTGAGTGGCGGCAGCTGCACGTATTCGGGATGGATCGGCGCGACGTGGTGGTTTTCCGCCACCGTGCCGGCGTTGCCGTAACCGAGCTGCAGCACCACCGAGTTATCGACGGCCAGGCACATAGCCTGACGCACCTTCTGGTCGTCGTAGGGCTTGTTGGCGACGTTGAAGCGCGAGCACACGGTGGCCGACGTCACCGATTCCGACGCAGGCGCGCCGACATCGGCGATGATCTGGACGTAGTCCGCCGTCGTCTCGTGGTTGGTCTGCACCTCGCCGGATTCGAAGGCCGAGACGAGCGCGGCCGGATCGGTGCCGTAGTCGATGAACTCGACGCCGTCGAGATAGACGTCGCCCATCCACCACTTGCCGGTTTCGCGGCGCTTGAAGACCACCTTCTGGCCGACGTCGTAGGACACCAGCTCGAAGGCGCCGGTGCCGATCGGGCAGTTCTTGAAGTTGGCGCCCTTCTCGTCGAAGGTCTTGTGCACGACCAGCGCCGGGTAGTCGGTCAGGTTGGCGATGATGGCGATGTCGGGCGACGTCAGCTTGAGCTTGATCGTCATGTCGTCGACCTTCTCGATCGACCCTTCGCGCAGCTTGCCGGTCTTCTCGTCCACCAGGCTGCCGAGGCGGCCGGGCATCGAGTTGCCTTCTGCCTTCTTGTCGGCCCAGCGGGTGAAGTTGTAGATCACGTCGTCGGCGGTGAACTTGTCGCCGTTGTTCCACTCGACGCCCGGGCGCACGTGCAGCGTGTATTCGGTGGCGTCGTCGTTGATTTCCCAGCTTTCGATCAGATAGGGCTCGAACGTGTATTCGCGCGTGTATTTCACCAGCGGTTCAAGCGCCTGGCGCTGGGCGTTGGAAATCTCGGACCAGTCGGCCGTGCGCGGATCCTTCGGGTCCTTGATCGACATGGCGACCTTGATCACGCCGCCCGTCTTGGGTGTCTCGTCCGCCGCTTTCGCCGGCGTCGGCGAGGCAAGGCCCAGCATGCCGTAGGCCATGGCGGTGGAAGCGCCGAAGATGCTCGCCATCGCCAGGAATTCGCGACGGTCGACTTCACCGGACCTGGCCTGCTCCGCCATCTTGACGATGTGGCCAGGAACGTGATCGCCGTTGCTCTTGTAGGTTGCCATTCTTTTCTCCCATTTCTGGCTTTGCGCCTTTTAACATTCCGCATCCGCCTCCTGATGTCAAAGAAAGCGGGCACGGAACCCCGCATGAAATGTGCAACTTTGCAAAGGAAGCGGGCCGCGCGATTGCGACAGAGTTGACGCAAAATTGCTAATTCTGTCGCTTTCCGGTCAGGCTGCATCCCTTGGTCTCCAACAAGGACAGCCGCATTGACTTTTCGGTCGAGGCAGCGCGGCCAGCACGCTGCCGGCTCCGTCGAAAACAATTCGAATATATGTTGTGAAGAATGGCCGGCGGCAGCGGTCAGGGCCGGAACCGGCTACGGCGAACCCCCGAAATGGGAATCAGGCGGTTCGCTGTAGCTTTTGTTTTCGCATCGCTTTTGCCGAAAACCGGTATCCATTTTTCGGCGCGATGCTTTAATATTCCTTTTCGTAGAAGATGCCGCCCTTGGCCTCGCCGGCATCCGACGCCTCGCCGCGCAGCTTCAGCCCGCGACCGACATCGAGATCGATCCGCGCCTTGCCCGAGCCCGGCTTCTCGCCCTTCTGGATAGTCACATAAGTGCGGTCGTTGAGGTACTTCCCCGCCGACACCGATGTTCCGCCCTTCTCGTCCGTCGTGACGTCGAGATCGTCGATGCCGAGGCTGCCTTGCAGCTTCTGCAACAGCGAACTGGAGCCGCCGGCGCCGGTGAGTTGCGCCACCGCGTCGGCAAGCTGAGCGATCTGCAGGGGCGACAGGTTCGACATCGAGCGGCCGAAGATCAGCCGTGCCAGCACCTCGTCCTCCGGCAGGGCCGGAACGGAGGTAAAGGCGAATTTCGGATTGGTCGCCTCGCCGGTGATGGAGATCGTCACCGTCGCGTCGGTGGCGGTCGTCTCGGCCGCCAGCGAGATGTAGGGGATGACCGATCCCGAGAACGTCATCGTGCCTTGCGTGAAGGTCAGCCGCTTGCCGAGACTGCCCAGCCGGCCCCGCAGCAGGTTGAACTGGCCGACGGCCTGCGGTGCCGAAGCCGGGCCGGTCAGCCGGATCTTGCCGCCGAGTTCCGCGTCCAGCCCCCTGCCCTGCACGAAGATCTGGTTGGGCGCGTTGACGGTGATGTCGAGCGTTGGCCCGCCCCCGCTGCCGCCGCCTTTGCCGCCGGTATCGGCCGGCCGCATCGCCTTGTCCTGCGCGCGCACGTCGGCCGGCGCGTTCTTGCGCTTGACGTCGAGCGCCGAGATCGAGCCCGGCAGCCGGTCGGGAACGGTGACGACGGTGCGGCCGAGATTGACCGTGCCCGAAATAACCGGCGCCAGCGCAAGCTGCCCTTTCACCGCCAGGTCGCCGGAGAAATTGGCCGTCACCAGCCGCCCGTCGCTGTAGCGGCCGTTGGCGAGCTTGATGGCAAGGTCGGCCGGGAAGCCGCCGGCCGGATCGATGCCGACCGACCCGCTGACTGAGAGTGCGCCGCCCGTCGACAGGTTGCCGGTCAGCCGCTCGATGGTGGCGCGCTTGCCGCCGAAGGTGACGCGCGCGCCGATGTCGTTGATGGCGATGCCGGAGCCGGCATGGATGAAGCGCGCGCCGGCCGTTGTGACCGAGCCGGTAATGTCCGGTGCCGTCGCCGGCCCGCGCACGCCGAGCGCCACGTCGGCCGATCCGCTGAGCGAAAGGCCCTGCTGGGCGAGCTTGGCGGAGAGGAAACCGAACGGCACGCGCCCGGAAATGTCGAGCGCCAGCGTCGGCGTTCCTGCGACCGTCACGGTGCCGCCCGCCTTCAGCCCGATACCGGAACCTTCGTTGGCGGTCGCGTTGAAGGTCAGCTTGTTGGCGGCGAAGGTGCCGGCCGAGGCAATGCCGATACCGCCGAGCCCGGCGCCGCGCGACTGCGCGGCCTGGATGCCGGTGCCCTTGATGTCGTAGGCGACCGAAGGATTGGCGGCCGCCCCGCTCACCTTCACCGTGCCGGAAAGCGAGCCAGCCGCATCCAGCCCCGCGACGAAATTGTTCGCCACCGCCACCGGTATGGCCGACAGCGTCACGGCCAGATCGAGCGCCGTGCCGGCGGTGCCGGTGATGATCGCATTGCCCGAGCCGATGCCGATGGTGAGCTTGTCCAGCCGCGTCACGCCGTCCTTGACGACGATGGTGGTCGGTTGGGACACGGCCGCCTTGGCGCCGCGGAAATTCGCCTGCGCCGAGGCAAGCTCCAGCGTGGTTGTGCCGTCGGCGACCTTGACGCGGCCGGCGGCCTTCGCCGGAATGTCCTTCACCGTCGCGCCGCCGGAGAATGCGGTCCATTCGCCGTCGCGTTTCAGGTCTATGGCGATGTCGCTGACGGTGGTGCCGCCCGAGACGACCCCGCCGGCCTTGACCGTGCCGGAAATGGCCGGCGCGCCGGTATAGTCGGCCACAAGCGCGTCGATGGCGACCTTCGCCACCGACAGGCTGTCGCGCACGATCCGTCCCGCATTGGCCTTCACCGCGACTTGCGGCTTGCCGTCCTCATTGGAGAAGCGCACCGTCGCCTTGAGGTCGCCGTCCACCTTCTGGGCGGCGAGCGCTGCCAGCGGGCCGATCTCAGGCAGATCGATATCGAGCGTCCCGACAGGCAGGAACTTGTCGTCGAGCACGAGGTCGCCGCCGATGCGGCCGGGACCGAGCGTCAGCGCCAGCCCCTTGATCTCGCGCCGGCCGTCCACGGTGCGCAGCGTCGCCGTGCCGTTGAGCGGCTGCCCCGACACGTTGCCTTTCAGCTTCACGTTGGCGGCGGGGTTGGCGACGTCGGCCTTGCCCGCCGCCGTCAGTTCCAGCCCGGTGATCTGGTGGCCGGCGACCGTCAGGCCGGCACTGTTGAGCGTGAACGACACATTCGGCGCCGTCGCCTCGCCCTCGGCCTTGATGGCGAAGTCGATGGCGCCGGCAACCTGCTCGGACAGCACCGACAGATCGCCGAAGTCGCCCTTCACGTCGGCCGTCATCTTGCCGTCGGTGGTCGCCATCGTGGCCTTGAGGTTGAGTGGCTTGCCCTCGACCGAGCCGGTCAACGACACGTCGGCTGTCGGGGCCGCGATATCGGCCTTGCCGGTGGCGCTGAGCGACAGGCCGGTCACGGTCTTGCCCGACGCAATCAGTTTGTCGCTGCTGGCGGTGATGGAAAAGTCCGGCGCGGTGCGCGCGCCGCTCGCCTTGAGCGCGAAGTCGACGCCGCCGGCAAGGTCGGTGCGTGCGAGCCCCGACAAGGGGGAAATATCGCCGAGGCTGCCTTTCAGGTCCGCGCTGATTTCGGTGCCTGACGCACTCGCAGTGCCGCTGGCCTTGAGCGACCCGGAGGTCAGTTCGATGGTGTTGGCCGCGAACGAGCCCTGCGGATCGCGCGTCGCGGTGGCGGAGAACTGCACCCGCTCGCCCAGCACCGGCTTGAGTTGCGGCGGCAGCGCGCTGGAAACGGCGTCGGCCTTCATGCCGAGCGTCATGGCGAGATCGGCCAGCGTCAGCGTGGCGTTGACCGAGGCGTCGAGCGCATCGGAATGCAACGTGCCCTCGTCGAGGGTGATCTGGTCGCTGCCGACCGTACCGGCGAGATCGACGGTGACGCGGCCCGCCGCCAGCGGTGCCAGCGTCGCCACGTCGGTCTTCAGCGTACCGGCCACGAGCGCGATCTTCACCGGACCGCTGCGGTTCTGGACGTCGAAGCCATCGGAATGGATCTGGGTTGTTAGATCGTGCACCTCCGTCCCGCCGGTGACGATGGACACGAAGTTGCCGGCGACATCGACCATCGGCTCCTTGCCGTCGCCGAAGGCGCGCGCCGTCAGGCCCTTGACGGCGACCGTAACCGGGGCGCCGCCGGTCGGCAGGCTGAGCACCACCGGCGCATCGCGGGCGGCAAGCTCCACGGAGATGTCGGTCGCCGACTGCGGATCGTACGTACCCTTCGCGGTAAGATGGATGGCATCGCTTTCGACGTTCGCGCGCTCCACGGCGACGCCGCCGCCCGGCATGGCGGTGCCGGCAATGTCGAAATCGGCCGTACCGGCCAGCAGCGGCTTCAGCATTTCCGGCAGAAAACGCTCGAACGCGCCCTGCCCTTTCGCCTCGACGCGATGGCCCTGGTCGGTCAGTTGATGACGGCCGGAAAGCTGCGCCACGGTCTGGCCGTCGACGTTGAAGCTTCCGGTTCCCTGCCAGTCCGCCAGCGGACCGTTGCCCGACACGACGACGTCGACGGCCGGCGTCCCCGGCAGCTTGAGCAGGTTGGCGATGATGCCGCCGGCCGGCTCGGACGCCTTCACGTCAAGGTCGAGCCGGTTGTCCTGCGGCGCGAAATTGACCTTGGCGATCACCGTGCCCTGTTGGCCGTCACGGCGGGCGATCGTGAGGTCGCCGGCAACCGAAAGCGGGTTTGCATCGGCCTTCGCCGATCCCTTGGCCGAAAGCTCCGCGACACCGGCGCCGGCAAGCTCCTTCCCGAGCGCGATGTCGGGCAGGTCGATCTGCGCGATGTCCACCGACACCGGCAGGCCCGAGCCGCCGCCTTCCGTCTTCGTCTCGCTGCCACCGACCGGCAGCCGCGCCACCTCGATGCGCGCAGCGGCGATGCGCTCGGCACGGAAGGTCTTGGAAAGCAGCGCCAGGGGCGACCAGTCCACGGCGACGTCGCGCACCACCAGCCAGGGGCCGTTGCGGTCCTCGACCACGACATGCCCGACCCTCAGCGCACCGGACCAGATGCCGTCGAGCCCGGCGATCGTCACCTTGCTGTCGGCCGACGAGGCGAGGTTGGAGACGATGCCTGCGAGGTTGTCGCGGCCGCGCTCGGTCGTCGTCAGCACCACCAGCGCGCCGACAGCGGCCGCGACCACGATAGCCACAGCGTAGAAGAAATAGCGCAGGATACGCCGAAAAACCTTCATGCCTCAGAACGCCTGCCCGATGCCCGCATAAATGCCGTAGTCGGGATCGCCGGGATCGGGATTGAGCGGCACCGCGACATCGACCCTGAGCGGACCGAAAGGCGTCAGATAGCGCAGGCCGATACCGGCGCCCACCTTGAGGTCGGAAAAATCCGGGAAGGTCTTGGTGGAAACGGTGCCGGCATCGACGAAGGGCACGATGCCGATCGTGTCGGTGACGGCGACACGCATCTCCGCCGAGGTCTCGAACCAGGACAGGCCGCCGATCGGCTGGCCGTCATCGGGGCCACCTTTCACCTTCGGGCCGATGCCCTGATAGGCGTAGCCGCGCACCGAGCCGCCGCCGCCGGCATAGAAGCGCCGGTCGGCCGGCACGTCCTGCAACGAGGCGCCGACGATGGAGCCGAGGCTGGCGCGGCCGGCCATGACGAACTTGCCGCCCGAATCGATCGCCTGGTAGACCGAGCCCTCGCCCTTCAGCTTGACGAAAGCCGCGCCGTTCAAGAGGTCGTAGCTCGGCTCGGCATAGGCGAGCAGCCGGAAGCCGCGCGTCGGGTTCAGCCGGTTGTCGCGGTTGTCGTAGACATATTGCAGCGGCACCGAGGCGATCAGGTAGTCGTGCTTGCCGAAGCTGTCGGTGATCTTGGAATAGTCGAGCGCGAACTCGGCCGACACCGTCTGCTTCTTCGTCAGTTCGTAGGACAGGCCGACGTCGCCGCGCACCGAGAAGCGGTCGTAGGCGTCGGGATGCTCGTACACCGTCTTCAGGTGGCTGTAGAATTTCGAGGCCGGCCCGATCACGCCCGGCTTCTCGAACAGGATGCCGGCATTGTAGTTGAGCTTGGAGATGTCGTTGGCGCCGATGCCGCTGATCGAGCCGTCGATGCGCAGCTTCTCGGCGCGGCCGAACAGGTTGCGGTGTCCCCAATAACCTTCCAGTCCCAACCCCTCGGTGTTCGAGGCGGTGGCACCGAGGCCGAAATAACGGAACTTGCGCTCGCTCACCTCGACATTGATGGGAATGTTGCCCTCGGCGTCCAGCGCCTCGCCTTCCTTGAGGGTGACGCTGTTGAACACCTCCAGCCCGAGCAGCCTTTCGCGCGCCTCGTCGATCTCCTCCGGCGAATACTGGCGGCCGCGCTTCAGGCCGGTCATGTATTCGGTGAAGTCGCGGTCCACCGCCTCGGTTCCCTCCACCACGGTGTTGCCGTAGCCGGCGACCGGACCGGCGGCGACCGTCAGCGTGACGTCGAGGGTGGAGGTCTTGTGATCGGCGACGATCTCCCGCCCGGTCACCTTGGCGAGCGGCCTTCCCTCTTCCTTCAACGTCCGCACGATGGACGCCTCGGCCTTGAGGATTGCGCCCGAACCGGCATCGCCGCCGGCGATCAGGCCGAAGTCGGCGCTCGCCAGTTGCGCGGCGTCGCCTTCGAGACGGATGTTGCCGAGGGTGAACTTCGGACCCGCTTGCACCGTGACGGTGACCGGGATCGGCTGCGCCCCGGTGAACTCGGCGTCCGGCGGCAGGTCGTCGATGGAACGGCCCTGGATGGCAACGGTGACGACGCCCTCGTAGCGGGCGTCCTGATAGAGCGCGGCGACCAGTTGCTCGCGCTCGGCGCGCGCCTTGGTGAGCAGACCGAGCGAACCGGACACGGGGCGATCCTCGTCCGCCTTCAGCGTCGAGGCGCTTTCCAACCTGTCCTTGAGGTCGCTATCGGCGTCGGGCGCCTCGATCGTCACCTGATAACGCAGCGGATCGATGATCTCGGCGTCTTCCTTGTCGGAAGCCGATTCCCACAACTTGATACCGAACAGTTCGAAGGCGGCGGCCGGCCGGTTCACGGCGACCATGGCGGTGGCGCACAGGAGCCCGCCCGCAAGGGCGCGCGAAAGCACGCGCCCCGGCGCAAACCGCTCCGTACTCCGTGTCCACCGTACCGTCACACCTGACCTTATCGCGCAAAACCTAAAATTGCAGTGAACTTCTGAAGCGCCCGTAAAGCAGCCACAATCCAATTGTCTCAATTGGCCCGGGCTTGGAACTCACACCTTTTATGCTCCGGCAAGAAAGTGTGATCCGCAGCCTGTGAACACACGCTGAACGGCGCCGGTGATGGGCTGGCGACGGCTTTCGGACGGGTGCTCTCGACGGGCTTTGCCGGGTCCTCGCATTGACAAGCGCAACCCAAGCTTGAACATGCCGGACGCACGGGAAGCAACAAGACTTTAGAAAAGCAACGTCCTGGAGGGGTGTCATGGCATTGCGTGCGGCGCGCTTTTTCTCTGTCCTCGTCCTTCTGTTGATGGCCGCCGGAGCGGCACAGGCCGCCGAAGCCCGGCGCATCGTCACCACCGATAATTCCGACTATTTCGGCTTCGACCTGCGCTCGGCGCAGAATGTCACGCTGGATCAGTGCAAGACGACGTGCCTCGGCGATTCGGCCTGCCGCGCCTTCACCTACAACACCAAGGCCAAGTGGTGCTTCCTGAAGTCCGACTTCAATACCATCAAGCCCTTCGTCGGCGCCGTCGCCGGCAAGGTCGTGCCGCTCAACGGCGATCCCGACATCGGCGCGCCGCCGGAACTGACCTTCTTCCCTTCCTGGATGGCCGACCAGGCCCAACAGTACCGCAACTTCATCCTCGGCCCCGGCTTCACCAAGCCGACCGACGGCCTCAACGCGCTGATCGACGCCGCCGAGCAGGCCTCGCTCACCGGCAGTCACCGCACCGCCATGCAGAAATACGAGCAGGCGGTATCGATCCTGCCCGACGACGGCCAGTTCTGGTTGAGGGTGGCGCATGAGGCGCTTGCCGTGGACACGGCCACCGGCGGCGAGGCCGCGACCCTGCAAGCCAACGCCACCTCGGCCGCTTTCAACGGCTACAAGCTCGTGCGCACCGCAGCCCTGCGGGCCGAAGCCCTGGCGCTGCTCGCCGCCGGGCTGGACCGTCGCGACCTCTACCGCCCGGCTCTGCAGGCCTATGAGGCGAGCCTTGCGCTGGTCAACTCCGCCGCCGTGCAGGCCGACTACGAGGACCTGAAGGCGCGCAAGGGTTTTCGCGTCGTCGATCATTCGGTCGACGCCGACACCAGCGCGCCGCGCATCTGCGCGCAGTTTTCCGAAGAACTGGTCAAGACCGGCATCGATTATGCCCAGTTCGTCACCGTCGACGGCCATGCGCCGAAAGGCGTCGAGGCCAAGGACAAGCAGATTTGCGTTGAGGGGCTGGAGCATGGCCAGCATTACGACGTGACGTTCCGGCCCGGCCTGCCGGCGGCCATCGGCGAGGTGATCTCCACGCCGATCGTGCTGTCCGTCTACGTGCAGGACCGCGCGCCGTCCGCCCGCTTCACTGGCGACAGCTTCGTGCTGCCGGCCGGCGCCCGCCGCGGCATTCCGGTCGTCACCGTCAACATGGACGCCGCCAACATGAAGCTCTACCGCATCGGCGACCGCTCGCTGGCGCAGCTTCTGTCGGGCTGGCAGTTCCTGCGCCAGCTCGACGGCTACGACGTCTCCAATATCTCCGACCAGATGGGCGAGCCCGTCTGGGAAGGCCGCATGGAGATCGCCAACGCGCTGAACAAGGAGGTGACCACCTCCTTCCCGGTCGACGAGGCGCTGCCCGAGCGCAAGCCCGGAGTCTATATCCTGACCGCTCAGGCGGTCGACGACCACAGCGAGGAATACGATTCGCGTGCTACCCAGTGGTTCGTCGTCTCCGACATCGGGCTTTCCACCTACACCGGCCAGGACGGCCTGTCCGTCTTCGCCCGCTCGCTCGGCACCGCCAAGCCGATCCAGGGCGCCGAGCTCACGCTGCT
>JBQCHN010000107.1:0-27722 GCA_051954615.1 Mesorhizobium sp. | reverse complement strand
GATCGGGCTGGGGATCGCGCCGTAGGCCGCGACATAGAGCTGGAACAGCGAGAAGGCCACGGCGATGAGGAAGGCGACCTTGCCGGCGAGGCCGTCGCCGAAACCGGGCGGCAGGCCTTCCACCTGCTCCTCGACGACGGGAATGTGGATGGTTTCGGGCTGGGAGGCGGCGTCGGTCATGGGCTGTCTCTCATGGAAATCGGGACATTTCCCTCCCCCTTGAGGGGAGGGGGCCGAGCGGAGCGAGGCGGGAGGGGTCACCTCAACCACTCCGTCGCAAAGACGGTCGGAGCACTGCCGCGGCGACCCCTCCCGACAGGCCTGCGGCCTGCCACCCTCCCCTCAGGGGGGGGGAAGCGCCTACTTGATCAGGCCTTTTTCCTTGTAGTAGCGCTCGGCGCCGGGATGCAGCGGGATCGGCATGCCTTCGATGGCCTTGGCGGGATCGATGCCCTTGGCGGCGGCGTGCGCGGCGGCCAGCTTGTCGAGGTTCTCGAACAGAAGCTTGGTCATCTGGTAGGCCGTCTCGTCCGAAACGCCGGAATGGCTGACCAGGAAATTGCCGACGGCAGCGGTCTGCACGTCCTCGTCCTGGCCCTCATAGGTCCCCTTCGGAATGACCGCGGCGATATAGGGCGCGCCGATCTTGGCGACGTCCTCGGCGGGTACGGCGACGACGTTGATCGGCACCGAGGTGGCGAGGTCGCGGATCGAGGCGACACCGAGGCCGGACGATTGCAGCGTCGCGTCGAGCTGCCGGTTCTTCATCAGCTCGACCGAATCGCCGAACGGCAGGTACTCGACCTTGCCAAGGTCCTCGTACTTCAGGCCGGCGGCGGCGAAGATGGCGCGCGCGTTGAGTTCCGTGCCCGAGGCCGGCGCGCCGACCGACAGGCTCTTGCCCTTCAGGTCGGCCAGCGTCTTGATGCCGGACTCCTTGGAAGCGACGATCTGGATGTAGTTCGGATAGATGGCGGCGATGCCGCGCAGCTTGTCCAGCTTGCCGGGGAAGCCGGCCTCCTCGTTGCCCTCGGCGGCCAGCTTGACCGAATCGCCGAGCGCAAAGGCGATCTCGCCCTTGCCCTGCTGCAAGAGGTTCAAATTCTCCACCGAAGCCTTGGTGGCCTGCACCTGCGCATGGGCGCCGGGGATGTTCTTGCCGTAGATCTCCGACAGCGCGACGCCGAGCGGATAGTAGACGCCGGACGTGCCGCCGGTCAGCACGTTGATGAATTCGTCGGCCTTCGCCGACAGCGAGCCGAGACCGAGCGAAAGCGCCATCGTGCCGACGGCGACGATCTTGCGGACATGGAGCATCAGTTCTTTCCTCCCTGGGTTGCCTTGCCGGGTCACCCTCCCTCAACCCGGAGGCGACACTTTAAGCAGCGGAGCGAAATTGCCAACCCGCAATCGGCGGCGGCCGGCCCGAGGTCGAAGACAGGCGGCCGGCAGCGCTTGCGCGCTGCGGCGGCCGGGCGCAAAGAATCCGTGGAAATTTTTGCCGCGGCTGTCGAAATCGCCCTCCGCCGCGCGACATCCTTGTGTCCGCACCGATGCGGTCGCGAAAGGGAAGGAACACGACGATGCAATACATGCTTCTCATCCATGTCGACGAAGCCGCCATGGCTGCCGCCGCGCCGACCGCCTCGCCCGACAAGGCCTATGCGATGGCCGAACCCTTCATGGCCTACAACGAGGCTTTGAAGAAGGCGGGCGCCTGGGTGGCCGGCGACCGGCTGGCGCCGTCGTCCTCGACCACGCGGGTGCGCATGCTGGGCGACAGGACCGAAGTGCTCGACGGCCCTTTCGCCGACACCAAGGAACAGCTCGGCGGCTATTACATCATCGAGGCGCAAGACCTCGACGCCGCCATCCAGTGGGCCGCCCGCTGCCCCGCCGCGCAGAACAGGGCGGTCGAGGTGCGGCCGATCTGGAAGGCGCAGTAGGCGCATCCCGGTGGCCGCCGGGGTCGACAGCGCGCGGGCGGCCGCCGAGGCCGCCGCCCGGCAAAGCTACGGCAAGCTGGTCGCCTTCCTGGCGGCCCGCACGCGCGACGTCGCCAGCGCCGAGGACGCGCTGGCGGAAGCCTTCGCCGCAGCACTGGAGCGCTGGCCGCGCGACGGCGTGCCGGACCGCCCCGAGGCCTGGCTGCTTGCCGTGGCGCGGCGGCGCGGCATCGACGCCGTGCGCCGCCGGCTCACCCGCGAGGCCAGCCAGGACCACCTGGCGCTGATCGCCGAGGAATTGGAGGCCGGCATGGCCGAACATGAGATCCCCGACGAACGGCTCAGGCTGCTGTTCGCCTGCGCCCACCCGGCGATCGATCAGGCGATGCGCGCACCGCTGATGCTGCAGACCATCCTCGGCTTCGACGCGGCGGCAATCGCCTCGGCCTTCCTCGTCGCGCCCGCCACGATGGCGCAGCGGCTGGTGCGCGCCAAGGCGCGTATCAGGCAGGCGGACATTCCGTTCCGTATCCCGGAGCGGCAGGAACTGGCCGAGCGGCTGGACGCGGTGCTGGAGGCGATCTACGCCGCCTTCGCCGAAGGCTGGCTGGACGCAGCCGGCACCGAAACGCGGCGGCGCAACCTTGCCTCGGAAGGGCTTTGGCTCGGCCGCCTGACGGCGTCGCTGCTGCCCAACGAGCCGGAGGCGCTCGGCCTGCTTTCGCTGATGCTGTTCGCCGAAGCGCGCCGGGCGGCGCGACGCGGTCCCGACAGCGCCTATATGCCGCTGGCCGCACAGGACACGGACCTGTGGGACCACGCGATGATCGACGAGGCCGAGCGGCTGCTGGTCGTCGCCTCGGCGATGGAAGGGCTCGGCCGCTACAGGCTGGAGGCCGCCATACAGGCCGTGCATTGCGCGCGCCGCACGACGGGCGGAACGGACTGGCCGACGCTCGCCACGCTCTACGAGGCGCTGCTCAAGCTGACCGGCTCGCCGGTGGCGGCCATCAACCGCGCGGTTGCGATCGCCCGGCTCGCCGGCCCTCGCGCCGGCCTCGACGCGCTGGAGGCGATCGGCGACGAACGGCTGGCCGACTACCAGCCGTTCTGGGCGGCGCGCGCCGACCTCGCGGCGCAGCTTGGCGACCGCGAGCAGGCGGCCGCCGCCTACGGCCGCGCCATCGGGCTGGAGCGCGACGAGGCCGTGCGCCGCTTCCTGCTGGCCGAGCGCGACGCGCTGCCCCCCGCCACCGGGAAGACCAACGGCCAGGCCGTCAATCGCTCCACATCTCGTGGCGGACGTTGAGTTCGGCCAGCAGCGGATCGGCGCGCAGGGCCGCTGAGACGCGCTCGACGTTGGGCCAGGCGGCCGGCGCCTTGGCGGCCTCCGGGTGCCAGCACACCAGCATCAGCATGTAGAGATCGGCCAGCGTGCGCCGGCCGGCGGCGAGCCAGTCGCGGCCCTCCAGCGCGCGGTCGAGGATGCCGATCTCGCGATCCATCTCGGCCAGCGCGGCCTGCTTGACCGCGTCGATGCCGCCAGCATCGGTGGTATAGCGGTGGGCATAGAAATAGCGCAGGTCGGCCGGATAGAGCGCGGCGGCCATGAACGCCATCCAGCGCAGGAAATCGGCGCGGCCCGCCTCGCCGGCGACGGGGCCGAGGCCGGCGCCGGGATGCAGTTCGGCCAGAAGGATGCACATCGCCGCCGTCTCGGTCACGGCATGGCCATCGGGCAGGACCAGCACCGGCACCTGGTTCATCGGGCTGATGGCGAGGAAGTCCGGCGCCGGGTCCGGCGTCTTCTTCACGTCGATCAGGTCGAACGGCACGCCGGCGATCTTCAGCGCGGCCTCGACGACGAAACCGCCGGAACCGGGCCGGCTATAGAGCTTGTACATGCGAATCCTCCCCTCACCGTATCGCGAGACGGGAGGATGTGCCCGCAACCGCCGCCGCGCTCAAGCCGCGCCAGAGGGTTTTTCGGCAGGGCCAGGACTGGAGGCTGGTGCTTGCCGCTATGATTTGCCCTTGCTGCCCGAGCGTCAGTTCCCCAACCCGTCGAACAGGACGGTCGACAGGTAGCGCTCGGCGAAGGAGGGGATGACGACAACCATCGTCTTGCCCTTGTTTTCGGGCCGCGCGCCGACGACAGCCGCCGCCTGCAAGGCGGCGCCCGATGAGATGCCGACCGGCACGCCTTCCAGCCGCGCGACAAGGCGGGCATTGGCGACGGCGTCTTCGTTCGTGACGGTGACGATCTCGTCGTAGACGGAAGTGTCGAGCACCTTCGGCGCGAAGCCGGCGCCGAGGCCCTGGATCTTGTGCGGGCCGGGCTGGCCGCCCGACAGGATGGCGGACGCCTCTGGCTCCACCGCCACGACCTGAACCGAGGGCTTGCGGCTCTTCAGAACCTGGCCGACGCCGGTGATGGTGCCGCCGGTGCCGATGCCGGCGATGAGGATGTCGACCGCGCCCTGCGTATCGTTCCAGATTTCCTCCGCCGTGGTGCGGCGATGGACTTCGGGATTGGCGGGGTTCTCGAACTGCTGCGGAATGACGGCGTCCGGCAACTTGGCGACCAGTTCCTCGGCCTTGGCGATGGCGCCCTTCATGCCCTTCGGCCCGTCGGTCAGCACCAGCTCGGCGCCGAGCAGCAGAAGCATCTTGCGCCGCTCCGACGACATTGTCTCGGGCATGGTCAGGATCAGCTTGTAGCCCTTGGCGGCGGCGGCGAAGGCGAGCGCGATGCCGGTGTTGCCCGACGTCGGCTCGACCAGCGTGGTGCGGCCGGGCACGATGCGGCCCTCAGCCTCCAGCGCCTCGATCATCGCCACGCCGATGCGGTCCTTGACCGAGGCGATGGGGTTGAAGAACTCCAGCTTGGCGAGCAGGTCGGCGACGATGCCCTTTTCCTTCGCGAACTTCTCCAGCCTGACCAGCGGGGTGTCGCCGATCGTCTCGGTGATCGAGGCGAAGATGCGGCCGCGGCCGGGCACGCGCGCGGACGGGTCAGGCTTGGTCATGCGTATGGCTCCCTGAGATTCGTGAAAGGCAAGATAGGATTTTTCATCATGGAAGATAGGCCGGCACGCCAGAATAGCCGAGTGGACGGCGTTGCAAAGGCCGTGCGTGACTGGAAGAAAATTCTCTCATACGACGAAAAACAGGATTGTGATTGCGCTTCATGGTTTTCCGCTATGGCTTCGCGCCGTCATAGGCGACGCGCCAGATCGTGCCGGAACCGTCCTCCGTGACGATCAGGGCACCGTCCTTGGCCACCGCCACGCCGACCGGGCGGCCCCACACCTCGGCATCCGACAGCACGAAGCCGGTCATGAAATCCTGATAGGCGCCGGTCGGCTTGCCGTTCTCGAATTTCAGCCGCACCACCTTGTATCCGGTGCGCGTGCCGCGGTTCCACGAGCCGTGCAGCGCGACGAAGGCGTCGCCCTTGTATTCGGCCGGGAACCGGTCGCCCTCGTAGAAGGCGATGCCGAGCGGCGCCGAATGGGCCTGGATGAGCACGTCCGGCACCGTCGCCTTGCGGGCGAGGTCCGGTCGCGCGCCGGCATGGCGCGGGTCCTGGTGATCGCCGATATAGTACCAGGGCCAGCCGTAGAAGGCGCCGTCCTTCACCGTCGTGGCGTATTCGAAGGGCACGTTGTCGCCCAGCCCGTCGCGCTCGTTGACGACGCACCACAGCGCGCCGGTGGCCGGCTGCACGGTCATGCCCGAACAGTTGCGCAGGCCGGTCGCGACGACACGGCCGTTCTTGCCGTCTGGATCGTAGGCGCGGACTTCGGCGCGGCCCTGCTCCGAGCCCCACGCCGCGCCCGGAGCCTGCCCGTCGATCCAGCCGGCCGGCGCCTTGCCCATGCCCTCGGCGGCGTTCGAATCCGAGCCGATGGACACGTAGAGCGTGGCGCCATCGGGCGAAAAGGCGATGTCGCGGGTCCAGTGGCCGCCGGTCGGCAGGTCGTCGACGACCGTCTGCGCCTCGCCGGACGCTTTCAGGTCGCCAGCATGATAGGCGAAGCGCACGACGCCGCCGGTCTCGGCGACATAGACCCATTGCGGGTCGTCGGCCGGATGGAAGGCGATGCCGTAGGGCCGGGCGAGCCCCTTGGCGAAGATGCCTTCCTCCGCCACCTTGCCGTCCTTGCCCAGTCGGTAGCTGCGCACCTGGCCGGCGCGGCTGTCGGCGACGAACAGGTCGCCGTTCGGGGCGACGCGGACGGCGCGCGGATTGCGGATTCCGGAAGCGATGCGCTCGGCCGAAAAACCTTGCGGCACCTGCGGGCCCTTGCCCTTCGGTTCCCGCGCGCGGTCGGCGCCGTTGGAGGCCGAATCGGTGGCGTAGGGCTTCGGCAGGTCGCCGGGAGCGATGTGGCGCCACAGGCCGGGCCGGTCGTCGTGCCAGCCGCCGAATGCCTTTGCCCCCTCAAGAGGGGCGGACAGGTCCTGGGCGGCGGCCGTGCCGGCACAGGCCAGCAAGACCGCTCCGCCCAGGAAAAAGCCGCGCATTCCGGTTCTTGCCTGTTCCGCCAATGCCGTCTCCTCCACGCAACCTCGAACCGACGACACACGGCCGCCGGCAACGCCGCCTTTACCTTGCCATATGGTTCGCCTTGCATCGGCAACAAGTCCGGCGTCTGCTTGAGCCATGCGACCAAGCACCGCCTTTCCAGTCATCGCGGTCGCCTCGGCGTTGCTCTTCACGGCCGCCGGGGCCTCGGCCGAAAACGTGCCCGCGCAAAGCTGCACGGGGCAGGACTGCATGCAGGACAACACCAAGCCGGCCGAGACCTGCCAGGGCCGCGACTGCGATCCGCCGGCACCCGGCGAGGCAACCGACTGCGACGGGCGGGATTGCCAGCCCATCCCCGAGGACAACGTGCCGATACCGGAAGACAAGCCGGCCCAGCCTTCCAACCCCGTCCAGCAGTAGGAAGCCGCGTCGCGGCCGATCATGCCCCGATCCGGGCCGCAGGCAACGGAAGCGCGGACAACGCCGTCGGGTGGCCGCCAAAAACGGGTTTCCCGGACAGGTCCTCAGCCGAGTTCGGCGTCGAGCTGGCTCTCCAGCCTCACCAGGTCGGCCGGCAGCGGCAGGCCGAGCGCGCGCAGCTCGTTCAGCTTCTCGCGCACCTGCTCGCGGATCTCGCGGGCGTCCTCGGGCTGGTTCACCATGCTGGCGAGAAGAAGGTCGATTTCGGCCTTGATCGATTCGAACGCCATGGTTCCCTCCTGTCGGTCGTTGCCGCCGTCCGCTCAGCGCAGCATGCGCGATATGAGCTGCGCGGTATAGTCCACCATCGGCACGATGCGGGCGTAGTTCAGCCGGGTCGGACCGATGACGCCGAGCGCGCCGATGACGCGCGCATCCTTGTCGCGGTAGGGCGCCACCACCAGCGAGGAGCCCGACAGCGAGAACAGCTTGTTCTCCGAGCCGATGAAGATGCGCACGCCCGAGCCCTGCTCGGCGAGGTCGAGAAGCTGGACGAGGCCGTCCTGCGTCTCCAGGTCCTCGAACAGGTGTTTCAAGAGTTCCATGTCGGCCTGCGCCGAGACGTTTTCCAAGAGGTTGGCGCGGCCGCGCACGATGAGGCGCGACGGCAGGCCGCTTTCGGCGCCCGCCCACATCGCCAAGCCCTTTTCCACGAGGTCCTGCGACAGCGTGTCGAGGGCGGCGCGGGTTTCCTCTTTGCGCCGCTCGATCTCGGCGCGCGCCTCTGCCAGCGTACGACCGCGGATATGGGCGTTGAGGAAATTGGAGGCTTCGTGCAGCTGCGAGACGGTGATGCCGGCCGGCAGCTCGATGATGCGGTTCTCGACGTCGCCGTTCTGCGACACCAGCACCGCCAGCGCCTTGGTCGGCTCCAGCTGGATGAACTCGATGTGCTTGAGCGCGGCCTCGCTCTTGGCAGTCAGCACCAGTCCCGCGCCGCGCGACATGCCCGACAGCAACTGGCTTGCCTCGGTCAGCATGTGCTCCAGGCTGGTCCCCTCGCCCGACGCCTTCATCTGCGCCTCGATGGCGCGGCGCTCCTCTTCCGCCAGGTCGCCCAGTTCCATGAAGGCGTCGACGAAGAAGCGCAGGCCCGCCTGCGTCGGCAGGCGGCCGGCCGAGACGTGCGGCGCGTAGATGAGGCCGAGGTGCTCGAGGTCGCTCATGACGTTGCGCACAGTCGCCGGCGACAGCGACGACGGCAGGATGCGCGAGAGCGAGCGCGAGCCGACGGGCTCGCCGTCGCGCAGGTAGGAATCGACGATGCGCCGGAAGATGTCGCGCGAGCGCATGTCGAGCGTCTGCAAAGTGGGCGACTGCACGGTCGCGTCGGTGATCGGCCGGGTCATGCGGACAAAACCTCCGGTTCAAGGATATAGACGGGAACGGCGCCGACGCAAGGACGTGTCCCGTCCGGGATCGGGCGTTTTCCTTTGCACGCCACGCCTGCCGGGGCTAAAAGCCCGGCACGATTCAAAATCCATGAAAGCGAGCCCGAATGCGTCCCTCCAAGCGCCAGAACGACGAAATGCGCGCCGTCTCCTTCGAGCGCGGCGTCTCCAAGCATGCGGAGGGCTCGTGCCTGGTGAAGTTCGGCGACACGCACGTGCTTTGCACGGCGAGCCTGGAGGAACGGGTGCCGGGCTGGATGCGCAATACCGGCAAGGGCTGGGTGACGGCCGAATACGGCATGCTGCCGCGCTCGACCGGCGACCGCATGCGCCGCGAAGCCTCCGCCGGCAAGCAGGGCGGCCGCACGCTGGAGATCCAGCGCCTGATCGGCCGCTCATTGCGCGCCGTGGTCGACATGCAGGCGCTGGGCGAGGTGCAGATCACGGTGGACTGCGACGTCCTGCAGGCCGACGGCGGCACCCGCACCGCCTCCATCACCGGCGGCTGGGTTGCGCTCTACGACTGCCTGCGCTGGATGGAGGCGCGCCAGATGGTGAAGATCGACAAGGTGCTGAAAGACCATGTCGCGGCGATCTCCTGCGGCATCCATGACGGCCAGCCGGTGATCGATCTCGACTATCTGGAGGATTCGTCGGCCGGCACCGACGCCAACTTCGTCATGACCGGCAAGGGCGGCATCGTCGAGATCCAGGGCACGGCCGAGGGCGAACCGTTCTCGGAGGAACAGTTTTCCGCCCTGATGACGCTCGCCAAGCGCGGCATTGCCCGGCTGGTGGACCTGCAGAAGATGGCGGTGGACTGACGGGGCGCAGATGCAACCTTCCGCCATCCTCGAATCGGCGCTCTACGTCACCGACCTTGACGCGGCGGAAGCCTTCTACGCCGATGTTCTGGGGATGGAACGCATCCTGAAAGCCGAGGGCCGTCACGTCTTCTTCCGCTGCGGACGGGGCGTGCTCCTGTTGTTCGATGCCGAGGCGACAAGAAACCAGCCGCCGCCGATCCCTCGCCACGGCACGACTGGCCAGGGCCATCTGTGCTTGGCCGCGACGGCCGATGAAATCGAACGGTGGAAAGCCCATCTGACCGGCAAGAGCGTCGCCATCGAAGCCGATGTCGCATGGCCGAAAGGCGGACGCTCGATCTATTTCCGCGACCCGTCCGGCAATTCGCTGGAATTCGCCGAACCGAAAATCTGGAACCTCTAGAATGCATGCCCTGACGGACAAGAAGATCGTCGTCGCCAGCCACAACGCCGGCAAGCTGCGCGAGTTCGCGGACCTGCTCGGCCCCTTCGGACTGGAGGCGAAGTCGGCCAAGGAGTACGGCCTGCCGGAGCCGGACGAGACCGGCACGACCTTCGAGGAGAACGCCTACATCAAGGCCTTCGCCGCGGCCAGGGCGACCGGGCTGCCCGCCATGTCCGACGATTCGGGCCTGTGCGTGGACGCGCTCGACGGCGCGCCCGGCGTCTACACCGCCAACTGGGCGGAAAAGCCCGAGGGCGGGCGCGATTTCGGCATGGCCATGCAGCGCACGGAAGTCGCCCTGCAGGAGATCGGCGCGACCGAACCGGTGCAGCGCACCGGCCGCTTCGTCGCCGTCATCTGCCTGGCCTTCCCCGACGGCGAGGCCGAATATTATCGCGGCGAGGCGGAGGGCCGGCTTGTCTGGCCGCCGCGCGGCGACCTCGGCTTCGGCTACGACCCGGTGTTCCTGCCCAACGGCTACGACAAGACCTTCGGCGAGATGACGGCCGAGGAGAAGCATGGCTGGAAACCGGGCGACGCGGAAGCGCTGTCGCACCGGGCGCGGGCCTTCAAGAAATTCGCCGAGGCGCGGCTGGGTCGATGATCCTCGACCGCACACCCGGATTCGGGGTCTACATCCACTGGCCGTTCTGCGCGGCCAAGTGCCCCTATTGCGACTTCAACAGCCATGTGCGCCACCAGCCTGTCGACCAGGAGCGCTTCGCACGCGCTTTCGCCACCGAACTGAAGACGATGCGCGCCCGCACCGGCGCGCGCGACGTCACCTCCATCTTCCTCGGCGGCGGCACGCCTTCGCTGATGAAGCCGGAAACAGTGGGCGCCGTGCTCGACGCCGTGGCGGCGAACTGGACGGTGCCTTCCGGCATTGAGGTGACGCTTGAAGCCAACCCATCCTCGGTGGAAGCGGAGCGGTTTCGTGGCTACCGGGCGGCCGGCGTCAACCGGGTGTCGCTCGGCGTGCAGGCGCTGAACGACCGCGACCTGAGGTTCCTCGGCCGGCTGCACAATGTGGAAGAGGCGCTGAAGGCGATCCGGCTGGCGCGCGAGACATTTCCGCGCCTGTCCTTCGATCTGATCTACGCCCGCCCCGGCCAGACGCTGGACGCCTGGCAGGCGGAACTGGAGGAAGCGATCGGCCACGCCGCCGACCACCTGTCGCTCTACCAGCTCACCATCGAGGAAGGCACACCCTTCTACGCCCTGCACAAGGCGAAGAAATTCGCCATCCCCGACCCCGATCTGGCGGCCGACCTCTACCAGCTCACGCAGGAGGTGACGGCACGCCACGGCCTGCCGGCCTACGAGATCTCCAACCACGCCAGGCCGGGCGCCGAAAGCCGGCACAACCTGACCTACTGGCGCTACGGCGAATATGTCGGCGCCGGCCCCGGCGCGCATGGCCGCTTCGTCGAGGACGGGCGGCGGGTGGTGACGTTCACCGAGAAGATGCCGGAGACGTGGCTGTCGCTGGTCGAGGCCAAGGGCGACGGCGTCGTCGGCGGTGAGGTGCTGACGCGCGCCGAGGAAGCGGACGAGTTCCTGCTGATGGGCCTCAGGCTGGCCGAAGGCATCGACCTTGCGCGCTACGAGGACTATGCCGGGCGCGGCCTGCCCCCGGCGCGGCTTTCCATCCTGCAGGAGGAAGGCCTCGTGGCGCCGCTCGGCAATTCGCGCCTGCGCGCCACACCGGCCGGCATGATCGTGCTGGACGCCGTGGTGGCGGACCTGGCGCGATAGATCGTTTCACCGTTTCATGGAAACGGCGCAACGATCTATCTCTTCGTTCTAGCCGCATTTGTGCGACGCCAGACGATTCCGTCTGGCTGCAAAATGCTATAGCGCGTTTCACAACTTGTCGAAAACGATGAAACGGCCTGCCCTGCACGGGCAGGCCGTCACCGATCGCCGGGGCGATCAGTTGCCGTTGTTGCCCATGCGGGCGAAGCGGGCCGGATCGGTCTTTTCCAGGCGTGCCGCCAAAAGGTAGCCGACGATCGCTGCCAGCGGGATCAGCGAGGGCAGGATGACGCCCAGTGCGCCGCCGGTGGTGCCGGTCAGGTCGCCGAAATGCAGGAAGATGTAGACGAACAGCGCCGCCATCACCAGGCCCGACAGGATCGGCAGGACCAATGTCACCAGCGGCGAGCCGGCATGGCCCTCACGGCGGAAGAAGACGATCACCGCAAGCGAGGTGACGGTCATCATGGCGAGCACGCCGAGCGTGCCGATCTGGCTGATCCAGGTGAACATGTTGAGCACCGGGTCGAGCCCCAGCCCGGCGAACAAGGCGAGCACGATCAGCGCGCCAACGGTCTGCACCACGGAGCCGATATGCGGGCTCTGGTGGGTGCCGTGGGTGCGGCCGAACACGTCCGGCAGCAGGCCCTCGCGGCCGGCGACGTAGCTGTAGCGGGCGATGTAGTTGTGGAAGGCCGAGAGCGCCGCGAACAGGCTCGACACCAGAAGGATGCCGGCGATGGTCGGGATCGGCCCGCCGACATAGTCGGCCGCCAGGTTGAAGAAGAACAGCGACGGATCGGGCAGGCCCTGAATGGTCGGGACCAGCTTGTCGGCGCCGACGCCGACGATCATCAGCCATGTGGTGAAGATGAAGAACAGGCCGATCATCAGCACCGAAAGATAGGTGGCGCGCGGGATGGTCTTTTCCGGATCGCGCGTTTCCTCGGCGTAGATCGTCGTCGCCTCGAAGCCGATGAAGCAGCCCATGCAGAACAGGATCGCCGCCGTCATCGAGCCGGAGAAGAAGGCGTTGGCGTCGAAGAAGTTCATCGACAGGCCGCCGGCGCCGCCCTTGCCGAGGATGGCGAAGTCGACGATCAGCACGATGATGTATTCAAGCAGCACCGCCGCGACCAGCACCTTGGCCGACAGGTCGACCTGCCGGTAGCCGAGGGCGCCGACAAGAACGATGGCCGCCAGGCTCCACAGCCACCAGGGCAGCACGAGGCCGAGTTCGCCGAAGATGCCGGCGGCGATGCCGCCGAACAGGCCGATGAGGCCGAACTGCATGGCGTTGTAGGCGACGAGCGCGGTGATCGCCACCGCACCGGCCGTGCGCCCGCCGAGGCCGCGCGCGGCATAGGCGTAGAAGGCGCCGGCATTTGTGACATGGCGAGACATCGCCACGTAGCCGGCGGCGAAGGCCAGCATCACCGCCGTCACGAAGATGAAGATGGCCGGCACGCCGGCGCCGTTGCCCAGCATGAAGGCCAGCGGCATCGCGCCTGCCACGCCCGTCAGCGGCGCGGCCGCCGAGATCACCATGAAGGTGACGGCGATCAGCCCCAGCGAATTCTTGCGGAGCCTGTTCTCACCTCCGCTACTCACATCCAACACGTTTTCCTGAGCCATAGTCCCCTCCTGTTGTTTCCTTCACATCACCACCGACGGCACGCTATCGCACCTTCGTGCCTGCCGCCGACCGGCCACCTGCCCGTTCTCCATCGGGCTGAGTTTGAAAGGACCTCTTGCAGCGGGCAAGAAAGTCCCTGGCCAATTCGCTTTGCCGGTCCGGCCGCCGCGCCAGCGCGACCAGCGCACCCTCCGGAAAATCCACTTTCAGCGGCACGGCCCTGGTCTCACCGCCGCGCCGGTCCCGGTTGCGCGGGGCCTGCGGCACCAATGTGTAGCCGAGCCCCTGCGCGACCAGCCCGCGCACCATGGCGAAGGACGGCGACTGCAATCGCACGTTCGGCTTCAACCCATTGCGCTCGAACAAGGCGGCGACGGCGCCGCGCACCGAGGGATAGTCGAGCAGGATCATCGGCAGCTCGGCCACATCGCCAAGCCGCAGGCTCGATTTCGAGGCGAGCGGATGATCGGCGCTCAGGAGAACATGGGGATCGGCGGGGCAGATGGTTTCGGCCTCGAGTTCCGGCTCGTCGACCGTGCCGAAGGTGACGGCGGCGTCGATCTTGCCGGCGCGCATCTGCTCGACGAGATCGTCGTGGTCCGCCTCCAGCAGGCGGATGTCGACGGCGGGCGTCCGGCTGGCGAAGTCGGCGACGAGGGACGGCACGAATTCCGGCCCCAGCGTGATGAAGAAACCGACACGCAGCTGGTTGTGCGGATCGTGCGGCTGCCGGTCTTCCGGCGCGATCGGGATGGCGCGGCGATAGCCACGATTGGCGTAGACGAGCGGCGAGCGCTGACGCGACAGCTCGATCTGCTCGACCTCGCCGATGAGGATGAAATGCGTGCCCCACAAAAGGGCGGTCTTCAGCTCGCAATCCAGCGAGGCGATGGCGCCCTCGATGATCGGCGCGCCGGTGGCGCCGGGATGCCAGGGAATTTCGCCGAACCTGTCCTCGTTGAGATGCTTGAGGCGGCCGGAAAACAGGTCGGACACGAAGGTCTGGTTGCCACTCAGCACATTGGCGCAGAAGCGCCGGTTCTTCCTGATTGCCTCGCCGGCGGGGCTGAGATGATGGATGGAGACCAGCAGGGACGGCCGGCTGGTGTCGGCCGACACCGAGGTCATGGACGAGACGGTGACGCCGAACCGGCCCGCCTCGCCATCCGTGGTCACGACGGTGACGGCGGAGGCCACGCGGCTCATGCTTTCCACGAAACGGGCGCGAAGTTCGGCATCCATGGCTTTCACCCCAGGTCGAAGAAACGTTCCAGTTCAACGTCGGGCACCTTGCGGCGGAACTCGTCGTACTGGCTCTGGCGCGTCGAGGAGAACGCCTCGACGAAACGCGGGCCGAGCCAGTCCCTAGCGAAGGCCGAGCCGCGCAGCCGCTCGATCGCCTCGGGCATGGAGCGGGCGAAATCGCGCGGCGTTTCCTGCGCATAGCCGTTGCCGACGGTCTCAGCTTCGGGTTCGATCTTTTCCAGGATGCCGGCGACGCCGGCCGCCACCGTGGCGGCGACCGTCAGGTAGGGGTTGGTGTCGGCGCCCGGCAGGCGGTTTTCCACGCGCAGCGAACCGGCGTCGTGGCCGACGATGCGGAAGCAGGTGGTGCGGTTCTCGTAGCCCCAGCTGAGACCCGGCGGCGCGAAGGTGCCGGGGGCGAAACGCCGGTAGGAATTGACCGTCGGCTGGAACAGCAGCGTGAGGTCGCCGAGATAGGTCTGCATGCCGCCGATGAAGTGGCGGAAGGTCTGCGACACGCCGTTCTTCTGCGACGGATCGTGGAAGATCGACTTGCCGCCCGCGTCCTTCAGCGAGACATGAACGTGGATGGACTGGCTATCGGCGGCTTCCGTCCAGCGCGGCATGAAGGTGACGCAGCGGCCCTGGCGCTGGGCGAGCGCGCGGATGAAGTTCTTCAAGAGCACCAGCTGGTCGGCCGGCTCCAGCCCCTCACCGGCGGCGATGCAGGCTTCGAGGAAGCCGCCGCCGATCTCCTCGTGCATCTTGGCGAGGTCGATGCGCAGCGGCACGCACATCTCGGCCACCGCCTCGTACCATTCCGTCTGTTGCACCTGATAGAGGACGAGGTCGTGGCTGTTGTGCTGGGTGGCGGTCTTCAGGTTGCGGTAGCCCTTGGCGCGGGCGCTTTCGGGCGTCTCGTCGAACAGGGTGTATTCCAGCTCCATGCCGTAGCGCGGCCGGTAGCCGGCCTCGCCGACGCGGGAGAGCACGCGGCCGAGCAGCGAGCGCGGGCAGAATTCAGCGGTGCCGCCGGAATAGTTGGCCAGAACCAGCATATCGTGGCCGGGCTTCGACCACGGCAGGCGGCGCACCGTCGCCGGATCAAGGACCAGCGGATCGTCGTGGAAATCCGAGGTTCCGTCCGAGACGCCGGGGATGGGCAGCACGACGTCGGTCGGGTCGAGCGCCAGCGTCACCGGCGACATGCCCATGCCGTTCTTCGCGATGCCCTTCAGGCTGCCGGCCGAGACCATCTGCCCGCGCAGCAGGCCGTTGGTGTCGGTCATCGCCACAGTCGCAAAGCGGCTGGCCGGATCGGCTAGGTAGTCCTCGATCGTCATGGGTCACCTGCTGGAAAGGGTTGGGCGGCAAGCAGAGTCTGCAATGCCTGGAGATCTTCCTCGGGCCGGGTCGAATAGGCCTTCAGGAAAACCCGCAAACCGTTGTTGATGTAGCGCGCCAGCTCGGGCCGGCCGGGAACGCGGTCGGGCCGGTAGAGCGCATGGTTGCGCGGCGCCGACAGGATCAGGCCCCACAGGTCCTCGGCCGCCAGTTCGGCATCGTCGAAGGCGAGCTGGCCGGCGGCGCGGCGGCCCTCCAGATAGTCCATGATGCCGGCAAGCAGCCGGTCGGGGCCGCTCTCCTGATAGGCCTGGCCGATCTCGGGAAAACGCTGGACCTCGCCGATGATGAGGCGGGCGAGCGACAGCATGTCGGGGCGCAGAACCGTAGCGGCATAATCCCAGGCGAAGCCCAGCAGGTCGGCGACCATGCCCTTGCCGGACGGATGCAGGAAGAACTCCAGCATCTGGTCGCGCTCGCCGAACAGCATGGCCGAGAACAGCGCTTCCTTGGAAGAGAAATACTGGTAGAGGGTCGGCTTCGACAGGCCGGCCTCGATGGCGACGCCGTCCATCGTCGCGCCCGAATAGCCGGTCTCGGAAAATACTTTCAGCGCGGCGTCGAGAATGCGCCGCTCGCGCTCGATCCTGTTCTGCTGGCGGCGCGGCAGGGCGCTCATCGCGGCAGCCTTTCGAGGAAGTCGAGCAGGACGCGGTTGTAGGCTTCGGGCTGCTCGACGTTGCAGACGTGGCCCGCGTCGGAAATCGTCTCGTAGCGCACGTCGGGCCGGGGCGATTCGGCCAGGATGCGGCCGGCGACGCCACGGATCTCGCCCGGCGAAGCCAGCCGGTCGTATTCGCCCGTCATCATCAGGACCGGCATGGAAAGCCGCGCAAAATCGAACCGCTCCGGTGGATTGGTAAAGCAGGAAAGCGCATCGCGATAGGTGCCGGACGGAATCGCCGCCATCGACGCCAGAAGCTGCGCCCTCACCTGCGCCGAAGCGTGCGGCCCGGCCAGCACCTCGACCACGGCCGGCGCGAAATCGGCCGGCGTCTGCCCGGCGTCGAGCGGCACCTGCCGGCTGGTGCGGAAGGCCTCGCGTTCCGCGCGGCCCGCCTCCGACATGCCGGTGCAGCCGCCCGACAGAACGAGGCCTGCGAGCATGTCGGGATGGCGCATGGCGAAGGAGGTTGCGATCCACGAGCCGTAGGACAGGCCGACGAGTATCAGCTTTCCGCCGCCGAGTGTTTCGCGCACGCGCAGAATGTCGGCGCAATAATCGTCCACCGTGGATTGTTCGGGACCGAGCGCGCTGCCGCCGTAGCCGCGCAGGTCGAGGGCGGCGGCGCGCATGACGGTGCCGGCCGCGCCGAGCTGGGCGTCCCAGTTGCCGCGCGCGCCGCCGATACCATGCAGGAACAGGCAGAGTGGCCCGTCCTTCGGCGGCGTGACGGTGAGCGCCAGCCGGGGGGCCGTATCGACGGTGATGTTTTCCAGCAGAACCGATGCGGGCATCGCCTTTGCCGCGCCCGGCTTGTCGGCGCGCTGCGCCGCTTCCGACAGGGCCGCGATGCCGGCCTCGAAAATGGCCCCCGTGCCTTCGCAGACGCCGGACAGCCGCGCCGGGTCCGGCGCCTCGACGGTCGCGGTCCATTCGATGGTGCAACCGCCCGCCTCGGACGCCGCGATGCTCATCAGCGCATCGTAACGGTCCACGCCGGCTATGCCTTGCAGGTGGGTGTAGCCGAGCGTGCGGTCGCTGTCGCTTTGCCAGGTCAGCCGCTCGCGATAGAGCGTGTCCTCGCCCTGCACGGTGAAGGCGCGGATCAGGGAACCCCGGTCGTCGCGCTCCTCGCGCATGGTGGCGATGGCGGGATGCCAGCGCCCGCAGAAA
This sequence comes from Mesorhizobium sp., assembly GCA_051954615.1. GTDB lineage: Bacteria > Pseudomonadota > Alphaproteobacteria > Rhizobiales > Rhizobiaceae > Mesorhizobium. The sequence continues at coordinate 10,219 of JBQCHN010000107.1, read as the reverse complement.
TCGCCGGCAACGGCCCAGGCCGCCTCGGCAGAGGCCGGGGACTGCCCGATGACCTGGACCTGATCGCGCGGCATGGGTGCCTACCGGGCTCCGCCGACCGAAGCGGCGTCGCCCCGCCACAGCGACATGCGGGCGCCACCCTCGTCGCCGGGCGCGTGGTCCAACTCGTCCATCTCGTAGAGGGCGAGCACGCCGAGATAGTCTTCCATGATCTCCGAGGTGAAGGGCAGCATCAGCGCGCCGCAGCGGCTGTCGCGGTACATGCGCTCCAAGGGCAGCGACTTCAGCATGGACTGCCCGCCGCAGGTGCGGATCGCCATCGAGGTCATCTCGGCGGCACCCTCCATGACGTTGTACTGCGCGGCATACATGCGCAGCACCTCGGCCTTGCTCGGGAAGCCCTTGGATTCGCCGAAGGCCTGCCACCAGAGCGCGCGGATGTTGGCGAGGCGCGCATACATCTTGCCCACCGCGATGCGCTTGGTGGCGTACATGCGCCGGTCGACCGGCGGCTGGCCGGGGATTCTGCCCTTCAGGTAGTCGACCATGAAGTCGTAGGCGCCCTGCGCCACGCCCATGTAGGTCGGCGAAAGGGTGATCATCATGTGCGGCCAGTTGGGCAGAGTCTTGTTGAAGATGCCGCGCGGCATCAGCATGTCGTCGGCGGTGACGAAGACGTCCTTCAGGATCAGGTCGCGGCTGTTGGTGCCACGCATGCCGAGCGGGTCCCAGTCGCCCTTGACGGTGAGGCCGGGCGTGTCCTTGTGGACGACGAACAGCATCGTGTCCTCGTGGCGCGGTTCCTGGCCCTCGAACACCTCGGTGCAGACGATGGTATAGTAGTCGCAATAACCGGCCAGCGAAGCGAACTTCTTGAAGCCGTTGATCTTCCAGCCGCCGTCGACCTTGCGGCACTGGGTCTGGTTCGGCTTCGACGTCCAGTTCTGGCCGCCCTCGGAGATCGGCTGAGAGAAGATCGCCTTCTCGGCGATGGCGCGGCGGAACTGGCGCTCGCGCAGCGGCGCGAAGGTCGCCTTCTCCTCAGGCGTCAGGTTCGGCATGTCGAACATGAAGCGCGACCACGCCATGGAGGAATTGTGCATGTTGAAGGTGAGCGCGGTGGCGCCGCAATACTTGCCGATCTCGGCGCCGACCATGGCGTATTCGAACATCGAGAAGCCCCAGCCGCCGAATTCCTCGGGAATGCACAGGCCGAGGAAGCCTTCGGCGGCGAGGTCCCTGTAGTTCTCGACCGGGAACGACGCCTCGTCGTCCACCGCCCTGGCGCGCGCCGCGAACTTGTCGCGGCCCATCTCGTTGACCAGCCTCAGCTTGGCCTGCACCTCGGGGCGGATGCGGTCGAGATCGTAGTAGTCGGCAATATCGCTCATGCTTTTGTCTCCGAAGCCGTCAGAAGCATTTCAGGGAAAAGCGGACACCGGCTTTCCATCCGAAAAATGCGAAAAAGTACCCGGTTAAACCGCCAGTTCCCCTTGCAGGACGCCGTCCTTGACGACCACCGTCCCGTCCAGCGCGATGGTGCAGTTGCGCATCGGCAGGTCGAAATGGCCGAGCGTGTAGCGCCCGGCATATTGGTTGGCGCCGGTCGACCACAGGAAGGAGCCGGCCAGCGCCCGGAACTCGACCGCCTGCATGTCGCGCTTGTCGTACATGGCCGCCGACACCCAGCGGGCCCGCGGGTGCATGCCCCAGCCGACATGGCTCATGCCGTAGGCGTTGCGGTCATCCCAGGCCTCCATGTATTCGCGGAAATGGATGGCATCGACGCCGTCGCCCTTGATGGCGGTGACGAAATCGTTCTCGACCGTGAAGTCGATGCGGCTGGTCAGCGTCGTCTTGAAGGTCAGGTTCATGTCGCCGACATCCATGACGATGCGGCCGTTGACCGAGTTGTTGCCGGGGAAGGCCAGGCACAGGCCGCCCGGCCAGTGCGCCACCGCGCCAGGGGTCGTGCCGAAGCCGGGCGTGCCGCCGCAGGGTGCATTGCGCAGGTCGATGACCAGGTCGGTGCCGGCGGCGGAGGTGACGCGCATCTCGCTAGCGGCGCGCAGCATCTCGACGCCGAGCGCCACCTTGGGACCGAGTTCGGCGAACGGCTCGGTGCGTTCCAGAATCTCGGGATGCTCGTTGCAGACGACCAGCAGGCGGGTGTTGCCGGCCTCCTCGATCTCCGGCCATTCCGGCGCGTGGATCAGCCCTTCGACGGTGCAGTCGACGATGACCTCGACCAGCTTCAGCGCCTCGATGACGGCGCGGTTGTGCTGGATCGCCCAGGAGGTGCCGGTGGACTTGACCGGCACCGGCGCGGTCTGGCGCGGCGTCGGCATCTGGATCATGCAGTATTCGGCGCCGAGGTCGTGCAAGGCGAGGTCGGAAAGGTGCACCAGCACCGGGCGCGACTGGGTCTCCGACAGGATGGCGACCTTCGTGCCTCTGCCGATACCGTTCAGCCTGAAGACGCGGCGGAACGAATCCAGCCAGCGTCCCTCGACGCGCTCCTGCAGCATTGCTGTCCTCCCGTGACAGTTTGCGCTTCCGCAAATTGCTTAACTGGCAAGTTAAGTTTTTTGCGGCGCCTGTCAACAGGATTTTCGAAAATCAGGAGCCTTTCGATATCTCTTCGGACTCGCGACCGTCCCACTCGCTCCATTTCGGACGCACGAGGCTGAACGTGTCGCGGCTGCGCACGTAGTCGCTGCCGTAGGAGCGGGCTACGAGATCGAGGCGGGGCGTGTCGACATGGGCGCGTTCGGCATCGAGCACGCAGTCGTCGGCGACGTGGATGGCCAGCACCCGGCCGATCACCACCACCTGCGAGGGACCGGTGACGACCGACGACAGCGACACGCATTCGAAGGAGACGGGGCTTTCAGCGATGCGCGGCGGCCGCACGCGATCCGAGGCGACGGTCGAGAGGCCGGCCAGTTCCAGCTCGTCGACGCCGCGCGGCGCGTCGATGGAGGTGACGTTCATCGCCCTCACCAGCCGCTCCGGCACGAGGTTCACGACGAACTCGCCGGTGTCGAGGATGTTGCGGGACGTGTCCTTGAAACCCTTTTCGGGATCGGCCATGATGCCGATGGCGACCGTCGGCGGCGACGGCCCCATGACGTTGAAGAAGCTGTAGGGCGCGGTGTTGACGCGGCCTTCGGCGTCCTTGGTCACCACCCAGGCGATGGGGCGCGGCATGACCGTCGCCACCAGCAGCTTGTAGGTGTTCTGGGTGCCTATTTCGTCTGGATCGAACCGCATCGGCCCTCGCGCTTCTATGCCGGCGTCGCGTCGACGACCGGATGCCGCAGCGTGCCGATGCCTTCCACGCAGGCCACCACCACGTCGCCCGGCCAGAGCCATTCCTGCGGTGAACGGCCTGCCCCGACGCCTTCCGGCGTGCCGGAGGCGATGACGTCGCCCGGCTCCAGCGTCATGCCGGTGGAGATATCGGCGATGAGGTCGTCGACCTTGAAGAGCATGTGACGCGTGTTGGAGCGCTGCTTCTCGACGCCGTTCACCGTCAGCCACAGGTCGAGCACCTGCGGGTCGGGGATATCGTCGGCGGTGACGATGCAGGGGCCGAAGGGCGCGTAGGTGTCCTGCCCCTTGGAGAATATCCACTGGCCTGCCCTGCGGTTGTCGCGGGCGGAGACGTCGATCATCACCGAATAGCCGAACACATGCTTCAGCGCATCCGCCTTGGAGACGTGTTTGGCGGCCGAACCGATGACGACGGCAAGCTCCACCTCCCAGTCGAGTTGCTGGGTCATCTTCCTGTTGTGCTCGATGCCCTCGCCGGGGCCGATCACCGCCGTCGGCGGCTTGGTGAAGACGATCGGCTGCTTCGGCAGATCCCTGGCGGTGTCGAGCGTGCGGGCGCTTTCGGCGACGTGCTCGACGAAGTTGAGGCCGATGCCGTAGATGTTCTTGCGCGGGCGCGGGATCGGCGCCATCAGCCGGACATTGCTCAGCGCCGTCGCCGTGCCGGGCGCGAAGCGCCCCTCGGCGCCGTCCAGGCAGGCCTGCAAGGCTTCCAGCCCCGGCCGTCCGGCATCGATGAGGCCGAGCATGGTATCGGGCAGGTCCTCGCCGAACGTCTCTCCCAGCGCCCCGACGTCCACCACCAGATCGTCGACGACGACGCCCAGCCGGGCCGCCGCCTCGACCGAGGCGCGATAGGTTACAAGCTTCATGATGTCTTCCTTCAGAGAAGCGGCTGGTTGCCGCCGTTGTCGCCGAACGCCTGCTCGCGATAGAGGCCGAGCGCGCGCATCACCGGCAGGTCGGACAGGCAGAACAGGCAGGCGTCGTCGCGGTCCGAGCCGTTGACGTGCTCGTGCCACGCCCAGGACGGCACGCAGAAGATGTCGTGCTCGGCCCAGTCGTAGCGCTTGCCGTTGATGATGGAATGGCCGCTGCCCTTGGCGACATGGTAGAGGCCGCTGCCGGTGTGGCGGTGCGCCTTGGTGGCCTCGCCGGGGCGCAGCATCTGCATGGAAGCGCCGAGCGTCTGCATCACCGGCCCGTTGGTGGCCGGGTTGACGTATTCCATCAGAACGCCGTCGAAGGGCGAGCCGTCGGTGCAGCCGGCGTATTTCTGCAGCGACTCGTAGGTCGGCACCCATTCGTATTTGAACATCGGGCTGTAGCCCTTGTTCCAGCCGTCACCGACCATCGGCTTCAGGCCGGGGTTGCCCCAAGTCCTGGTCATGTCGTCGACCTCGTAGCCGACGGCCTGGCTGAGGTCCGGATGCACCTCGTAGAAATTCGCCTCCATGGCGTTGACGAAGGGAATGTCGAGCCCGTCCTGCCAGATGCAGGGCGAACCGCTCGCCTCGACGCCATGCTCGTGCCAGGTGCCGTTCGGCGTCAGCACGAAGTCGTTGGCGCCGAGCGTCATCTTGTGGCCGTCGACCACCGTATAGGCGCCCGCGCCCTCCATGATGAAGCGGATGGCGGACGCCGAATGCCTGTGCGCGCTCGCCACCTCGCCCGGATTCATGACCTGAAGGCCGCCGTAGATCCAGCCGACGGCCGCCGCGACGTCCGTGCGGCCCGGATTGTTGAGGTAGATCACCCGGCGACCGGCCTTTTCAGGCGTCACCAGCTCCACCGAACGCAGGACGTGCTGGCGCAGATCCTTGTAGCGCCACACCACCGGCTCCGACTGCGACTTCGGCTCCCACGGCTCGATCTTGTTGGCGACTGTCCAGAGCGCGCCGGCCTTGTAGCGTTCGAGATCCTCGTAATAGGCCAGGAGTTCCGGCGTATCCTCGACATTGGCGCGTCCGGCGACGTCCTCGCGATGGTTTTCCCGCTGCTTACCGGCCATCTCGTTCTCCTTCCGCTTTTGAGCTTCGCAGAGAATGGGTCATAGGTCTTTCGAAAGCAAGAAGGATTTTCGAAAGTTTTTGGAATTGCCGAAGCGGCGTTCCATGCGATAATCCTCCCGATCCGGGAGCTGCTGCATGACCCTTGCCGAAAAAGCCTACGACGCGCTCCGCCACGACATCATCCGTGGCGCGTTCCCGCCCGAGAGCCCGTTGCGCCTCGCCGATCTCAGCGAGCGCTACGGCATGGGCTTTTCGCCGCTGCGCGAGGCGCTGAACCGGTTGCAGGCCGAACGGCTGGTGACGGCCGAATCGCTGCGCGGCTTCCGCGTCGCGCCGCTATCGCCCGACGAACTGCACGACGCGATCTCGCTGCGCATCCAGATCGAATCGGAGGCGCTGCGCAGCGCCATCCGGCTCGGTGACGACGCCTGGGCGGCCGGCATCGTCTCGGCCCTCTACGCGCTCACCCTGCAGGCCGGCCGCACCGGTGCGCAAGCCGACATATGGGCGCTGGAAGCGCGCCACCACGCCTTCCACCGCGCCCTGCTGGTCGCCTGCAATTCGCCATGGACGCTGGAATTCTTCGAGCGGCTTTACGCCGCCACCGAGCGCTACCGCATCCCGGTCCTGCTGGCCGCCACGCGCCCGGCCGGCCGCGACGTGCAGGCCGAGCACAAGGCGCTGGCGGAGGCGACGCTGGACCGCGACGCCGACAAGGCGATCGCGGTGCTGCGCGACCACTACCTGCGGACGGCCGAGGACATCGAAAGGGCGATTCCGACGCGGGACGGCGCCGCCCTGCCGGCCAAGGCCGCCGTCTGACGGCGGCCGCGCCAAGCGTGCCGAGCACTCCACCCCGGCAGCACCGGCGACGGCGGATTGACAGGCCCGATTGCCAAAACTATGCAAAATCATATTTTTCGAGAGACATTCCAGAATGACGGACGATGACGCGCGCGTTCGAGAGGGCGGAACGGCTGCCATGAACAAGCCCGTGCTGGGCGTCGTCGACGGCAGGCCCACCCCGCTCCGCCGCGCCGACCTCTCGGCCGGCCTGTGGTCGACCGGCATGCACATCCGCTTCGGCCATTGCGACCCGGCCGGCATCGTCTACACGCCGAAATTCTTCGACATCTTCAACGTCGTCATCGAGAAATGGTACGAGGGCGCGCTCGGCCTCGACTATTACGAATTCATCGGCAAGCGGCGCATTGGCCTCGGCTACGTGAACGCCCATGCGGATTTCTTCTCGCCCTGCACGATGGGCGACACGCTCGACGTCGCTGTCGCAGTCGAGCGGATCGGCAATTCCTCCTTCGCCCTCAGGCTGCATGCCTTCCGCGACGGCATGGAGGCGCTGCGCGGGTATTTCACCGTGGTCACCACCGACCTGACCATCCACAAGTCCATGCCGGTGCCGCCGGACCTGCGCACCGCCCTGGCCGGCTACGCGAAATCGTAAGGGCCGCCTGCCGTCGTCAGACCTGCCGCTTCTTCAGGTGCCTGAGGTCGTGGAACGCGCCGGCCGCCATCGTGTCGGCGACCAGCGTCTTCAGCGCGGCGCGCTGGATCTTTTCCGTCGCCGTCAGCGGCAGCGCATCGACGAAGGCGACCCAGCCCGGCACCTTGTAGTAGGCCATGCGCTCCAGCGCCCAGCGGACGATCTCCTCGGCCGCATCGGCTCTCCGACCCGCCTCGCGCGGCACGATCAGGGCGGCGACCTCATCGCCGCGGACGGCATCGGGCGTGGCGGCGACACCGGCCTGCCGCACCAGCGGGTGCCGGTTGAGCACCGTTTCCACCTCGACGGCGGCGATGTTCTCGCCGGAGCGGCGGATGACGTTCTTCTTGCGGTCGACGAAGTGGAGATCGCCGTCGGCGTCGCGCGCGACAATGTCGCCGGTGTGGAACCAGCCATCCGCCCAGGCCTCGGCGGTCGCCTCCGGATCCTTGAGGTACTCGCGGAAGAAGCCGAAGTGCGGCCGGGCGCCGGCATGGCGCACCAGCAGTTCGCCCGGCATGTCGTCGGCGGCGTCCTGCCCTTCGGCGTCGACCACGCGGATCTCGACCTCGGGGCCGGGGCGGCCGAAGCAGCTCGTGCCGGTCTTGCGCGGCTCGCTGCCGGCGCAGATGACCCCGCCGCTGCCGGTCTCGGTCATCGCCCACGCTTCCAGCAGCGGCACGCCGAAGCGCTCTTCGAACGGCGCGTGCAGCGCCTTGTCGACGCCGGCGCCGAAACCGAAGCGGGCGCCGTGCTCGCGGTCGCGCCCGCTCTCGGGCGCGCCCATCAGCATCGAGGGCATGACGCCGAGATAATGGAAGCAGGTGGCGCGGCTTGTCCTGACCTGCTCCCACCAGCTTGCCGGGTGGAAGCGGTCGAGCATGACGAGGCAGCCGCCGACCGTCACCATCGCCATGACCGAAACGGCCATGGCGTTCATGTGGAAGACCGGCAGCGGGGTGAGCATGCGCTCGCAGCCCTGGCGCAGCGAAATCAGCCCGCCGGCGTCGCGATACCAGTTGCCGGAATGGAGATAGTATTCGTTGGTCAGCACGCAGCCCTTGGGACGGCCGGTGGTGCCCGACGTATAGAGCAGCGCGCATTCCGTCGCCGTGTCGCCGGCGATCGCCTGGCGTGGCCCGTCGTAGGGCGCGGGGACCGGCCCGTCCGGCGCGAACACGGGAACGGCGCGCCCTGCCTCCCGCGCCGCGCTTTCGAGTTCATCCATCCGCGCGGCAAGTGCTACGGCGGCGTTCATCTCGGAATGGGCGATGATGTAGGTGAGTTCGCTGGCGCGCAGGTCCGGGTTGATCGGCACGACGGAGACGCCGAGCCCATTCAGCGCGAACCAGATTTCGAGGAAGGAAGGCCGGTTCTGCAACAGGAGGCCGACGCGATGGCCTTGGCCGTAGCCGGCGGCGCGGAATTTTTCGCGCCAGGCCTCGATGCGCGCGAGCATCGCGGCATAGCTCACCGTCTCGGCGGCTATGCCGTAGATGCGGGCCGTTTCCTCCAGCACTTCAAGGAACGGCGCCTCGCCGTGCGCCTGCGCCGTGGCGCGAAAACGGGAGTAGACCGTTTCGGCAGACATCAGGCCCGGCTCCTTTGCGGACGATCGGAGCCCGCACGAGCCAGGGAAGCGGCTTGCCTGCTTCCGGGAAATATCGCCGCCGCCACCACTGCTCGCATCGCGTTCCCTTTCCCAGTCAGCGCCGGTCGCGCCGCCGATCCTGCGGTCACCATAGTGCTTTATGCTTGAAGCATCTAGGAATAAGTAAGAGGATATGCCGGCATGGTCTCATGCGCCTGACCGGCATGGCCGAATCCGCGGCCTGACGGCGCCCTATGTCACGACGGAATCGGGGGGAGGAAATGCGAATCTTCTGGCAAAGCTTCGTCGACGCCAGGATCGGCGCCTCCTACCTGGAGCGGCTCGAAGCCCGCCTCAACGCCATCGCCGCGCCCGGAACCGAGGTGACGGTGCACGGCATGTCGCCGCCCGACCGCAGCTTCGGCCGGCTGGCCGAGTTCCGCTGCGCCATCCAGGCCGTCGAGGCCGGCATCGGCGCGGAGGAAGCGGGGTTCGACGCCTATGTGATGGGCCATTTCCAGGACCCCGGCCTGTACGAGCTGCGCTCGGCGCTGCGCATCCCCGTCGTCGGCGCCGGCGAGGCGACGCTGCTCGCCGCCTCACAGCTCGGGCGCCGCATCGGCCTTGTCACGCTGGACCCGGTGTTCGAGGTCTGGCACCTGGAGCAGGCCGAGCGCTACGGGCTGGCAAGCCGTGTCTGCCACGTCACCGGCATGGGCTGCCGGCCGGAGGATTTCGACCGCTGTTTTTCCGGCGACGATACGGCGAAGGCGCGCCTGCTCAGCGATTTCACCGCCTGCGCGCTGCCGATGGTGGAAAAGGGCGCCGACGTGATCGTTCCAGCCGGCGTGCTGCCCGGCCTGCTGATCGGCGGCGAGCGCGGCTTCACCGTCAAGCACGCGCCGGTCGTGGACTGCGCGGCGGTTGCACTGAAGTCGGCGGAGATGTGGGTGCAGTTGCGGGCCTTGAGCGGCATCGAGCCGAGCCGCGGCCCTTCTTTCGCGCTGGCCGGCGAACAGGCGAAAGAAGACTTCCTGCAACTCGCCCGCAACGGCACGTCTTCTTCTCGATGACGGAACAAGGAGCCACGCGATGAAACCGGAAAAGATCGTCTACCAGACCGAGGCCACGGCGACGGGCGGACGCGACGGACGCTCCGCCACGAAGGACGGACGCCTCGCCGTGTCGCTCTCGATACCGAAGGAGTTCGGCGGCCCCGGCGGCGACGGCACCAACCCCGAGCAGCTTTTCGCCGCCGGCTGGTCGGCCTGCTTCCTCAGCGCCGTCAAGCTGGCCGGGCGGCTGAACAAGGTGGCCATCCCGGACGACGCCACGGTGACGGCGAAGATCGGCGTCGGCCCGGTCGGCATCGGCTACATGTTCGCCGCCGAGTTGCAGGTGGCGCTGCCCGGCATCGACCGCGCCACCGCCGAAAAGCTCGTAGCCGGCGCGCATGAGCGCTGCCCCTTCTCAAGGGCGACGCAAGGCAATATCGATGTCGTGCTGACCGTTGCCGAAGCGTGATCGATGGCGAAACCGGCCTCCCGCAGGACACCTTATGACGGCGTGGTCATCACCACGCCGGTCACCATCCCCTATCAGCGCTATTCGATCGAAAGCGCGCAGTGGTGGATCGGCCGGGCGCTCCGGGCTCTCGCCGACGCATCCGGCATCGCGGCGCGCGATTTCGACGGCTTCTGCCTGTCCTCCTTTACCGTCGGCCCCGACACGGCGATCGGCCTGACGCAGCATTTCGGCCTCAGCGTGCGCTGGCTGGAC
>JBQCHN010000106.1:0-3079 GCA_051954615.1 Mesorhizobium sp. | reverse complement strand
CCTTCCTCGCCGGCGAGCATGCGCAGACCTCGGCGATGGTGCTGTCGAAGCTGGCGCCGCAGGCATCCGCCGCCGTGCTGCTGACGCTTGAAAAGCCGCTGCGCTCGGAAATCATCAAGCGCATGGTGACGATGGCCACCGTGCCGGAAGCGGCGGAAAAGCTCGTTACCGACCAGTTGCGGGCGCGCGTGCTTGCCGAGACCTCGGTCAAGGACACCTCGGCCGGGCAGGCCAGGGTGGCCAGCCTGCTCAACGAGCTCGACAAGCCTCAGCTCGACGAGATGATGAAGGACCTGGAGGACGCCGGCACGCCGGACCTCGAGGCGGTCAAGGCGCGCATCTTCTCCTTCGACGACATTCCGCTTTTGACGCAGAAGGCGCGCGTGTCGATCTTCGACGGCCTGTCGAGCGAAGTGGTGACGCTGGCGCTGCGCGGGGCCGCGCCCGACCTTGCCGAAGCCGTTCTGTCGGCGATCGGCGCACGCTCGCGCCGGATGATCGAATCCGAGCTCGGGCAGCCGGCGGACGGCATTCCGGCGGCCGAGATCGCGCGGGCGCGCAAGGTGGTCGCCGCCACTACCATCCGGCTGGCACGCGAAGGTGTCTTCGAGCTGCCGTCGGCGCAGCCGAGCGCCGACGCCGCCTGACGCCCGCTTGAGAGGCCGCGCGCGCCATGTCTGATGCGGCCGACAAGGACTCCAAAACCGAGGAAGCGACCGAGAAGAAGGTCCGCGACACGATCGAGCAGGGCAAACTGCCCAACTCGCGCGAAACCGCGCTGCTCGCTTCCTTCGTCGCCATCCTGATCTACGCGGTCTTCTACGCCCGCGAGGCCGTGGCCGATCTCGGCATGTTCCTGGCGATGTTCCTGGAGAAGCCGGAAGCCTGGCCGATGGACACCGAAACCGATGTCATCGCGCTCTACAAGGTCGTGCTGATGGAGGTGGGCCGGCCGTTGGCGATCCTCCTGGTGCTGCTGGTCGTCGCCGGCGTCGGTGCCTCGGTGTTCCAGAACCTGCCGCAGTTCGTCGGCGAGCGCATCCGGCCGCAACTGTCGCGCATCTCGCTCGCGCAGGGCTGGAAGCGCATGTTCGGCGTGCAAGGCTGGGTCGAGTTCCTGAAGTCGCTGGCCAAGCTCGCCTTCGTCTCGGCGGTGCTCGCCTTCACCGTGGCGCAGGACCCGCGCCGGGTGCTTGCGGGCATGATCACCAATCCGTTCGAGTTCACCAAGGTCATCCGCTCGATCACCGTCGACATCCTCGTCGCCGTCGTGCTGGTGATGGCGGCGATCGCCGCCGCCGACCTGGTGTGGTCGCGCTTCAGCTGGCGGCGCGACATGCGCATGACCAAGCAGGAGGTCAAGGACGAGTTGAAGCAGTCCGAAGGCGATCCGATCGTCAAGTCGCGCATCCGTTCGGTGGCGCGCGACCGGGCGCGCAGGCGCATGATGACGGCGGTGCCGAAGGCGACGCTGGTGATCGCCAACCCGACGCACTATGCGATCGCGCTGCGCTATGTGCGCGAGGAGAACTCGGCGCCGCTGGTGGTCGCCAAGGGCCAGGACCTCGTCGCGCTGAAGATCCGCGAGATCGCCGAGGAGAACGGCATCCCGGTTTTCGAGGACGTCGCGCTCGCCCGCTCCATGTACAAGCAAGTTTCGGTTGATAGCGTCATTCCACCGCAATTCTACCAGGCAGTGGCCGAGTTGGTGCGGATCGTCTACGCGAAGAAACCCGAGCCGAAACGGATTTCATGAACCGACAGCCGCATGCCAGTTCCCGCGAGATCGTCGTCGCCCACGCCATCGACCAGGTGGTTCGCGAGCTGAGGCTGATCGACGTCGCCGACTACATCGCCTTCATCCGGCTGGAACATTTCGCCTGCCTGTCGGACCTCGTCGATTCCGCCGCCGAACTCTTCTTCATGCCCGGCACGCTCAGGCTCGGCCATGGCGGCGAGGCCTATGTCGACTGGGGCGGCGCGCCGCGTATCGTGCTCGACCTGGAACTGAGGCCGCCGGGTGTCACCGTCTATTTCCAGCTGACGCTGACCGAGCACGATGCTTCGGTGGTGCTGAACTACGTCGCCTTCCAGAACCCCGACGAGGACCCCGAGCAGAACACGCGGCTGTTGGCAGCGGTGCTGGAGAATGCGCGTATTCGCAAGGCGGTGGCGGTGGGGGAGTGAACGGGAAGCCCGATCTTTCCTGCTCGCTATCATCTACTCGATCAGACCCAGCCTGAGCGCCTTGGCTACCGCCTGCGTTCGGCTGACGGCGTTGAGCTTCTGCGCCGACTGGGTGAGGTACTGGTTGGCGGTGTGCACCGACAATTTCAGCAGCCGGGCGATTTCTTCGCTGGTGTAGCCGTTGGCCGTCAGCTTCAGGCATTCCAGCTCGCGCTTGGTGATCGAGCCGACCCGTCCGGCCTCGGCCGGCCGCATGCGCGCCACCGCGTCGAACAGCGCAAAGCAGCGGGCGTGGATTTCATAGAGCGCGTGCTGCGGCAGGGGCATGGCGGTGCCGAGAAAGACGACGAGGCCGCATTGGCCGCGCTCTGCATGGACCGGGAAGGCGATGCCGGCGCTGCCTGGCGCCAGCGGCGCGGTGCGCTCGGCCCAGGGCAGGTGGGCAAACCTGGCGGCGGCGTCGGCCACCGCGTCGTCGGCCCACCACAGCGGCGCGGTGGAGATGCGGGCATGGCGCACAACGTCTTCGCTGTTGGCCCCCGATATCAGCTTGGTGGTCGTCGCCACCGAAGGGTAATCGCTGTCGAAACAGGGCACCAGCCGGGCCCGTTCAGCCGAGGGGCCGGAAAAGAACAGCGCGAAGGCGGTGGCGTTGATGTCGACGGCGATCCAGCGGCAGCGGCGCACGGCGTCGGGGATGGTGACGGCGTGATGCGTCTCCGACCCGAGGCTGAAGGCGCCGAACGGGCTTTGGCTTCGGTCGAACAGGGCCTCGGCGGCCGCTCTGGCCTCGGTATGTTTCAAATGATGCCGCTCCTGATCGCGGTTGCGATCGCCATCGCGCGGTTGGACGCGGAGAACTTCTGGATGGCGTGGGTGATGTAGCTGTTGA
>JBQCHN010000105.1:0-6259 GCA_051954615.1 Mesorhizobium sp. | reverse complement strand
GCGCCGGCGATGGCGCGGGCCAAGGCCGAGCGCGCCAAGGCGCCCGTCGTCGTCAGCGAGCCGGGCTTCATCCGCCGCAACTCCAACAAGATCGGCATCGTCGTCCTGTTCCTGTTCCCGATCGTCTCGGTGATGGCGTTCGGCCTTCAGGGCTCGCTGAAATGGGTCGACAACTTCGGTATCCAGATCCTCATCTACGTGATGCTGGCCTGGGGCCTGAACATCGTCGTCGGCCTTGCCGGCTTGCTCGACCTCGGTTACGTCGCCTTCTATGCGGTGGGTGCCTATTCCTATGCGCTGCTGGCCTCGCATTACGGGCTGTCGTTCTGGATCCTGTTGCCGTGCGCCGGCATCATGGCCGCCATGTGGGGCGTCATCCTCGGCTTTCCGGTCCTGCGCCTGCGCGGCGATTACCTCGCCATCGTGACGCTGGCCTTCGGCGAGATCATCCGCCTGGTTCTGATCAACTGGCGCGAGGTTACCAACGGCTCGGCCGGCATCTCCGGCATTCCGAAGGTGTCCTTCTTCGGGCTGATGTCGTTCAACGTCTCGGACCCGAACTACATCGCCAAGGTGCTGGGGCTGGCGACGTCGGGCGTGTACTACAAGATTTTCCTCTACTACCTCATCCTGCTGCTTTGCCTGCTCACCGCCTTCGTCACCATCCGGCTGCGCCGGCTGCCTGTGGGCCGCGCGTGGGAAGCGCTGCGCGAGGACGAGATCGCCTGCCGCTCGCTCGGCATCAACACCACCACGACCAAGCTGACGGCCTTCGCTACAGGCGCTATGTTCGGCGGCTTCGCCGGCTCCTTCTTCGCCGCCCGTCAGGGCTTCGTGTCGCCGGAATCCTTCGTCTTCCTGGAATCGGCGATCGTGCTCGCCATCGTCGTGCTGGGTGGCATGGGCTCGCTCGGCGGTATCGCGGTGGCGGCCGCGGTGATGATCGGCGGCACAGAGATTCTGCGTGAGCTGCAATTCCTGAAGGCGGTCTTCGGGCCGGACTTCACGCCCGAGCTCTACCGCATGCTGCTGTTCGGCATGGCCATGGTCATCGTCATGATATGGAAGCCGCGCGGCTTCGTCGGATCGCGTGAACCGACCGCCTTCCTGAAGGAACGAAAAGCCGTTTCCACCTCCTTCACCAAGGAAGGTCACGGCTGATGAACGCGAGTGCGAATACGTCCATGACCGACACCATCCTCAACGTCGAACACCTGTCGATGAAGTTCGGCGGCCTGGTGGCGATCGGCGACCTGTCGTTCCAGGCCAGGCGCGGCGAGATCACCGCGCTGATCGGCCCCAACGGCGCCGGCAAGACGACGGTGTTCAACTGCATCACCGGCTTCTACAAGCCGACCGAGGGCATGATCACGCTGAACCGCCGCGACGGCTCCACCTACTTGCTGGAGCGGCTGCCGAACCACGAGATCCCGGCGCGCGCCAAGGTGGCGCGCACGTTCCAGAACATCCGCCTGTTCTCCGGCATGACCGTGCTTGAGAACCTACTGGTGGCGCAGCACAACAAGCTGATGAAGGCCTCCGGCTACACCTTCCTCGGCCTGTTCGGCTTCTCCAGCTACCGGCAGGCCTCGGCCGAGTCGATCGAGCTTGCCAAGCACTGGCTGGCCAAGGCCGAACTGACCGACCGTGCCGACGATCCGGCCGGCGACCTGCCCTACGGCGCGCAGCGGCGGCTGGAGATCGCGCGCGCCATGTGCACGGGACCGGAACTGCTGTGCCTCGACGAGCCGGCGGCGGGCCTCAATCCAAAGGAATCGCTGGCGCTCAACACGCTGCTGATGGACATCAAGGACAACACCGGCACGTCGATCCTGCTGATCGAACACGACATGTCGGTGGTCATGCAGATCTCCGACCATGTCGTGGTGCTGGAATACGGCCGCAAGATCTCCGACGGCAATCCGGAAGCGGTGCGCACCGACCCGAAGGTCATCGCCGCCTATCTCGGCGTCGACGACGAGGAGGTCGAGACGGTGCTGACGGAAGTCGGCGACGAGGAGGTGATCGAGCAACTCGACACCGGCCCCGACCCTGACCAGGGTCCGCAGAGCTCCGCCTCCATGCTGGCCGGGCCGGTGTCCGACACGGTCGAGCACGGCGACGAGGGCGAGCGGGTGACGGTGTCGAAGGGCGCGTCGAGAGCCGCGCGAGTCGGGACTGGCGCCAAGGCTTCGGCTCCAGCCAAGCGCGGGGCCGGCAAGGCACAGGGCAAGACATCCGAAAAGGCATCGGGCGCCAAGACCGCCGGAGGCAAGGCGTCGGCCAGGTCCGCGCCGGCCTCGTCCGCCAAGGCGTCTTCGAGTGCGGCAGCCACGTCGAAGGCCGCAACCCCGAAAGCCACCGCCGGCAAGCCTGCGGTCGCCGGGTCCGCCACTGCCAAGCCAGCCGCTGCAAAGCCGGCGGCGCCCGTCAAGAAGCCTGCCGGGGTGTCGAACCGTCTTGCCGCGCCGCGCGGCGGCCGCGAGGACGACCTTCTGGTGATCAAGGGCATTGGACCGGTCAACAAGAAGAAGCTCAACGAGCACGGCATCTTCCACTTCGACCAGATCGCCGCCTGGAAGAAGGCCGACATAGAAGCGGTCGAGGCCTATCTCGCCTTCGACGGGCGCATCGCCCGCGAGGACTGGATCGGCCAGGCCAAGGCTCTGGCAAAACAGGCCGCCAAGGCCGGCGCGGCCAAAAGTGCCGCGAGCAAGCGTGGAGGGCGTAAATAATGGCCGGCGCACCGCTGCTCGACATCAGGGGCGTCGAGACCTACTACGGCAACATCAAGGCGCTGAACGGCGTCAACGTCTCCGTCAACGAAGGCGAGGTTGTGGCGCTGATCGGCGCCAACGGCGCCGGCAAGTCGACGCTGATGATGACGATCTTCGGCGCGCCGCGCGCGCGCCGGGGCACCATCACCTTCGCCGGCACCGACATCACCATGCTGCCGACGCACGAGATCGCGCGCCTGCGCATCGCGCAGTCGCCGGAAGGCCGGCGCATCTTTCCGCGCATGACGGTGATGGAAAATCTCCAGATGGGCGCCAATCTCGATAACCTCAAATACTATGACGAGGACGTCGAGAAGGTGTTCGCACTGTTCCCGCGGCTGAAGGAGCGCATCGGCCAGCGCGGCGGCACGCTGTCAGGCGGCGAGCAGCAGATGCTGTCGATCGGCCGCGCGCTGATGGCACGGCCGAAGCTGCTGCTGCTCGACGAGCCGTCGCTGGGCCTGGCGCCGCTGATCGTCAAGCAGATCTTCGACGCCATCCGTGAGCTGAACCGCAGCCAGGGACTGACTGTTTTCCTGGTCGAGCAGAACGCCTTCGGCGCGCTCAAGCTCGCCACGCGCGGCTATGTCATGGTCAACGGCAACGTCACCATGAGCGGCACCGGCAAGGAACTTCTCGCCAATCCCGAAGTGCGCGCGGCCTATCTCGAAGGCGGCCACCATTGAGCGGGGGAGACTAAGACATGCAAGGCATTCTCTACGAAGAAGGCTCGATCTGGCAGTTCCTGTTCATCACCGTGCTTCTCGGTGGCTGGGCGGCCTGGATGACGGGCAAGGCCTGCGCCCAGACATGGCGCACGTTCACCACGCTGTTCTTCTACATGCTGGGGCTGGGGATCGCGGTGCGCTTCATCCATCACGCGCTGTTCGACGCCACGATGTTCTCACTGCAATACTACGTCGTCGACACCATCGTGCTGATGATCGTCGGCTTCGTCGGCTACCAATACACGCGTACCAACCAGATGGTGACGCAGTACAACTGGCTCTACGAAAGAGCCTCCCCGTTGAGCTGGAAACCGAAAGGTTGACGTTCACCAAGACGCCGTTTTCGGGACGAAACGGCGTGACAACCGCCCTGAAATGGGCAAACTACACTTTCTGCGATAAGGGTGGGCATCGCACGAAGGCTTTATTCACGCCCACTCCTTGAATGGGAGCGTATCTATGAAGAAATCACTCTTGTCGGCCGTGGCCCTGACCGCGCTGGTCGCGTTCAGCGGCAGCGCGTGGGCCGATGTTCTCATCGGCGTCGGTGCGCCGATCACCGGCCCGAACGCCGCCTTCGGCGCGCAGTTGCAGAAGGGCGCCGAGCAGGCCGTGGCCGATCTCAATGCAGCCGGCGGCATGAACGGCGAGAAGATCGTCCTGTCGATCGGTGACGACCAGTCCGATCCGAAGCAGGGCATCTCCGTCGCCAACAAGTTCGTCGCCGACGGGGTCAAGTTCGTCGACGGCCACTTCAACTCGGGCGTCACCATTCCGGCCTCCGAGGTCTATGCCGAGAACGGCTTGCTGATGGTTACCCCGGCCGCCACCAACCCGCAGGTGACCGAGCGCGGCATGACCAACGTCTTCCGTATCTGCGGTCGTGACGACCAGCAGGGCGGCATCGCCGGCAAGTACATCGCCGAGAACTTCAAGGACGCCAAGGTCGCGGTCATCCACGACAAGACGCCTTACGGCCAGGGCCTCGCCGACGAAACCAAGAAGGCGCTGGAAGCCGCCGGCCATCCGGAAGTCATGTACGAAGGCGTCAACGTCGGCGACAAGGACTTCTCGGCCCTCATCGCCAAGATGAAGGAAGCCGGCGTCACCCTGATCTACTGGGGCGGCCTGCACACCGAAGCCGGCCTGATCATCCGCCAGGCGCACGACCAGGGTCTCAAGGCGCTGCTGTTCTCGGGCGACGGCATCGTCTCGAACGAGCTCGCCGCGATCGCCGGCGACGCCGTCATCGGCACGCTGAACACCTTCGCGCCCGACCCGCGCAACAACCCGAACGCCAAGGAAGTGGTGGAGAAGTTCCGTGCCTCCGGCTTCGAGCCGGAAGCCTACACGCTCTATTCCTATGCCTCTGTTCAGGTCATGGTCGAGGCGGCCAACAAGGCCGGCACGAACGACCCGGTGAAGGTTGCCGAGACCATTCACAAGGACGGTCCGTGGAAGACGGTCATCGGTGATATCAGCTTCGACGAGAAGGGCGACACCACCGGCCGGAACTACGTCATCTACGAATGGAAGAAGGGCGACGACGGCAAGATCGGCTACTTCGAAAAGAAGTAAGCCTTACCGTTTCCTTCGATTGAACGAGGCCCGGCGCTCTGCGCCGGGCCTTTTTCGTACTGGCCCACGCAAATAACGATCCTCTCTTCACTTTAAATCGATTTAGTACGGCGGGCGCGATTTTGTTTGCACCGCAGCATTTTCCCGCTATTCATTAGCCCCTTTCAAATCTTCCCCAACGGGAGCGCGTTCTTGGCCATCAGCAAGATCCTCGTCGCCAACCGGTCCGAAATCGCCATCCGCGTGTTCCGCGCGGCCAATGAGCTCGGCCTCAAAACCGTGGCGATCTGGGCGGAGGAGGACAAATATTCCCTGCATCGCTTCAAGGCCGATGAAAGCTACCAGGTCGGGCGCGGGCCGCATCTGACCAAGGACATGGGCCCGATCGAGAGCTATCTGTCGATCGAGGAGGTGATCCGGGTCGCCAGGCTGTCGGGCGCCGATGCCATCCACCCCGGTTACGGCCTGCTGTCGGAAAGCCCGGAGTTCGCCGAAGCCTGCGCCGGCGCCGGCATCACCTTCATCGGCCCGAAGCCGGAAACGATGCGCCGGCTGGGCAACAAGGTCGCCGCGCGTAACCTCGCGATCGAGGTGGGCGTGCCCGTCGTGCCGGCAACCGATCCGCTGCCCGATGACATGGACGAGGTCAAGAAGCTCGCCGCGCAGATCGGTTATCCGGTGATGCTCAAAGCCTCATGGGGCGGCGGGGGCCGCGGCATGCGCGCCATCCGCTCCGAAGTCGACCTTGCGCGCGAGGTGATGGAAGGCAAGCGCGAGGCCAAGGCCGCCTTTGGCAAGGACGAGGTCTATCTCGAAAAGCTGATCGAGCGTGCTCGCCATGTCGAGGTCCAGGTGCTGGGCGATATACACGGGAACGCGGTGCACCTCTTCGAGCGCGACTGCTCGATCCAGCGCCGCAACCAGAAGGTCGTGGAGCGCGCGCCGGCGCCCTATCTCAGCGAGGAACTACGCCAGGAGCTCTGTGGCTACGCGCTCAAGATCGCACGCGAGACCAGCTATATCGGCGCCGGAACGGTCGAGTTCCTGATGGACGCGGACAGCGGCAAGTTCTATTTCATCGAGGTCAATCCGCGCATCCAGGTCGAGCACACCGTGACCGAGGAGGTCGCCGGCATCGATATCGTCAAGGCGCAGATCCACATCCTCGACGGTCTC
>JBQCHN010000104.1:0-20951 GCA_051954615.1 Mesorhizobium sp. | reverse complement strand
CAGAGCCACGAGGACCGCGAGAAGCTCGACGGGCTCTACGAGTGCATCCTGTGCGCCTGCTGCTCCACCGCCTGCCCGAGCTACTGGTGGAACGGCGACAAGTATCTCGGCCCGGCCGTGCTGTTGCAGGCCTATCGCTGGCTGATCGATTCCCGCGACGAGGCGACCGGCGAGCGGCTGGACAACCTGGAAGATCCCTTCCGGCTCTACCGCTGCCACACCATCATGAATTGCACGCAGACCTGCCCCAAGGGCCTGAACCCGGCCAAGGCGATCGCCGAGATCAAGAAGATGATGGTCGAGAGAAGGGTCTGATCCGACCCTTCTTCATCCCTGAGTCTGTGCTTTGTGTCGCCGTCGGCGAAGGCGGCTGACCGGGACGAACGCCTCCTTTTCGGCTACGCTCAGGCCATGCGTGCCTGCGTCCTGGGCGGCGGGTGGAAGCGCCTGAAGGCCACGAAGCCGGCGACAAGGCAGGCAAGCAGCACCAGCGCCTGCACGATCGCGAAGGGCGGCTCCGAACCCGTCGGCGCATAGGCATTGAGCGCCGGCACCTTCTGGAAGAGCTGCACCACCAGAACGAACAGGTTGAAATAAAGCGACAGCACGGCGGTCACGACATAGACACCGCGCCAGCCACTCTCCATCTGCTTCAGGTAGCGGGCCGCGAGGCATACGGCCATGATGATCGTGCCGACGATGCCGACGCCGATCGCGGGCGTAAAGCCTTTGAACGGGAACAGGAAACCTGTCAGGTTCGTCAAGAGGGTCGTCAGCAGGAAGACGGCCGTCAGGGTGCTCATGCGACTGGAGGACAGCAACCCCCAGACGACGACGAGCCCGCTCGCAATACCCACGACGCTGATAAGCACATGGAACGTCTGAAGTGACGAAACACCGAAGAACATCGTATCCTCCTGATGCTATCCGACCCTGAAACGATACCACATTAGCAAAGCCGTAGATACTCATGACCGATCTGGCCGACCTCCCCGTCCTCTCTCCCGCCGAAGCGCGCGTGCTCGGCTGCCTGATCGAGAAGAAGGAACTGACGCCCGACGTCTATCCGATGACGTCGAACGCGCTTCTCGCCGCCGCCAACCAGAAGACCTCGCGCGAACCGGTCATGGCGCTGGAATCCGCCGATATAGCCCGCGCGCTCTCGACCTTGCAGACCAAGGGGCTGGTGCGCCAGCAGTTCGCCTCGCGCGTCGAGCGCTACGAACACCAGATGGCCCAAAAATTCTCGCTGACCCGCAACCAAAGCGCGCTCATCGGCCTGCTCCTGCTGCGCGGCCCGCAGACGGTGCACGAACTCACGGCCCGCGCCGAGCGCATGGCGAATTTCGCCGATGCCGATGCCGTGCGCGGCGAACTCGACATGCTGATCGGCCGCCGTCCGCCGCTGGTGCAGGAAATCGGCCGCGGCCCGGGCCAGCGCGAGGACCGCTTCGCGCATCTGCTCTCCGGTGAGGTCGACGTTTCGGCAATCGTCGCAAGCCGCGCACCAGGCGCCGATCCGTCTACGCTTTCCGCCCTTGAGGAGCGGGTCAGGATTCTGGAGGAGGAGATTGCGGCACTCAAGGCGCGGCTCGACGCCGTCGGCGGATGAGCTGTGACCGGACAGGAACAGGCAACTTCAGCGGCACAGGCGAGCGCGGTCTTCAGGGCGGACATCGTCGTCATCGGCGCCGGTCAGGCCGGACTGTCTTCGGCCTATCATCTTGGCAGGCTGGGCCTGGTGCCGGGACGGCAGTTCGTCGTCCTCGACAGGAACCCGACGCCTGGCGGCGCCTGGCAGCATCGATGGCCCTCGCTCACGCTCAGCACCGTCAACCGGGTGCACGACCTGCCGGGCATGCAATTCTCCGAAGCCGTCGATACGAGTGCGGGCGAGGCCAGGGCATCCGAGGCGGTGCCGAAGTATTTCGCCAGCTATGAACGCAGGTATCGCCTGCCTATCTACCGGCCCGTCACGGTCAAGGTGGTTTGCGAGCGGTTCGGGCGGCTGCGGATCGAAACGGATCACGAGGCATTCTCGGCGCGCGGCATCATCAACGCCACGGGAACCTGGGAGACGCCGTATATCCCTGCCTATCCGGGCAGCGAGCTGTTCAAGGGCAGGCAGCTCCACACGCGCGACTATCGCACGGCCGAGGAATTCGCCGGAAAGCATGTCGTCATCGTCGGAGGCGGAATATCCGCACTCCAGCATCTCGACGAGATCTCGAAAGTCACCGGCACGACCTGGGTAACGCGCAGCGAGCCGCGCTTCCGGGAAAGTTCCTTTACGCCGGAAGACGGACGCGCGGCCGTTGCCATCGTCGAAGACAGGGTCCGGCGCGGCCTTGTCCCGGGCTCGGTCGTTTCCGTCACCGGCATCCCGTTCACGCCGGCCTTGCAGGCCGCCAGGGATCGCGGCGCGCTGAGAAGGCTGCCGATGTTCGGCGAAATCACGGAACATGGCGTGCGGTGGCCCGACGGCTCGGAGCAGAAAGCCGATGTCATCCTGTGGGCGACCGGCTTCCGCAGCTCGCTCGATCATCTGGGGCCTTTGCAGCTCCGCGAGGACGATGGCGGCATCGTCATGACCGGGCGGCTGGCGACGCAGGTCAAGAAAGACCCCCGCATACATCTGGTCGGCTACGGCCCGTCGGCCTCCACCATCGGGGCCAACCGGGCCGGAAGCGCCGCCGCGCGAGAACTCGCGACTTTTCTCGGCTTGATCTGAGCAGCGTTTCCGGCTTCGGGTAACGGACAGCCGTTACGCCAGACTGGCGTCCAGCGTCACCTTGATGGCGCCGAGCGCCTTCGACACCGGGCAGCCGGCCTTGGCCTTGTCGGCCAGTTCCCTGAACTTGGCTTCGTCGATGCCCGGCACCTTGCCGGTGAGCTTGAGCGCACTTTCGGTGATCTCGAAGCCGCCGCCGGCCGCCGGCCCGTAGGTGACGACAGCCTCGGCGTTCAGTTCGGACGCCGGCGTGCCGTTCTCGGCGAGGAAATGCGAAAGCTGCATGGCGAAGCAGCCGGCATGCGCCGCCGCGATCAGCTCTTCAGGATTGGTGCCCGACTTGCCGCTCTCGTCCTGGAAGCGGCCCTTGAACGAATAGGGTTGCTTGGCGAAGGCGCCGCTTTGCGTGTCGAGCGTGCCGCTTCCCTCGGTCAGCGTACCCTTCCAGATGGCGGTGGCGTGACGGTTCATGACGATCTCCTTCGCTGCGGCCGGCCCGATGCCGGCGGTCGCCATGACTATAGCGCGGCACGGCGCGAAGGCCATCGCGCGTTCGGCCGCAGAGTTGACCCAGGCGAGAAATGTCGGCTTCGCTGAGGCCGCCACGTCCTTGAGCTGTCAATCGACGGAGGAACCGGAAAATGAGATATATCTGTCTGGTATATCACGCGGAAAATGCGCTGCACGGCCTGTCTCCGGCGGAAGCCGTGAAGCTGGACGCCGACTCGCTTGCCTATGACCGGAAGCTGGAGGCGCAAGGCCACCTGGTCGTGGCGGAGGCGCTGGAATCGGTCAGGAAGGCCAGGACCGTGCGCAAGCGCGCCGGCAAGGTGCTGGTCAGCGACGGCCCGTTCGCCGAAACGAAGGAGCAGTTGCTGGGCTTTGTCATGATCGAGGCTAGCGACATGGACGCGGCGGTCGCCATCGCCGCCGACATCCCGCTGGCGGCGATGGGCATGGTCGAAGTGCGCACGATCTATGATATACCAGAGCCGGATCAATAGGTTACGGCCTGACAGCCGTTCCCTACCGGGTGCCCTGTCCGAACGGATCGTCGATCGACGGCGACGGCTCGGTGAACCAATGCGCGCCGTCCTCGGCCATGTAGATGTGGTCCTCCAGCCTGACGCCGAACTCGCCGTAGACGCAGATCATCGGCTCGTTGGAGAAGCACATGCCGGCTTCGAGCCGCGTGGCGTTGCCCTCGACGATGTAGGGCTCCTCATGCACGTCGAGGCCGAGCCCGTGGCCAGTACGGTGCGGCAGGCCGGGCGTTTCGTAGCCCGGTCCGAGCCCCGCCGCCTCGATGGTGCGCCGAGCGGCGCGGTCCACCGCCTCGCAGGGCGCGCCGAGTTTCGCGGCGGCGAAGGCGGCCTCGGTTGCCCTCTTTGCTATGCTCCAGATTTCACGCTGGCGGGCGGTCGGCTCGCCGAAGACATAGGAGCGGGTCAGGTCGGAATAGTAACCGTGGAACGCCCCGCCGACGTCGACCAGCACCATGTCGCCGCGCTTGAGCGTCTGCGGGTAGGGCACGCCGTGCGGATAGGCGGTCGGCTCGCCGAACAGCACGATGCGGAAGGCCGGCACACCGTCGAAGCCGAGCGCCAGATGCGCCTCCGAAAGGAAATCGGCAACCTCCGTCGTCGTGATGCCCTCGCGCAGGATACGCGCGGTGGCGCGCTGCACGTCCAGCGTCAGGTTCATCGCCGTCCTGATGATGGCGATCTCGGCCGCCGACTTGATGCGGCGGCAGGCATCGGTGACGACCGCGCCGTTGACGAAGCTGTAGGCATTGCCGGCACGGCGCAGCGCGTCGGCGCGGAAGAAGGGCGTCATCGGATCGATGGCCAGCGTGCCGCCGGCAAGCCCGATGCCGTCGAGAACGTCGATGACGAGGGCCGCCGGGTCCTCGTTCTCCTGCCAGCAGCGCACCGCTACCGGTTCCGTGATGACGCCGGCCATCATGGCGCGCAGCTTGGCCTCCTCGAAGGCCGGGCTGATATGCACCAGCTCGCCCTCGGCGGGAACGACGACACCGTGCATGCGCTCGCTGCCGCCAAAGCGCAGCCCGGTGAAATAGAAGGTGCTGGTGGAGGCATCGAGATAGAGCGCTGAAATGCCCTTTTCGCGCATCAGCGCCTGGGCGCGTGCCACCCGCTGCCGCCGCTCGGCCTCGCCGATCGGCGCCACCGTATCGCGCTTCGACGTCAGCTTGCGCAGTTCTTCTTCCGGGCTGGAACCGCCCACGCCGATGGTCATGCCGTCACCTGTCCCGTTGCTCGATTGTGTGGAGTTCAGATTGCCTCGCCGCGCAAAAGGCGCGGCGTATCGCCCGAAAGTCCGGACGCCTGGCGGATGAAGAAGCCTTTCAACCGCGGCATGCGCTCGACCAGCCCGAGGCCGAGGTCGCGCGCGGCGCGCAGCGGGCCGATGTCGTTGGAGAACAGCCGGTTGAGCACGTCGGTCGTCACGCCCATGGATAGCGTGTCGAAGCGGCGCCATTGCTGGTAGCGCTCCAGCACGTCGAGCGCGCCGATGTCCTGCCCCAACCGGTCGGCCTCCACCACCACTTCGGCGAGTGCCGCGACGTCCTTGAAGCCGAGGTTGAGGCCCTGGCCGGCGATGGGATGGATGCCGTGCGCGGCGTCCCCGGCCAATGCCAGCCGCGGCGCCGCGAAAGCGCGCGCCAGCGTCAGGCCGAGCGGCCACGCGCGCGGTTTGTCCAGAACGCGGATTTCGCCGAGCTTCAGGCCGAAGCGGCGTTCCAGCTCCATTTCGAAGACGAGGTCGTCGCCGGCCACCAGCGCCTCGGCGTCGGCGGTGCGTTCCACCCATACGATGGAGGAGCGGTTGATGCCCTTTTCGTCGGGCTTGAGCGGCAAGGTGGCGAACGGACCGGCCGGCAAAAAATGCTCTTCGGCGCGGCCGTTGTGCGGCCGCTCGTGGCCGACCGTGCAGACGATGCCCGACTGGCCGTACTCCCACCGCACCGTCTTGATGCCGGCCATGTCGCGCAGCCGCGACTTGACCCCGTCGGCGGCAACCAGCAGCCGCGCCTTCAGCGTGGCGCCGTCGGCCAGATGCACGGTGACGGCACCGGCGCCGGTGTCGAAGCCCTGCACGGCCATGCCTTCGATCAGGTCGATGCCGAGCTTTTCGGCCTGCCGGCGCAGCGCGCCGTTGAGGTCGCGGTTGGCGACCATGTGGGCGAAGGGCTCGCCCGGCGCCACTTCGCCGTCAAAGGTGAGAAAGGTCGGCCGCACCGGATCGGCGGCGCGCGAATCGGTGATGACCATGTCGGTGATCGCCTGCGCCTCAGGCGCAAGGTCCGCCCAGACGCCGAGCCGGTCGAGCATGCGGCTGGCGGCGGCGGCGATGGCCGAGCAGCGCCCGTCGCGCTGCCAGGCGCCGGCCGGGGCCGCGTCCACCACGGCGACGGCAAGGCTCGGCCGCGCCTGCTTCAGCGACACGGCGGCGGCAAGGCCGACATAGCCGGCGCCCGCCACAAGGACGTCCAGCACCGCGCGATCATCCGTCGACTGCCTGGCCATTCCGCTCCTCTTTTCCGGCTTCGTTCTGCCGCTTCGCCGCCCCGTCGAACTTGACTGCCCGTTCATCCTGTTCGAAACCGACCTGATATCCCGGAGGGGCAAGCCATGACAGCCATGAACGAGCTGCTCGACATTCTCGACCTCGAGGAGCTGGAGCACAACCTGTATCGTGGTCGCAGCCCCCAGGTCGAGTGGCAGCGCGTGTTCGGCGGCCAGACCATCGCCCAATCGCTGGTGGCCGCGCAACGCACCGTGCCGGCCGAACGCCATGTCCATTCGCTGCACGGCTACTTCATGCGGCCCGGCGACATCAAGGTGCCGATCGTCTACGAGGTCGACCGCATCCGCGACGGCGCCTCCTTCACCACCAGGCGTGTGACGGCGGTGCAGCACGGCCAGGCGATCTTCTCGCTGGAAACGTCCTTCCAGGTCAAGGAGCAGGGGCTGGACCACGAGATTCCCATGCCGCCGGACGTGCCGCCGCCCGAGACACTGCTGTCGCAGCGCGAGCTCCTCAAGACGATGGACCATATCCCCGAGGTGATCCGCAAGTTCTGGGCACGCGAGCGGCCGCTGGAAATCCGCCCCGTCAACCTCAAGCACTATTCCAGCCGCGACAGGCTGCCGCCGCGCCAGAACGTCTGGATCCGGCTGACCGGCCCCGTTCCCGAAACCGATCCGCGCCTGCCGTCTGTGCTGCTCGCCTACCTGTCGGACATGACGCTGCTCGACACCTCCACCTTCGCACACGGGCGGGGCCTGTTCGATCCCGACATCCAGGCGGCCAGCCTCGACCACGCCATGTGGTTCCACCGCCCGCATGCGCTCGACGACTGGCTACTCTACACGCAGGACAGCCCTTCGGCGTCCGGCTCGCGCGGTTTTAACCGTGGCGCGCTTTATGCGCGCGACGGCACGCTGATCGCCTCGACGGCGCAGGAAGGGCTGATCCGCCTCAGGCGACAGCCCAAATAATAGGCGCTTTCCATATCCTGCCTATTTAGCGGGCTTATATCCGATCGTGAGCGCGTATAGATCGCGCTTCCGGTGACGTAAATCCCTTTTTTTCCAACAGGTTGAAACTTCGGCCAGGCAACTGGCACGGAGCTTGAATCCCTTTCGGCGATCTCCGGCGTGCCTGGCGGGCCGGCGACATCAAGCGAACGCGGGAACCCGCAAGAGCGAAAGGGTGAAACCTGATGAAGATCGTGATGGCAATCATCAAGCCGTTCAAGCTCGACGAGGTGCGCGAGGCGCTCACCGCCGTCGGCATCCAGGGCCTGACCGTCAGTGAGGTCAAGGGCTACGGACGGCAGAAGGGACATACCGAAATCTACCGCGGCGCCGAATACGCGGTGAGCTTCCTGCCCAAGATCAAGATCGAAATCGCCGTCGCCACCGACATGGCCGACCGGGCGGTGGAGGCGATCGCCGCCGCCGCCCGCACCGGCCAGATCGGTGACGGCAAGGTCTTTGTCTTCGGCATCGACCAGGCCGTGCGCATCCGCACCGGCGAAACCGACACAGACGCGCTCTGAGCCGCGAAACGACATCCCAATGGAGAGATCGATGACCTTTTTCTCGACCTTGAAGAAGACCGGGCCGGCGGCGCTGGCCAGCGCCTTGGCGCTCGGCCTGCCCGGTACGACGGCGGCGCTGGCACAGGACGCAGCACCCGCCCTCGACACCGGCAACACCGCCTGGATGCTGGTCTCCACCGCGCTGGTGCTGATGATGACCATTCCGGGCCTTGCGCTGTTCTATGCCGGCATGGTGCGCAAGAAGAACGTGCTCGCCACTGTCATGCAGAGCTTCGCCGTCTGCTGTCTGGCGACCGTGCTGTGGTTCGTCGTCGGCTATTCGCTCGCCTTCTCGGACGGCGGCGGCGCCAACGCCTATGTCGGCGGCCTGTCCAAAGCCCTCTTCGCCGGCATCACGGTCGACACGCTGTGGGCGCCGGGCGTGGCCAACATTCCCGAATTCGTCTTCGCCGTCTTCCAGATGACCTTCGCCATCATCACGCCGGCACTGATCGCCGGCGCCTTCGCCGAGCGCATGAAGTTTTCCGCCTTGCTTCTGTTCACCGGCCTGTGGCTGCTGGTCGTCTACGCGCCGATCGCGCACTGGGTGTGGGGCGGCGGCTTCCTCGGCTCGGCCGGCGTGCTCGACTTCGCCGGCGGAACGGTGGTCCACATCAACGCCGGCGTCGCCGGCCTCGTCTGCGCCCTCGTTCTCGGCAAGCGTCAGGGCTATGGGTCGGTCAACATGGCACCATACAACCTCGTCTACGCGGTGATCGGTGCGGCCTTGCTGTGGGTCGGCTGGTTCGGCTTCAACGCCGGCTCGGAACTGGCCGCCGACGGCCTCGCCGCGGCCGCCATGGTCAACACCCAAGTCGCCGCCGCCACGGCCGGCCTTGCCTGGATGTTCACCGAATGGCTGGTGGCGAAAAAGCCCTCGGTGCTCGGCATCATCTCCGGCGCCGTCGCCGGCCTCGTCGCCATCACGCCGGCCGCCGGCTTCGTCAACCCGACCGGCGCCTTCGTCATCGGCATCGTCGCCGGCATCGTCTGCTACTTTGCTGCGGTCAAGCTGAAGCACGCGCTGGGTTACGACGATTCGCTCGACGCCTTCGGCGTGCACGGCGTCGGCGGCATCGTCGGCGCGATCCTGACCGGCGTGTTCGCCGACAAGGCCATCAACAGCCTCGGCGAGAACGCCTCGGTGGTGACGCAGCTCTACGGCATCGTCTTCACCATCGTCTGGACGGCGCTCGCCACCGCCGCGATCCTCTACGTGGTCAAGGCGCTCGTCGGCCTGCGTCCATCCGGCCAGCAGGAGATCGAGGGCCTCGACGTCAGCCAACACGGCGAAGTCGTGCAGTAGAAGGTCCGCTCAGGAACGGGAGCCGGGGTTCGCCCGTTATGGCGGGGCGAACCCCGGCGCGTTCACGAAGGGTTCAGGTTGAAAGACATAGTGTTTCGACTTCGGCGGCGGGTCGTGTTCGATTGAAATGCAAGCAGGAGGTTCACATGGATCGACGATTGTTCCTGACCGGATTGCTCGGCCTTGCCGGCGCGGCGACCGTGGCGGGGATGGCCCGTCCCACGCAGGCCGCCGCGGGCGTGCTCAAGGGAAACGGCATCCTCGATGAACTGGACGGCGCCGACCCCGTGCCGCTCGGCGAAGCCGACGTCGTCGACGTCCAGTACCGGCATGATCGCCATCGTCCGCCGCGCCACCGGCCGCGGCGCCGTCGGCGGCGGCGGGTCTGGCGGCGGGTCTGCCGGCGCTATTGGCGCCATGGCCGGCGCGTCGTGCGCTGCCACCGCGAGCGCGTCTGGGTCTGGTACTGGGCCTGAAACCAGCCTTGATACAGGCGAATTGCCCCGGCACTCGTGTCGGGGTTTTTCACGTCCGCAAGCGCAAAAAGCCCGCCCCGGCGAACCGGAACGGGCGACGGTGCGGCAATGCCGCAAAGGCCGGTAGCCCCCGCATCCATGAGGATGCGCGGGACGATCCACGGCTACATCGCGGGCATTCCCTCATGTACCGCCTTTCGAATCTCCTTGCGGAATTCGGGGGTATCCTTCTCGCCGTGAACGGAAACGGCGTGTTGCACCGCAGCTTCGAT
Organism: Mesorhizobium sp.; assembly: GCA_051954615.1. GTDB lineage: Bacteria > Pseudomonadota > Alphaproteobacteria > Rhizobiales > Rhizobiaceae > Mesorhizobium. Next base: position 11,035 of record JBQCHN010000104.1, on the reverse strand, counting down.
CAGTTCGTCTTCCCGATCCGCTGAAATGGCGATGCTGCATTGCATCTCGCTCGGGAATTCGCGGCAGTCTATGTACCTTCTTGCCATGGCTTTTCTCCCGATCTGGAGGCAGCCCCTCGAGGCGCCATTATAATCCCTCGCCTTCGCGCCCCGAAATCACAAAAGGCCCTCCCCGCCGAATGCGGTAGATGCTTCATCCGAAGTGCTGCCTTGACGGTCGTTGTCGACCTGCGGGGATTCCCGCTGGGCGTCCGGCACGGCAAACGACCGGACCGTCCGAAGATCGATTCGCCGAAGCAAGCGTCGGTCCGGCAAGGCTTCCCACGGCGGCTGTACGGTGCCGCCCTCCAGGTCTTGCGGAATAAGGGGCCGCCGCATCGGCATAGTTAATGCGCCCTTAACCCTCGGGCCAATAATCTGCCGCAACGATTCCGCCGGTATGCGCACGCGACCGGCTCAGGCACTTATAGGCGGAGAATAGAATGCGTTCAGGGGCATCGGTACCGCTCACGCTGACCGATACGGGCCACGGCATCCGCGCCTTCGCGCGCCGGCAGGTCGGACGTCTGGTCGGCGCCGGCCTTTTTGCCGCCGTCGCCTTCGGCATAGCCAGCCTCGCCACCTGGAACGTCGCCGATCCGAGCTTCAGCCATGCCGTCGACAACCCCGTCACCAACGCGATGGGCTATGCCGGGGCGGTCTTCTCCGACCTCGCCATGCAGTTCTTCGGCCTGTCGGCCGTCGCCGCCCTCGTGCCGGCGGTCGCCTGGGGCTTCTTCCTTTTCACCGCGCGCGGCGTCGACAAGCTGCCGAAGCGCGGGCTCGCCTGGTTCGGCTTCGCGCTGCTGGCCGCTTCCATCGTCGGCTGCGTCGCGCCGCCGCCGACCTGGCCGCTGCCGACCGGCCTCGGCGGCGTCATCGGCGACATGGTGCTGAAAATTCCCGGCGCCTTCGCCGGCGGCTATCCCACAGGCCTGCTCGCCGGCGTGCTTGCCGTCGTCTTCGCCGTCCCGGCGCTGTGGCTGTTCGTCTACGGCTCGGCGCTGATTGCGCGCCGCAACGGCTTCGCCGTGATGGAGGACGAGCCGGCCCGACCCGAACCGGCCGATACCGACCAGATCCTGTTCGAGGAGGAAGAGGACGACGACAACGAGGGTATTCTGGCGCTCGGCGCCGTCACCCACTGGTGGCTGTCCTTCCGCGCCTTCCTGCATCGCCGCGCCGCGCAGCGCCGCAGCCGGCAGGACGAATTCGGCTTCGAGGAGGCGGCCCCTCAACCGTCCAGCAGCGCCTGGCGTCGCGCCGCCGAGCGCGTCGAGGTTGCCGAGATGGAGGAAGTGCGGCTGACTCAGGCCGGCCGCGCCCGCGTCGAGCCGGAATTCTTCGCCTCCATGGTCGGAACCCGAGCGCCCGCGCTCGATCCCGCCGATACCGATTTCTACGACGAGGGCGAGGACGTCGACGATTTCGCTCCGGAGCCCGCCGCGCATGCGCCGCAGGCGCCGGCCGCCGAGGTGCGCGCCTTCCGCTCCGACGCCGCCACCCGCGTCGAGACTCCGGCGCCGCGCCCGCAGCCGGGCGTGCGCGCCCATCGCGAGGCGCAGACCTCGATGCTCGCCAGCGGCCATTTCGAGATGCCGTCGCTGCATTTCCTGTCGGAGCCGAAGAACGTCGTGCGCGACGCCTCGCTGTCGAAGGAAGCACTGGAGCAGAACGCCCGCCTACTGGAAGGCGTGCTGGAGGACTTCGGCGTCAAGGGCGAGATCATCGCCGTCCGCCCCGGCCCCGTCGTCACCCTTTACGAACTGGAGCCGGCGCCAGGCATCAAGTCGAGCCGCGTCATCGGCCTGGCCGACGACATCGCCCGCTCGATGAGCGCCATCGCCGCGCGCGTCGCCGTCGTGCCCGGCCGCAATGCCATCGGCATCGAGCTGCCAAACGCCAAGCGCGAGATGGTCTACCTGCGCGAAATCCTCGCCAGCCGCGATTTCGAGCAAACCAAGGCCAAGCTGGCGCTGGCGCTCGGCAAGACGATCAACGGCGAGGCCGTCATCGTCGACATCGCCAAGATGCCGCACGTGCTGGTCGCCGGCACCACCGGCTCGGGCAAGTCGGTCGCCATCAACACCATGATCCTGTCGCTGCTCTATAGGCTGAAGCCCGAGGAATGCCGCCTCATCATGATCGACCCGAAGATGCTCGAACTGTCGGTCTACGACGGCATCCCGCATCTTCTGACCCCCGTCGTCACCGATCCGAAGAAGGCCGTCGTCGCGCTCAAATGGACCGTGCGCGAGATGGAGGACCGCTATCGCAAGATGTCCAAGGTCGGCGTGCGCAATATCGACGGCTTCAACCAGCGCGTCGCGCAGGCTGAGAAGAAGGGCGAGCAGATCCAGCGCACCGTGCAAACCGGCTTCGACCGCCAGACCGGCGAGGCGATCTACGAGACGGAGAACCTCGACCTCGAGCCGATGCCCTACATCGTCGTCATCATCGACGAGATGGCCGACCTGATGATGGTCGCCGGCAAGGACATCGAAGGTGCGGTACAGCGCCTCGCCCAGATGGCGCGCGCCGCCGGCATCCATGTCATCATGGCCACGCAACGCCCGTCCGTCGACGTCATCACCGGCACCATCAAGGCCAATTTCCCCACCCGCATCTCCTTCCAGGTGACGTCGAAGATCGACAGCCGCACCATCCTGGGCGAACAGGGCGCCGAGCAGCTGCTCGGCATGGGCGACATGCTCTACATGGCCGGCGGCGGCCGCATCCAGCGCGTCCACGGCCCGTTCGTCTCCGACGACGAGGTGGAGAAGATCGTCCAGCACCTGAAGCTGCAGGGCGTGCCGGAATATCTCGACGCCATCACCGAGGACGACGAGGAAGACGACGACGACGCGCCTTCGGGGAAGGGCGGCTCCGGCGGCGGCAATTTCGACGAGTCCGACGATCCCTACGACCAGGCGGTGGCCGTGGTGCTGCGCGACGGCAAGGCCTCGACCAGCTACATCCAGCGCCGGCTGGGCATCGGCTACAACCGCGCCGCCTCGATCATCGAGCGGATGGAGAAGGAAGGCATCGTCGGCGCCGCCAACCATGCCGGAAAGCGCGAGATTCTCGTGCCGACCGAGGACGACAAGTTCTGATCGCCCCGCAGGGAACCCGAAGGCGCGGCAACGTGTTTCTTCAGGCGCCAAACTTCAGCCCAACTGGGGGACCAGACACTGTCGCACAGCAAATAAGGACGTGAGAGCCATGACCACAGACCGCCTTGCCCGGACAAGCATTTTCGCCCCGACGCGCCGGCACCTGCTCGGCCTTGGCCTTGCGCTCGCCGGTGCGGCCGCGCTCAACCTCGCCCCCGGCCTGCGGCTGCTGGGCCCGGCCGAGGCCGCCGCGCCCGACGTGGCGCAGAAGATCGCCGACCATTTCTCCGCCGTGAGGACGATGACCGGCGAGTTCGTCCAGTTCGGTCCCAAGGGCGAGCAGACGGGCGGCAAGTTCTACCTCGAGCGGCCGGGCAAGATCCGTTTCAACTATGACGGAGCCTCCAATTTCCGCGTCATCTCCGACGGCCAGTCGGTGGTCATCCTCAACAAGAAGCTCCAGACTTCCGACCTCTACCCGCTGTCCAAGACGCCGCTCAAGCTCCTGCTCGACGATCGCATCGACCTCTCCGGCGGCAAGGTGACGGGCATCAAGCAGGAAGACGACCTGACCACCATTCAGCTTGCCGACAAGCATGTGTTCGGCAATTCGAAGATCACCATGATGTTCGATCCGAAGACCTACGAGTTGCGCCAGTGGACCATCACCGACGCACAGGGCAAGGACACCACGGTGATGATCTTCAACACCAAGGAAGGCGTCAATTTCGCCGCCGACACCTTCAAGATCGACTACACGGCCAACCGTGAGCTGAATTCCAAGGGCAGCAACCGCTGACCGCCGCGTAACGTCTGTGGAAATCGGCCGGCTGACTGGCTGCGGCTTGTCTTTGACCGCCGCGGCTGGCAGGGTTCGCCGTCTTTTCCTCACGCCTGCCTCAGCCGAATGCCCTTCACTCTCGCCACCTGGAACATCAACTCCGTCCGCCTGCGCATGCCGATCGTCGAGCGTCTGCTAGCCGAGCGGGCGCCGGACGTGCTGTGCCTTCAGGAAACCAAGTGCCCGGACGACCTGTTCCCGTTCGACGCCTTCCGCAGCCTCGGCTACCAGCACATCGCGATCTTCGGCCAGAAGGGCTATCACGGCGTTGCCACCATTTCGCGCCGTCCGCTGGAGGTGGTGGAGAAGCGCCGCTTCTGCGGCATCGAGGACAGCCGCCACCTGTCGGTGCGGGTGTCGGCCGGTGGCCGGTCGATCCTGCTGCATAATTTCTACGTGCCGGCCGGCGGCGACGAGCCGGACCCCGAGATCAACTGGAAGTTCAGGCACAAGCTCGATTTCGTCGCCGAGATGAACGCGATTCGCGCCGAACAGGACGACTTTTCCTCCTCAATCCTGGTCGGCGACCTCAACATCGCGCCGCTCGAGCACGACGTCTGGTCGCACAAGCAGCTGCTCAAAATCGTCTCACACACCCCGGTCGAGACGGAAAGCTTCGAGGCCATGCGCAAGGCCGGCGAATGGGTCGACCTGATGCGGCTCAACGTGCCCTACGAGCAGAAACTCTATACGTGGTGGAGCTACCGGGCGCAGGACTGGCAGGCCTCCGATCGTGGCCGCCGGCTCGACCACGTCTGGTCGTCGGCCAATCTGGTGCCGCCCTTTGCCGGCTACGAGATCCTGCGCGAGGCGCGTGGCTGGGAACGGCCGTCCGACCATGTGCCGGTCATCGCACGCTTCGATCTGGAGTGACGGCCTAGGCTATCCCCATGACGTTGCCTCACCTCTCAAGGGCGGGGCTGTCGCACATGGCGCTGCGCTCCACCCCGCAAGGGGAAGGGCGGTATGGCCACAGCCCACAAATCCGGAGATTTTGGGCGAAACGGTAATGTTGGCGTCTCCCCCTTGCGGGGAGGGGGGGCAGGAGTGGGGGTACTACGCGAACTGCCCAGCCCCTCGCTACGGCTCGGGGCGTTCGTCGCTCGAAAAGCCCATTCGGGGGCTTTTCGTCCGCTACGCGGACCGCTCCTCACCCCGCAAACCGCGGCGCCACCTGTTCGATGCGCTCGATCAGCGCCTGCAGCTCTTCGGCGATGCGCTGGTGAAGCTGGACGGCGATGTCGGGATATTCCTCGAGGATGCGGCGGAACATCTTGCGGTTCAACCGCAGGATCTCGGAATCGACCGCCGCCGAAGCGCTGGTAAGTCGCCTTGTGTCGGCGATCAGCGCCAGTTCGCCGAGGATGGAGCCCGCTTCGGCGAAGCCGATGGGCACATGCGCGCCGTTCGCCTCGCGGTAGAGCACGATGCGGCCGGCAACCACGACATAGGCCGAATCGGCCTCGTCGTCCTCGCGGTAGAGCTTGCGCTCGGCCGGCAGCGCCGTCGTCTCCGCACCGAAGGCAAGCAGGCGCAACTGCTCGGGCGTGAAGCCCTCGAACAGCCCCACGCGCGAGAGGATGCGAACGTCGTCATCCAGCGCCATTTGCGATCATGTCCCCGGCCGTCAGGCCATTCCCTCCTCGCGCGCCCCCGCCGATTCGGCATTTGACCAGCAAGCTGGTTAACAATGTAGCGCCTTCCCGTGCCAGGCGCTCATTCTCAGGGAACCAGTTTGTAGCCGCCGCTTTCTGTCACAAGAATTTCAGCATTGGAAGGATCGCGCTCGATCTTCTGGCGTAGGCGGTAGACATGCGTTTCCAGCGTGTGGGTGGTGACACCGGAATTGTAGCCCCAGACCTCCTCCAGAAGCACGTCGCGCGTCACCACCTTCTGCTCGGCGCGGTAGAGGTATTTGATGATCGAGGCTTCCTTCTCGGTCAGCCGCACCTTGGCGCCGCGCTGGTCGATGAGCAGCTTCTGGCTCGGCTTGAAGGTGTAGGGGCCGATGGCGAACGTGGCATCCTCGCTCTGTTCGTGCTGGCGCAGCTGCGCGCGGATGCGGGCGAGCAGAACGGCGAATCGGAACGGCTTCGTCACATAGTCGTTGGCGCCGGCCTCCAGCCCGAGGATGGTGTCGGAATCGGTGTCGTGGCCGGTCAGCATGACGATGGGCGCCTTGTAGCCCCCCTTGCGCAAGAGCTTCACCGCCTCGCGGCCGTCCATGTCGGGCAGGCCGACGTCCATGATGAGCAGGTCCACCATGCCGGCGCGGGCCGCGTTGATGCCCTTGGCCGCCGTCGTTTCCTGCTGGATGTCGAACTCCTCGTAGAGCGACAGCTGCTCGACCAGCGTCGAGCGCAGGTCATCGTCGTCGTCGACAATCAGGATGGTGCGTGAGGTCATGGATCAATCCGTTGTTTCGCAATAAAAAAACTGTTTTGCCGAGTGTCGGCGGGTTGACCGTCGCCCGTTTATGCGGAAGCTGACCGCAACAACAGACGTTCACAGTGATTTGTTCCGTGAAACGATCATACCCGAAAAACGGCGCAAGCAAGATCGGCAGCGGAAAATCGCCTGCCGCGCTCTCGACCATCGTTGTGCGCGCCCGTCCGGGGCATCCGACGCAGGGGCTGATGAAGGCCGGGCAACTGGTCATTCCCTGCGCGCTGGGGCATGGCGGCATCGTGGCGAACAAGCGCGAGGGCGACGGCGGCACGCCGCTGGCGGCGATGCGCATCCTGTCGGGCTATTTCCGCGGCGACCAGTTCGCAGGCGCGCGCCGCACGCGCCTCGCCATGGCGCCGATCGGCGCCGACCTCGGCTGGTGCGAGGTGCCGGACGACCGCAACTACAACCGGCCGGTCAAGATTCCGTATGGCGCCAGCCACGAGCACATGAAGCGCGACGACCGGCTCTACGACGCCTGCCTGGTGCTGGATTGGAACATTGCGCCGCGCCGGCGCGGACGCGGCAGCGCCATCTTCTTCCATCTGGCGCGGCCGGGTTTCACGCCGACGCAGGGCTGCGTGGCGGTGAGCCGGCGCGCTATGGCGCGGCTTCTGCCGCACCTCGGCGCCGGCACGGTGCTCAAGGTGATGCGCTAGAGCATTTCCAGCAAAAATGTGAAACGGTTTTGCGTCCGGAAATGCGGCTAAAACAAAGAGATAGAGCGGTTCTGCCGATTCTGTTAAAATCAGAACCGCTCTAAAGGTCAGCGCCGGCCCGGTATCCAGCCGCGCTCCGAAAGTCCGAGGCTGACGGTCGCCTCGTGCGAGGGGCGCGGCACGCTGCGCGGATCGATGCCGATGTCCTCGAGCAGGCTGTCGCTCAATCCCTCGATCTCCTGGATCGGCACGACGGGCACGTTTCCGGCGGCGGGGCGGCGATCGACGAGACCGTCGAGCAGCCTTTTCCAGAGCGGGACCGGACGGGTCAGGATATAGCTTGTCATGGCCTTGTTCCTTTCATGCCCGGCATCAAGCCCGGCTTTTTGTTTCTGCGATGAGCGAACAATGACCCATTGAAGAAAAAGAGGGAAACGAGTAGTTCTTGTCAGATCATCAAGTCCTCCTTGAAGGTTGAGATGCACCCGATACCCGGAACGCGCGCGCTGAGAACGCTGGAGGCGGCAGGCCGCCACCTCAACTTCACCCGCGCGGCGGACGAGCTCGGGCTGACGCCGGCTGCGGTCAGCTACCAGATCAAGGAAATCGAGGACCAGCTCGGCCTGGTCCTGTTCACCCGCACCAGCCGCTCGATCCGGCCGACCAAGGCCGGCGAGCTCGTGCTGGAAGCCTCGGCCGAGGCGCTTGACGTGCTCGGCCGCGCGGTGGCGCGGGCGCGCAGGATGGAGCGCGGCGCGAGCCAGCTCAGGGTCAGCGCCGACGCGCAGTTCGCCGCCAAATGGCTGATGCGGCGGGTCGATTCCTTCCGCGAGGCCCACCCCGACATCGAACTGCGCTTCGATGTCTCGTCCGACCTGCGCGACTTCGAGCAGGACGACGTCGATGTCGCCGTGCGTTTCGGCGCCGGCAAATATGCCGGCCTCGCCGCCCACCGGCTGTTCGACGACGTGCTTGGCCCCGTATGCAGCCCGACGTTGCTGCGCTCGGGGCCGCCGATCAGCGAGCCGCGCGACCTGCTGAACTACACGCTGGCGCATATCGAGTGGTCGCGCCAGGGCATCACCTGGCCGAACTGGCCGATGTGGATGGCGGCCGCCGGCGTCGACGATTTCGACGACAGCCGCACCGTGGTTTTCGGCACGTCTTCCGAACTGTTGCAGGCGGCGCTCGAAGGCAGCGCCATCGTGCTGGCCGAATCCGCCATGGTTGCCGGCGACCTCGCGGAAGGCCGCCTCGTGCGGCCGCTCGAACTCAGCCTCAGGCTCGCGCCGGAATTCGCCTATTTCCTCGTCTATCCGCAGGGCGCAGCGGACGATCCGCGCATCGTCGCCTTCCGCGAGTGGATCCTGGCGGAAGCGGCGAAGACGCAGGCCTGACCGGCGGCGGCCGTCAGCCGAAGCGCCACACCGTCGTGCGCTTCACCTCGGCGTCCTCCAGCGCGCGCGTGACCGGCACTTCGTAGACGGCGAGCTTTTCGAGCCCGGCTTTCGGCAGGTAGGCGCGGCCGGGATCGCCGATCAGGATTTCGGCGCCGCGCGCATGGAGCGCTGAAAACCACGGCAGCAAGCGCTCGGCGAAAGGCTTGTCGTAGAAGACGTCGCCAGCCAAGACGACGTCCCAGCCGCCGTCGCGCCCGATCCAGTCTTCGTCCGAAAAGTCGGCCGCCACGCCGTTCTGGGCCGCGTTCAGGCGGATCGCCGCTTCGCAGAAGGGATCGATGTCGGCGGCGAGGATGCTGGCAGCGCCGGCCTTGGCGGCGGCGATGGCGACCAGTCCGGAACCGGAGGCGAAGTCGAGCACGTTTTTGCCCGACACCGTGCCGGAATGATCGAGCACGTAGCGCGCCAGCCCCTGCCCGCCAGCCCAGGCAAAGGCCCAGAACGGCGGCGGCAGGCCGATCTCGGCCAGCTCTTCCTCCGTGCGGTGCCAAAGGTCGTGTGCCTCGTCGGCAAGGTGCAGGCGGATTTCCGGCACATGCGGCGGCGCCGTCAGCGCGGTGTTGGCGAGAATGAAGGCGTCACGGGAGGCGGTCATCGCGATTTGGCTCCCATCGACGGTAACGTTCCGACGTACCCCTCCCCCTTGAGGGGGCCGAAGGACACCGGGCGAAGCGACCGCTCCGACGTAAAGAAGGAATGTCGGCGCACTGTCTCGGCGACCCCTCCCGGCCCTTCGGACCACCCTCCCCTCAAGGGGAGGGATGCCTCTGCGCGCCCCGCCGCCCGGACGGGGACCCGTTGCTTCGCAACTCCCCGGCGTTCAAGCCCTTCGGAAGCTCCGCCGGACCTTCCGATCCGCCGAAGGCGGACCGGGCTTTCACCCTATGGATTTTTCCAGCGCGCCGGCCCAGTTCTTCCAGGCGATCTTCTCGATCAACTCGCGCCCGTAGCCGCGCGCGGCGAAGGCGTCGATCAGCTTCGGCAGGCCGGACACGTCGCCGATCGGCGCGGGGATCACCGCGCCGTCGAAGTCCGAACCAAGGCCGACGTGATCCTCGCCGAGTGCGGCCAGCAGCGCATCGACATGGCGCACCATGACGTCGAGGCTGGTATCGGCGTTCATGTAGCCGTCCTCGCGCAGAAAGCCGGTGGCGTAGTTCAGGCCCACCATGCCGCCGCTGTCGCGGATGGCGCCGAGCTGCCACTCGGTCAGGTTGCGCGAATGCGGGCAGATGGCATGCACGTTGGAGTGCGTGGCGACCAGCGGCGCATCGGAGAGCTTTGCCACATCGCGAAAACCCTTCTCGTTGAGATGCGACAGGTCGATCTGGATCTTCAGCCGGTTGCATTCCTTGACCAGCGCCTTGCCGGCGTCGCTCAGCCCGTCGCCGATATCGGGCGAGGAAGGGAAGCGGAACGGCACGCCGTGGCCGAAGATGTTCGGCCGGCTCCAGACGATGCCCAGAGAGCGCAGGCCCGCGGCGTGCAGCACCTCCAGCATGGAAAGGTCGGCGCCGATCGCCTCCGCGCCCTCGATGTGGAAGACGGCGGCGAGCACGCCCCTGGCGACGGCGGCGCGTACCTCAGCCGCGTTGCGGCAAACCGTCAGCGCGCCGGCGCGCTCCAGCTTGAACAGGATCGAAGCCATGCCGATGGTGGAATCGATCGCGGCTGCGCGCGGCAGCTGCGGCGGCAGCGGCTCGTCATGGCTCAACATGTCGCCACTCCTGCGCTTCTCCGGCGAAGGCGGGAAGATGGCGAACATGCCGCCGGCGAAGCCGCCCTTGCGGGCACGCGGCAGGTCGATGTGCCAGTCGGCGGGAGACCCGTCGATGAACAGCTTCTCCTTGTCGGCCTCCTTGGCCTTGTAGAGCTTGAGCAAGGTGTCGTTATGGCCGTCGAAGACGGGGACGAGGGTCTGTTCGGTCATGGTCGGCTTTCGGCTTGGCTGGGACGCCTGCGGCGGCCCGATTGCAGGATGCGGCTAAGTTAGGCGGGACGGGCGCCGCATGCAAAGGCCAGATGGCCTGCTGCGCTTGTGGCTGGCCCGCCGCGGACTTTATGGCCGCCCCATAAGGACCTGTTGCGCGAAAGATACACGGGCTCGCTTCGGCGTGGGGACCGGTCGTCTTTCGCGGCGGCCCGCGAGCCGGTGTCGTCCCTCTGTCACGCAAGCTTCCTAACAAGGCGGCCGGCCGATCAGGCAAGGTGGGGGTGACGCATGTTCGGTCGCACCTGTCTGCGCGCCGTTTTGTTTGCACACGACAGGAGAAAAACCATGACCATCAAGAGCCTTCTCATCGGCTCTGCCGCGGCCCTCGTCGCGGTTTCCGGCGCCCGCGCAGCTGACGCGGTCGTCACGGCCGAACCCGAACCGGCCGAATACGTCAAGATCTGCGACGTCTACGGCGCCGGCTACTTCTACATCCCCGGCACCGAGACCTGCCTGCGCATCGGCGGCTATCTCCGCTACGA
>JBQCHN010000103.1:0-2564 GCA_051954615.1 Mesorhizobium sp. | reverse complement strand
CGCCGCCGCGTGATGCAGCACGGCAAAGCCGTTCCAGCCGTCCTTGACCGCGCCAACCGCGGAGGCAAGCTTCGCCGCCAGTCCGAGAACGGCCGCGCCGTCCGAGCGCGCCACCGCGCCCTGCCCGACGATGACGAGCGGTTTTTCAGCCTTCTTCAACTTGTCGAAGAACTTCCCGTTGCCGTCGGCGAGATCCTTCAGCGTCTCCGGTCCGGCGCCCAGCGCCTCGTAGTCGTAGCGCAGGTCGCCCATCTCGCCGATCACGCCAATCGGCAGAGGACCGGCACGGAAGCGTTTGCGGATGCGGGCGTTCAGCACCGAGGCCTCGAAGCGCGGATTGGCACCGACGATGAGGATGGCGTCCGCCTGCTCGATGCCCTCGATGGTGGAATTGAAGATGTAGCTGCCGCGGCCCAGCGCCGGATCCAGCGCGGCACCATCCTGCCGGCAGTCGACGTTGGCCGAACCCAGCGAGGAAACCAGCAGCTTCAGCGCATACATTTCCTCGACGGCGGCGAGATCGCCGGCGATGGCGCCGATCTTTTCAGGCGCGGCCTTTCCGACCGCCTCCTTGATCGCCGCGAAGGCTTCGCTCCAGCTTGCCGGCGCAAGCTTGCCGCCCTTGCGCACATAGGGCCGGTCGAGGCGCTGCGTGCGCAGGCCGTCCCAGATGAAGCGCGTCTTGTCGGAGATCCACTCCTCGTTCACCTGGTCGTTGTTGCGCGGCATGACACGCATGACCTCGCGGCCGCGCGTATCGACGCGGATGGCCGAGCCGACCGCATCCATCACGTCGATGGATTCGGTCTTGTTCAGCTCCCACGGCCGCGCCGTGAAGGCGAACGGCTTCGACGTCAGCGCGCCGACCGGGCAGAGGTCGATGACGTTACCCTGAAGCTCCGACGTCATCGCCTGTTCGAGATAGGTGGTGATCTCGGCATCCTCGCCGCGGCCGATCAGGCCGAGTTCGGAAATGCCGGCCACTTCCGTGGTGAAGCGGACGCAGCGCGTGCAGTGGATGCAGCGCGTCATGATCGTCTTGACCAGCGGGCCGATATACTTGTCCTCGACGGCGCGCTTGTTCTCGTGGAAGCGCGAGGAATCGACGCCGAAGGCCATCGCCTGGTCCTGCAGGTCGCATTCGCCGCCCTGGTCGCAGATCGGGCAATCGAGCGGATGGTTGATGAGCAGGAACTCCATCACCCCTTCGCGCGCCTTCTTCACCATCGGCGAGTTGGTGAACATCTCCGGCGGCTCGCCGTTCGGGCCGGGGCGCAGGTCGCGCACGCCCATGGCGCAGGAAGCCTGCGGCTTCGGCGGACCGCCCTTCACCTCGACCAGGCACATGCGGCAGTTGCCGGCGATCGACAGCCGTTCGTGGAAGCAGAAGCGCGGCACTTCCGCGCCGGCCGCCTCCGCCGCCTGCAACAGCGTGTAGTGATCGGGGACTTCGATCTCTTTCCCGTCGACCTTTAGCTTTGCCATTCGCCTAAACCCCTGCGGAAAACCGCAACTCTTGTCCGAAAGCGGCCGAAACCGCCCGTATCTCGTTCATTGTCCCGTGGCGCGGCCCGCCAGATCGGCGGCCTGCCCCGTCCAGTCGTCACGCCCGATCCGGCCATTGAAGCCCAAGTGCTCGTCCACCCAGGCGATCTCCTGCCCGGACCATGCCGCGACCTGCCGATAGGTCCAGATACCCAGCCCGTTCAGCACCTGCTCCAGCTTCGGCCCGATGCCGGAAATCGCCTTCAGGTCGTCCGGCGCCTCAGGCTTCGCGATCGCCTTCGGCTGCTTGCGCTTCGCCGGCGCGACCGCCTGCGGTGCGGCAACGGAAGCCGGCTTCACGGCGACCGGCCTTGCCACGCTTTCGACGGCTGCCTGTTCGACCACCGTGCGGGTGGCCACCTGGTTGACCTCGCGGGCGACGGTCTGCGCCTGTTCCATCACGCTTTTCGCACGCGCCCTGACCTTGGCCGCGGCCACCGACCGCTCCGCCTTCGCATTGTCTTCGAACGCCGCCTGCAACAGTCGCCCGGACGCCTCGGTGGCGCCGGCAACCGCGCCGACCCACATGCCGAGCGCCTGGCTGGCGACGCCGAAACCGATGGCCGACAGCGCCGCCGCACCCGCCAGCGGATGCGCCATCAGGTTGACGGCGCTGGCCATCTCCTGCGGCATCTCCTTCTTGGTGGGCTTGCTCATGGCTGCCTCACTCCGCCGCCGCCAGCACGGGCTGGACGCTGTGGGCATTGCGTGTGAACTCGTCGATGCGCCGCTCGATCTCCGGGCGGAAATTGCGGATCAGACCCTGGATCGGCCAGGCGGCCGCATCCCCCAGCGCGCAGATGGTATGGCCCTCGATCTGCTTGGTGACGTCGAGCAGCATGTCGATCTCGCGCTTCTGCGCCTCGCCGCGCACCAGCCGCTCCATGACGCGCCACATCCAGCCGGTGCCCTCGCGGCACGGCGTGCACTGGCCGCAGCTCTCGTGCTTGAAGAAGTAGGACAGCCGCGCGATCGCCTTCACGATGTCGGTCGACTTGTCCATGATGATCATCGCCGCC
>JBQCHN010000102.1:0-5282 GCA_051954615.1 Mesorhizobium sp. | reverse complement strand
TCCATGCCGGCGGCCTTTGCCGCCTCGATCAGCACGCCGGCGTCGCCGGTATTCTCGCCGCGCTCGAAATAGCGGCTGAACAGTTCCTCGACGAGCCTGTTCTGCTCGGCCTCGCCCATCGTCCCGGCCCAGCGGATGACGCGATGGGCGTCGAGCGTGTTGGGGGAGACGCGAATAGCGTCGAAATCGAAGGAAATGCCGTCGGCGGCGCCCAGCGAGACCAGGTTGGCATGGATCTGGTGCAGCCGGTCGCCGTCGCCGAACTTGGCGCGCATATATTCCTTGCGGTCCTTGCCCTCCGGCGGAATGGTCGGGTCGAGCTGGAACGGGCGCCAGCGTACGGTGACATCGACGTCGCCGACCGCGGCGATTGCCGCCCTGAGGCGCTTCTCGCCGAGGAAGCACCAGGGGCAGACGACGTCGGACACCACGTCGATGCTGATCGAATTGTCGCTCATGGGCCTGTCCTTTCGCCGTTCGCGATCAGTTCGCCTTCCGCCACCATGTCGGCAACTGGTAGCCGTACAGCGACGTCTTTTCAGGATGGGCCAGATAGGCCCAGTAGGCAATCCACTGCTCGGTGTTGTGCTGCATCGGCACCATGTAGTTGCCCGAGATCAGAAGCCGGTCGAGTACCCTGACGGCGGCGACGAAGTCATCCTTCGTGCGTGCGTTGAGTATGGCCGAGATCGCCGCGTCGACGGCGGGATCGGCGACGCCGGCCAGATTGAACGAGCCCTCGGCATTGGCCGAGCTCGAGCTCCAGCGGTTGATCAGCTCGATGCCCGGCGACAGCGTGTTGGTGAAGCCGGTGGAGCCGATCAGCATGTCGAAGTTGAAGCGCTGCTTGCGCGACTGGATCTGGTCGCCTTCGAGCGCCCGGATCGTCACTTCGATGCCGAGCTTGCCCAGCGTGCGCTGGTAGAGCGCGGCCAGCCGCTCCTCTTCCTGGCTCGATGTCAGGATCTCGAAGCCGAAGGGCTGGCCCTGCGGATCGAGCATATGTCCGTCTTCGATGCGGTAGCCGGCGGCCTTCAGCACGTCGTAGGCGGCTTTCAGCACCTTGCGGTCCTGTCCGGAACCGTCCGTCACCGGCGGCCGCCATGTGCCGTCCATGACATCTGGCGGCACGCGGCCGGGGAAGGGCGCCAGCAGCGCCCTTTCCTTTTCGCTCGCCGGATGGCCGAGCGCCGACAGTTCCGAGCCCTGCCAGTAGCTCATGGTGCGGGTGAACTTGCCGCTGAACAGGTTCTTGTTGGCCCATTCGAAGTCGTAGAGCATGCCGAGCGCGCGCCGCACGGCGGGGTCTGCGAACTTCTTCAGCCGCGTGTTGAACAGGAAGCCGTTCACCACCGGCGGTATGCCGCTCTTGAAGGTTTCGGCCACGACCTTGCCTTGCTTGTAGGCCGGGAAATCCAGGTCGCGCTCGCGCTTGACCGGGTCCGTCTCGGTGTCGATGGCGCAGATGCCTTTCTTGAAAGCCTCCGTCATCGCGTTTGCATTGAGGAAGTACTGGATGACGATCTGGTCGTAGTTGTCGAAACCGCGCTTGGAGGGAAGGTCCTTGCCCCAGTAGTCGGGATTGCGCTTGAAGACGATGCGGTCGCCCGGCTTCACCTCCACGATCGTGTAGGGGCCGGAGCCGATGACCGGCTTAAGCGTCGTGCGGTCGAATGTTTCCTTGACGAAGGCGTGCCTGGGAATGATCGGCGTCATCGCGATGATCAGCGGGAATTCGCGGTCGGCCTTTTCGTTGAAGGTGAACTTGACGCTGTGCTCGCCGGTCTTTTCCAGCTTCGCCACCTTCTTCATGCGATCCGAATAGGGCGGCCGGCCCTTTTCGGTGAAGGTGTCGTAGGTGAACAGCACGTCCTCCGGCGTCACCGGCTCGCCGTCCGACCATTTCGCCTTGGGGTCGAGGTGGAACTCGATCCACTTGCGCTCGGGGTCCATCTTCGCGTCGTCCGCGAGCAGGCCGTAGAGACCGAACGGCTCGTCGTAGTTGCGCGCCATCAGCGGCTCGAAAACGAGGTTGCCGTAGATGGTGTCGATCACCCCGCGCGCGGTGGTGCGCAGGCTCTTGATGATGAACGGGTTTAGGTTGTCGAAGGTGCCGACCACGCAATAGGTGATCGCGCCGCCTTTCGGCGCGTCCGGATTGGCGTAGGGAAAGTGCGTGTAGCCGGGCGGCAGTTCCGGTTCGCCCTGCATGGCGATGCCCTGCGCCGCCCGCGACGGGACGGCTGCGACGATGGCCGAAAGGACGGCGCCAGCCAGCCAGAAAGAGATGCGGCCCATGACCGGTTTGCCTCGACACTCGAATGGGTGATTCGGTTTCGAAACTAGCATGCGCACCCTGATGGCATCTGCCAAAGAAATGAAGCCGGTGGACTGGATTCGGCGGCGCGGGCAGTGTAACACGCCGCGCAAGTCATTCTGTTGCCTCATTTCGGCAAGAGGTAGCACATCACGAGGCCCGCTAGCCGGCATCGGACCATTTCAGAGGATTGCACCATATGACGAGCCTGAACAGCAACGCATTCCGCCTTTCGCTCGTGGCCGCAGGCGTGGCCGGCGTGCTCTGCGCAGCCGTTCCGTCCGCTTCGGCGCAGGAGCAGATCCCGCAGGGCTGGTTCAAGGCGTGCACCAAGCAGGAAGACGTCGACATCTGCAACGTGCAGAACATCACCACCGCCGGCAACGGCCAGCTGATCACCGGCGTCAGCCTGATCGACCTGCGCGGCAAGGTGAACCGCAAGGTCTTCCAGGTCACCGTGCCGACCGGCCGTCTGGTGCAGCCGGGCATCGGCCTTCAGGTCGACGGCGGTAAGACGCAGAAGCTCGACTACGTCATCTGCTTCCCCGACCGCTGCGTGGCCGAGGTGCCGCTGACCGACCAGCTCGTCACCTCCTTCAAGAAGGGCCAGCAGATCACGCTGACCTCGATCAATTTCCAGAACCAGCCGAACCCGATCAAGGTCGCGCTCACCGGTTTCAGCGAAGCGTTCGACGGCCCGGCCATGAAGCAGTCCGATATCGAGGACCGGCAGAAGAAGCTGCAGGACTTCGTTGCCAAGAACAACGAGGACTTCGCCAAGAAGCTCAAGGAAGAGCAGGACAAGGCCAAGGCCGGCAACTGATCCCGAGCGTCGCCGGTTTCGCGGCGGCTCGAAGCGGCATGAGAAAAGGCTCCGGTTCGCGCCGGGGCCTTTTTAGTCGGCAGGCGCAAGTTTCCTGCCGACAGGATGCTGTCAGGAGCCACGGCCGCTTCGTCTTGCGTGGCGGGGCGTCCGGCTTACTTGGCGGACAATGTCCGCCGCACACCATCGCCCCCTGTCATCCCGTGCCCCGTATGCCCTGGCCGTGGCGACGACCAGCCTCGGCTTCGTCGTCGTCCAGCTCGACATATCCGTCGTCAACATTGCCCTGACGCGGATCGGCGTGGTGTTGTCGACCAATGTGGCGGGACTGCAATGGGTGGTCGACGGCTATGCGCTGGCCTTTGCCGCGCTGCTGATGGCGGGCGGGGCGCTCGGCGACCGCGTCGGCGCGCGCCGCATCTTCAACCTCGGCATGGCCATCTTCACCCTGGCGTCGCTGGGTTGCGGCCTTGCCGCGAACGGCGTCGTGCTGGTGGCGGCGCGGGCAGTGCAGGGAATAGGCGCGGCGATGCTGATGCCGTGTTCCCTTGCCCTGCTCAGCCATGCCAGCAACGGAAACAACGCATTGCGGGCGAGGGGCGTTTCGATCTGGACGGCGGCGGGCGCGGCCGCCTTGGCCGCAGGCCCGCCGCTCGGCGGTCTGCTGGTCGACCGGCTTGGCTGGCAGAGCATTTTTCTGTTGAACCTGCCGATCGGTATCGCCGCCATCGCGATGGCCACGGCGTTTCTCGACGAGACGCCGGTGAAGCCGGAGCGGCCGCCCATCGACATCGCCGGCCAGGCGCTTGCCGTTCTTGTGCCCTTCGTCCTGGCGGCGGCGGTCATCGAGGGCGGCACGTCCGGCTTCGGCGCTCCGCTCGCTCTTTCAGGCTTCGCGGCGGCTGCCGGTGCCGGCGTGGCGTTCATCGAGGTCGAACGCCGTGTCCGGCATCCTTTGCTGCCGCTCGGCCTTTTTCGCATTCCCGCCTTCGCCGTCGCCAATTTCGTCGGGCTGGCGGTGAACATGACCACCTACGGCCTGATCTTCCTGCTGAGCTTCTATTTCCAGCAGGTGAAGGGCTATTCTCCGGCGGTGGCCGGCGCTGCCTTCACGCCGTTCCTCGCCGCCGTCATCGTTGCCAACGTCGTGGCCGGCCCGGTGGTGGCCCGCTATGGCGTGCGTCTGCCGCTGATCGTCGGTCCCGCTATCGCCATGCTCGGCTTCGCCCTGCTCCTGTCGGTCGATGCAACGACGACCTATGCCTCGCTGATCTGGCGGCTTCTGGTTCTCACCATCGGTCCCGGCCTTGCCGTGCCGGCGATGACCACCGCGGTCCTTGAAGCCGTGCCGCCCGGCATGGCCGGCATGGCGTCCGGCGTCCTCAACACCATCAGGCAGACCTCCGGCGCCATCGGCGTGGCGCTGTTCGGCGCGCTGACGTCCTTCGGCCTCGTTGCCGGCATGCACATGGCCCTGGCGATCTCGGCGGTGCTGATGGGGCTTGCGGCTGGCGCCGTCGCGATCTTCCTCGCGCGTTCCAGTGAAGCGGAAGAGCCCGCCTAACCCCATATCGCACGCCGGACATACGAAAAAGGCCGCCCGAAGGCGGCCTTTCCGAATTGAGCCAGTCCGTATCGCTTAGCGCTTGGAGAACTGGAACGAGCGGCGGGCCTTGGCCTTGCCGTATTTCTTGCGCTCGACCACGCGGCTGTCGCGGGTCAGGAAGCCGCCCTTCTTGAGCACGCCGCGCAGCGTCGGCTCGTAGTAGGTCAGCGCCTTGGAGATGCCGTGGCGGACGGCGCCGGCCTGGCCGGACAGGCCGCCACCGGCGACGGTGGCGACGATGTCGTACTGGCCGTCACGGTTGGCCGCGACGATCGGCTGCTTGAGGATCATCTGCAGCACGGGACGGGCGAAATAAGCGCCGAATTCCTTGTCGTTGATGATGATCTTGCCGGAGCCGGGCTTCACCCAGACGCGGGCGATGGCGTCCTTGCGCTTGCCGGTGGCGTAGGCACGGCCCGACTTGTCGAGCTTCTGGACGTGCACGGGGGCGGCCGGCTGCTCAGCAGCGACGGCGGTGCCCAGTTCTGCGAGCGAGGAAAGCTCAGCCATTACGAAGCCCTCTTGTTCTTGGCGTT
>JBQCHN010000101.1:0-4348 GCA_051954615.1 Mesorhizobium sp. | reverse complement strand
AGACGCTGTGGCTGCGCTTCGGGCCTTATATGCGCATGCTGACGCATCACATCGAGCCGCTGTTGAAGACCGACAGCGCCGGCGCCTATTCGATCCATCACCGCGAGATCGTGGCGGCGCTGAAGGGCAGGGACGTGGCGGCGGCGCGCGCCGCCATCGTCGCCGACATCGAGGCGACGCGCGACCTGCTGCGCGGCCTCATCGGCGACGAACAGGGCTGAACTAACTGACGGCGGCCTGATACGCAGCGGAGCCTTCGCAAAGACCGTTCAAGCCGGGTATCGCGCTTCTCGCCGGATCGAGGCCGGGCAGGCTAATCACGGTATCGCCCCATCGGCGGCGAGCAGGCGCTGCATCGCCTCGAACTGACGGTGGGCCAGCCCAGCAATGGCGGCCTCGTCGAATTCATTCATATGGCGTAGCGACCAGCGATCCATCGCCTGCAACAGGGCGAACACCAGTTCGGCCTGCAGCGAGGCCGGCAGATCATCGCGCACCGCGCCGCAAGCCCGGCCGACGGCCAGTACACGGCCAAGCCAGTCGGCGACGCCAGCCAGCACCCGTTGCAATGCGGCGCTTCGTTCGGCCGACAGATCGGGCAGGTAGAAAAGCCTGCCCAGGTCGGCATACCAGTCCTGCCTGGCCGAAGCCGCCAGCGCCTGCGCCAGGAACGCCTCAATGCGATCCCAGAACTCCGGTCCGGTCAGAGTTTCGGGATCGGGCGCGTCCAGATCCCGCGCCAGCGCCGCAGACGCTTCCTCGACCACACGGTCGAACAGCGCCTCCTTGGAGCCGAAGTAGTGGTAGAAGGAACTCTTGCTCATCCCGCAGGCACGGATGATCGCATTCAGCGAGGCCTGTTCGAAGCCGCGGCCGGCGAATTAGCCGGCCGCCGTCTCCAGCAATCGCTTGTAGCGCTGCGGCGCCATCACGCCCGGAACCCGCTCATTCGTTCGTTCACTCATCTGTGTAGTATAGCAGACTGGACCACTCGGTCCAGACGCACTATGAATTTTGGACTGATCGGTCCAAAGAGTAGGAGTGCGGCATGTTCATGGAAACTTCGCTTAAAAAACAGGTGGAAAAGCAGCGCCCCGACCGACTGCGCGTGCTCGTCGTCGGCGCCGGCGTCGCCGGGCTGACGCTGGCGCAATTGCTGCGGCGGGGCGGGCTCAACCCGGTACTGATCGAGCGCGCGCCGGACAATGCAGACGAAGGCTACATGCTGGCGCTCATGCCGCTCGTCGATCCCGCCATGCAGGCACTCGGCGTCAAGGACGAGTATCGCGCCAGAAGCGTTCCCTTCCACCGATATCGCCTGCACGGCCACAACGGACCGTTGCTGCGCGAATACGAGATCGACACGCTGCTGGATGCCTATGGCGACTACCGTGGCCTCGCACGCAGCGAACTGCTGGAGGTGCTGGCGACGCACGGCGCGCCGATCAGCCACGGCGCCACGCTGAAGACGTTGAGGCAGACGGCCGAGGCCGTGGAAACGGTGCTGCAGGACGGCACCGGCACCGTCGAGGCGACCTTCGACGCCGTGGTGCTGGCCGATGGGCTGCATTCCAGGGGTCGGGCCATGATTCTCGACGCCAGCCAGGTGACGACCTATGACACCGACTGGGCCGGCTGGGTCGCCTGGACCGAGACCGACGCCGCTCACGCCGACCAGGGCGACGAAATCTGGGGGGCGGATTTCTTCGTCGGCATCTATCCCGTCAAGGGCCGCGCCGGTGTGTTTGTCGGCGGCGACCGTTCCGACATGCGTGAAGGACCGGCCGCCTTCATCGCTCACATCCGCAGCCAGCTGAGCACCGTCGATCCGTGGTTCGAGCGGGCGCTGGCCACGGTCGAAGCCGGAAAAGACCTCTATTTCTGGAAGCTGACAGACTGTCGGGCCGATACGTGGGCTGCGGGGCGTGTGGCGCTGGTCGGCGACGCCGCCGCCGGCTTCCTGCCGACCGCCGGCATCGGTGCGGGCATGGCGATGGAATCGGCGACCGTCCTCGCCCGCCATCTACTTGACGCCGGTCCCGAAGGCGTCGGCGAGGCGCTGGGCGCCTACGAGCGCGCGCAAAGGCCCAGGGTCGAAGCCGCGCAGGACAATTCGCGCCAACTGGCGAAACTGATGTTCCGCCACAGCCGGGTGCTGGCGGTCATCCGCGACCTCGCGGTACGGCTGGTGCCGCTTGCGACGATACTGGGGCCGATCCGCGAACTCCTCGATCACCGGCCCTCATCGGCGTGATGCGAGGCAGGGCGGCCCTCCGCCAGGCTCGACGGGCAAGGCTGGCGAAGCGGCGGGAGACGCGGCGCAGTGCCGGAAGCCTCCGCGACTGAGAGGCTTCGCGGCCAGCGGAAGCGCGCGGCTGTTATGCCGGAGACCGGCCGGACGGTTCGGTCGGGTAAAGCTTCACGCCGATGTCCCGGGTCAGGCTCTGCTGGAGAGAATGGACATAATGGTCGACGAAGGTCTTGGTGTGGAGATGCGCCAGGCGTTCGGCCCTGGCGGTGTCCTGCGCCGTGATCGCGGCGATCAGGTCGTAGTGCTCGCTGGCCTGCCGCTGCAACTCGTCCAATCCGGTGGTGCGGTAAAGGTGGTGGCTGCGCAGGATCCTCAATCCGAGCGTCAGCAGACGATCGTAGTGGGAGAACAGATACTGGTTGTGGCTGGCGGCCGCGACCGTGGCGTGGAAATGCCGGTTCGCCTCGGTCAGGGCCAGGGGATCGCGCTCCCGTGTCGCCCGCTCGAACGCTTCCGCCGCCGCCTGCATGGCGGCCAGGTCCTCATCGGTGCGGCGGCACGCAGCCAGATGGACGACCGTGCGGTGCGCGAGGTCGATCGCCTCGACGTAGAGCGGCAGGTCGCGGATATCCAGCGGCGCCACATGCGCCTGCCTGTTGGGCTGCATGACGATCAGCCCTTCGGCGGCCAGGCGCACGAAAGCCTCGTGGATCGGCGTGCGCGACAGTTGGAGCCGCGTCACCTGCTCTCTTTCATCGAGCAGCGACCCCGGCGCCAGCGTCAGGTCCAAAATATCCGAGCGCAGCCGGTCATAGGCTTCGCTGACGCTGGTTCCCTTGACGCGTGGCCGCTGCGCCGCCGTGCGGTGCCGTAACGGCGCCACTTGTGATTTTGCCCTGCTCATGAATTTCCGTCACTTGAGGCTTGCTGCCTATAGCGCGATTGGCGGTCACGCCACAAGCAGCCGAACGGGCGACGGTATTCTCAGTCCGCCCTGGCACGTCGCGTCGCCCGTTCGGCATGGACGACGGCGACGCCAACGATGGCGAACCCGCCACCGAGGAGCAAGGCGGCCGAAACCGTTTCGCCCAGCATCGCCACCCCGATGACCGTCGTGATCGGCGGAATGAGGAACAGCAGCGAAGCCGCCCGCCCCGCCGGGACCGTCTTCAGCACATAGAGCCAGGCCAACTGTCCGAGCGCTCCGGGAACGATCGCCAGAACGGCCACCAGCAACAGGGCCGGAACCGGCGCGGAGAGGGCCGCGTCGAGCGTCGCGCCCGAGAATGGCAGCAGGAACACCGCGCCGAGGATCATCAGCCAGGCGCCGGTCTCGAACGGCGAGAAGGTGTGAACGAGGCGCCGCTGCAGGACGATGTAGAGCGCCGAGCACAGGGCGCCGGCCAGCACGAAAGAGACGCCGGAGCCGAAGGCGAAACCGCCCGGCTGCGCCGAGGCGAGCACGCCGATACCGGCGAAGGCGATCAGCATCCCGCCGATCGAGCGCCATGTCGGGCGTTCGCCGTTCATGGCGAACGACAGCAGCGCGGTGAAGATGGGGATCGTGTTGGTGAGGAAACTGGCAGCGCCGGCGCTCAGGGTCACCAGCCCCCATGACAGGAAGAGGTTGTAGAGCGCGACGCCGAAGAAGGCGCAGACCGACAGCACCGCCAGTTGGGGCAACGAAGGCAGGCGCGGCCGCACGAACAGCAATCCCGCTGCAAAGACCACGGCGGTGATGACCAATCTGAGCGTCACCAGTTCGAAGGGCTGGAACCATTGCAGGCAGACGCGGGTCAAAGGAAAGATCGCAGCCCACGACAGAACCGTGAAGGCGGCCATGGCGTCGACCCCCCGGCGTCCTCCGCGCGAGGAAAAGCGATCTGTTGCGGACATCGCAGCCTCAGTGCCGGAAACCGGACAGGAAGGCGCCGAGGCAGGCTCCCAGGTTGGGATTCAGGTAGCCGCCTTCCTGCACCAGCAGCTTCGGCATCGGCAGGGCGTCGATGCGTCGAGCGATCTCATGGAAGCCCTCGTTGCTGATGCCGAAGGTCTGCACCGGATCATGCGCGGAAGCGTCGAGACCCATGGAGACGA
>JBQCHN010000100.1:0-4527 GCA_051954615.1 Mesorhizobium sp. | reverse complement strand
TGCCTGCTGGACAGCGGCAACCACCAGAAGACACCGGGCACGATCGAGCGCGAGGCGGCCAGGATCCTGAAGTCAGGCGCGTTCCTTCTGTCGCTCGGCGGCGATCATTTCGTCACCTGGCCACTGCTCAAGGCGCATGCGGCGATCCACGGCCCGCTGGCGCTGGTGCAGTTCGACGCCCACCAGGACACCTGGCCCGACGACGGCAAGCGGATCGACCACGGCTCCTTCGTCGGCCGCGCGGTGAAGGAAGGCATCATCGATCCCGACCGCTCGATCCAGGTCGGCATCCGCACCCACGCGCCCGACACGTTCGGCATCAAGATCCTCTATGGCCATGAGGTCGAGGAGATGCGCGCTTCCGACATCGCCTACGCCATCGTCGACCGCACGGGCGGCAGGAAGACCTATCTCACCTTCGACATCGATTGCCTCGATCCGGCTTTCGCGCCCGGTACCGGCACGCCGGAGATCGGCGGACTGACGACGCGCGAGGCGCTGGAAATCCTGCGCGGTCTCAAGGGACTGAACTTCGTCGGCGGCGACGTGGTGGAGGTGGCGCCACAATACGATGCGACGACCAACACGGCTCATGCCGGCGCCCAGATGCTGTTCGAGATTCTCAGCCTGATGGTGTTCAGCCCGGCCTTGAAGGGCAAGACTGCGTGAACGAAAAAGCATAAGATCAAACGGGAACCCGGGCCAAGTCCGGAGAGGGAAGGAGAACGCCGATGAAGAAACTGATGGAAACGTCGCTCAGCCGGCGCACCGTGCTCGGCGCCGGCATCGCCGCTGCCGGCACACTCGCCATGCCGGCGGTGCTGCGTGCGCAGGACAAGTCGCTCAAGGTCGGCGTCTACGGCGGCTATTTCAAGAAATCGTTCGACAGCCACATCTTCCCCGACTTCACAAAGGCGACCGGCATTGCTGTGGAGTCGGTGGCCGAGCCGACCGGCGAAGCCTGGCTGGTGCAGCTCGAGCAGGCCGCCAAGGCCGGGCAGGCGCCCGCCGACCTCTCCATGATGTCGCAGACGACGACGCTGAAAGGCCAGGCGACGGAATTGTGGACGCCGCTCGACACTTCGAAATTCAAGCACTACGGCGACCTGCTGCCGCGTTTCGTCAACAAGTATCCGGACGGTCGCGTCGCCGGCATCGGGGCGGTGGCGTGGTGGATCACGCTGGTTTCGAACACCGATGTGTTCAAGGAAGCGCCGACTTCCTGGGCGGCGCTGTGGGAAGACGACAAGAAGGACAAGCTCGGCCTGCTGGCGCTCGCCTCCAACTCCTTCCTTTTGGAAGTGACGGCCAAGACCTTCTTCGGCGGCACCGATGCGCTCAGCACCGCCGACGGACTGGACAAGGCTTTCGCCAAGCTTGCCGAGGTGAAGCCGAACGTCCGGCTCTGGTATCGCGACGAGGCGCAGTTCGAACAGGCGTTGAAATCGGGCGAAATCCCGATGGGCCAGTATTATCACGACGTGACGGGCCTCGCGATCGCCGACGGCTTCCATGTCCGCTCGACCTTCCCGAAGGAGGGCGGCATCCAGGATTCCGGCAACTGGTGCCTGTCGCGCGCCTCGAAGAAAGTCGATGAGGCGCACACCTTCATCGACTATATGAGCCAGCCGTCGATCCAGGGCCTGATGTCGCGCAAGGTCGGCACGCAGCCGACGCTGAAGAAGGAGGTGCTCGACCTCAACGAGAAGGAGTTCGCGGCGGTCTCGTCGGATATCGAGCCGATCATCCCACGCTACGACCTCTACACCTCGAAGGCCGACGAGATTAACCAGAAGTGGACCGAACTGATCGTCGGGTGAGCCCCTTTTCCCTTCTCCCCGTTCAGGGGGAGAAGGTGGCCCGCAGAGCCGGATGTGGGGCAGAGCCGAACTTTCGTAGGCAAGCGCCGCCCCTCACTGCCCTGCCGGGCATCTGCCCTTCGGGCGTTCGTCACTTGAAAAGCCAAGCAGTTGGCTTTTCATGGTCTTCGGCCACCATTCCTCACCCCCGTAAACGGGGAGAGGGCAAGCAGCTTCACCCGCCGAACCGGCATACGGAGAAAAATCCTTCATGTCCGGCCTGTCCATCAATGCGATAACGAAACGCTTCGGCGACTTCGCGGCCGTCGACGACGTTACGCTCGCCGTCCCGCACGGCACGTTCGTGTGCCTGCTCGGGCCGTCCGGCTGCGGCAAGACCACGCTGCTTCGCATGATCGCCGGACTGGAAGAACCGAGCGCCGGCGCCATCGTGCTCGATGGCGACGACATCACGACGCTGCCGACGCACAAGCGCGACCTCGGCATGGTGTTCCAGTCGCTGGCGCTGTTCCCGCATCTGAGCGTCGGCGACAACATCGCCTATGCGCTGCGCATCCGCGGCGCCTCGAAGCAGGACCAGCGCAAGCGCGTCGAGGAACTGCTTTCCATGATCCACCTGTCCGGTTTCGCCGACCGGCCGGTGACGAAGCTTTCCGGCGGCCAGCGGCAGCGCGTGGCGATCGCCCGGGCGCTGGCGCTGTCGCCGAAGCTTTTCCTGCTGGACGAACCGCTGTCGGCGCTCGACGCCAAGCTCCGCGAGGCGATGCAGGTGGAGCTTCGACAACTGCAGCAGAGGCTCGGCATCACGACCATCGTCGTCACCCACGACCAGCGTGAGGCGATGACCATGGCCGACCTCGTCGTCGTCATGGGCAAGGGAAAAATCCTGCAGGCGGCGCCGCCGATCGAAATCTATCGCAAGCCGGCCGACGCCTTCGTCGCCGACTTCATCGGCATCACCAACCTGCTTCCGGTCGAGAAGAACGGCGCCGGCCGCTCGACCGTGCTGGGGGCGGCCGTCCCCGAACTGGCCTGTCCGTCGGGCATGACGAAAGCGACGATCTCGATCCGGCCGGAAGACGTGCGGCTGACGGCGCCCGGCAAGGGCACGCTCGACGGCACGGTGACGTTCGTGCGCGACCTCGGCGGCACGATCGAGACCTTCGTCGAGGCCGGCGGCATGACGATCACCGCCGTCGCCACACCGCGTGAGCGGCCGCAGGTGCAGGTCGGGCAAAAGGTCGGCGTCCTCCTGCCCGCCGAAAGCTGCGTGGTGGTGAAGTCGTGAGGCGCGAGCCGCCCAGAAGCGCGGCCGACTACGCGCCGCTGGCTTTCCCGGCACTGATGCTCATCGTCTTCTTCGTCGTGCCGTTCTCGATCATGATCGCGGTGTCGTTCTTCAAGCGCGACCCGGCCGGCTTCTACAAGCCGGATTTCGTGTTGGATAACTATGCCCGCTTCCTCTCCGCCTTCTTCGGCGAGGTGCTCGGCTTCTCGCTGATGCTGGCGGTGACGGTGGCGGCGTGCTGCATCGTCGTCGCCTTTCCGTTCACCTACCTGCTGACCAAACGGCCGCGCCGCGTCCAGACCGTCTGGCTGGTGGGGCTGCTTTCGGTACTGTCGCTGTCGGAAGTCATCATCGGCTTTGCCTGGTCGACATTGTTCTCGCGCACTGCCGGCATCACCAACCTCTTCGTCGCCGTCGGCCTGATGAGCGAGCCCGTGGCGCTGCTGCCGACCTTCGGCGCGGTGCTGACCGGCATGGTCTACCAGGCGTTGCCCTATACGATCCTGGTGCTCTATCCCGCGCTGGTGCGGCTCGACCCGACGCTGACAGAGGCCGCGCGAACGCTCGGCGCCTCGCCGGTGCGCGCCTTCTTCAACGTGACGGTGCCGGCCTTGCGCAACACCATCGTGGCGACGCTGATCATGGTGTTCGTCTTCGCCCTCGGCTCCTACCTTTTGCCGCAGATCCTCGGCCGGCCGCGGCACTGGACGCTGTCGGTGCTGATCACCGACCAGGCGATCTACCAGTCGAACATGCCTTTCGCCGCGGCGATGGCGGTGTTCCTCGTGCTGATCTCGCTGTCGCTTGTCGGCCTGACCCTGCTCGTCGGGCGCCGGGAGAACGCCGCATGAACGCGCTGCGCCGTCTCTATTTCCTCGCCGTCGCGCTGTTCCTTGCGGCGCCTCTGATGGTCGTCGCGGGCGTCTCGGTCAACGAGAAGCAGGACCTGACCTTCCCGCCGCGAGGCTTTTCGCTCGCCTGGTACGCGCAGATCTTCACCGATCCGGAATGGCGGGCCGCACTCCTCCATTCGCTGACGTTGGCCGTCTGTTCGGCGGCGCTCGCCGTCCTGATCGCGCTGCCGCTCGCCTGGTTCCTGTGGCGGCGCATCGCGCCCTGGGCAAACGTCTTCCA
This sequence comes from Mesorhizobium sp., assembly GCA_051954615.1. GTDB lineage: Bacteria > Pseudomonadota > Alphaproteobacteria > Rhizobiales > Rhizobiaceae > Mesorhizobium. The sequence goes on along the minus strand of JBQCHN010000100.1, from coordinate 285 downwards.
GGTGCTGGGGCTGGCGCCCTTCATCCTGCCGCCGGTCATCACCGCGCTCGGCTTCCTGTCCTTCTGGGCGACGCTCGGCCTGTTCGGCCAGTTCTTCACGGCCATCGTCAGCCACGCGATCTTCTTCGTCACGCTGCCACTGGTGACGCTGTCGCTGGGCTTTGCCTCCATCGACCGGTCGCTGGTCGAGGCCGCCGCCACGATGGGCGCCGACGACCGTACCGTCGCGCGCACCGTCGTCCTGCCGCTGATCCTGCCCTATCTGATCTCCGGCTACGCCTTCGC
>JBQCHN010000099.1:0-9599 GCA_051954615.1 Mesorhizobium sp. | reverse complement strand
CCGTCTCCATTTGTGACAGAACCGATCCCGGTGTTGCCCACTTTAAGCGTTGGAAAGAGCGCTTTCAAAAGGAGCACCAGATGAACGATCCCAAGTTCGATCAGCCTGTTTCCGTCTTCGTCGGTCTCGGCTTCCCGCGGGAGGTTTCAACCGTCCTCGATGCCTACGATATCCTGATTGAGTGGAACGGCATCCCCGATCTGGATCACGCCGGCGCCATCGAGGTCTGCCGCAAGGCGCTGAGCGGCAAACGCGATGGCGAGGATGCTCGCAAGGCGTTCGAGGGATTCGCGCTCAACAAGGGCATCCTGGCCGAAGAGGCCTATGACCGCGCCGTCGACAACCTCGCCCATGAATGGGCAATCCCGCGCGTTCACTAGTTCAAGGAAGCGCAACGAAGGCCGGCGCTGATTCGGCCGGCCTTGCAGGGTCTGGGAGCGCCGCCGATCCGGTGCTCCGCTTAGGACCGGCTGCCGACGACCCTCAGCCACGGCGCCAGGTGGAAGGCGCTCATCAGCAGATACATCGCTGCCATGCCGCTCAGCGGCGAGGCGTCTTGCGCCATGCAGGCGCCGCTTCCCGACACGATGGAGAACAGCGCCATCGCAGCGAAGGTGGGCGCAGCCGCGAGGCCGAGCCAGCCGGCGAGGAAACGGGCGGCGGCATGGCCGCCCGTCTCGTTCGATGAGGATCCGATGTCTGGCGCGGCCATCGCTCAGGCCCGCCCGTACTCGTCGTGGCGGCGCCACCAGATGCCGGTCTCGTTGCGCCCCTTCGGCGCTCGGTCGAGCCAGGGATACATGCCCCAGATACCGTCGACACCGCGCGCATAGGCCGAATAGGTATGATAGATCGCGCCGTCCTCCAGCGCGAAGGCGCTGATGCCGGGCCGTTCGCGGGTGTAGGACGCGACGTCGGTTCCGGTTGTCGCAGCCAACTGCTCGACAGGCCCTTCGCCGCCCTTCGTCAGCGGCGGTACCGGCATCGCCGGCTCGCGCCGGTAGTTATATTCGATGCCGCCGTCACGCTGCTGCTCCGGCGAGAACCAGACGTTGAAATCGGCGTTGAAGTCGCTGTCGAAGGAAGACGCCCAATCGAAGCTCCAGCCCATCCGCTCGCGATAGGCAAGAAGCTTAGCGAGCGGCGCCCGCGACACCGCCGAAAAGGCGACGTCGTGGTTCTCCAGGTGAACGACGCTGCCGTTGAAGCCGTCGGCGATGGAGGAGCAGGACGGGCAGCCGGCCGTATAGTCCGGTCCGAACATGAAATGATAGATAAGAAGCTGCGAGCGCCCCTTGAACAGGTCCTTCAGCGAGGCAGGCCCATTCGCGGTGTCGAACGTATATGGCTTGTCGATGCGCACCCACGGCAGCGCCTGCCGCTGCCCGGCCAGTTCATCGCTGCGCCGCGTCAGCGCCTTTTCTTCTTCAAGCAGGGCGAGCCGGGCCGCAAGCCACTCCTCGCGCGTTCCGGTGGTGAAATGTGTCATGACCTTTTCCTCTTTTGCTTTCACACGACTTGCCGGTTGGCTGTCATGACGTAGGCTAGGAGCCGGCGTCGGCAGGCGTGAGTAACAAGTGTGACGGGATTCGGCCGGGTGACGAACTAGGATGGACTCGCTGATTACCGCCGCCGCCCGCGCATTGGCCGCCGGCGACGCCCTCGGCGCCCTCAAGCGGATCGCCTTGCGCGAGGATGCGGCCGCGCTGGCCTTGCGCGGCATCGCCATGGCGCAGCTCGGCGACCTGGAGCGGGCCAGAGGGCTGCTGCGGCGTGCCGCGCGCGCCTTCGGTCCGAAGGAGAAGGTGGCCCGCGCCCGCTGCGTCGTCGCGGAAGCGGAGATCGCGCTCGTCTCGCGCGACGTCGGCTGGATCGGCAATGCGCTCGATCAGGCAGGAACGGTGCTTCAGGCGCATGGTGACCGGCTGAACGCCGCGCATGCCCGCAATCTGGAAGCCCGTCACCTGCTGCTGATCGGCCGCCTCGACGAGGCCGAGCGCATCCTTTCCGGCCAAGATGCCGCGCCGCTGCCGCCGGTTCTGCGCACCGCGCGAGAGCTGGTGACGGCAGGCATTGCCATCCGCCGCCTGCATACCGGTGCTGCCCGGGCCGCCATTGCCAATGCGGCACACGCGGCGGAGCAAGCTGGCATTCCGGCGCTGGCGGCGGAGGTCGAAAGTGCCGCCCGGCTTCTGGAGGCGCCGGCGGCCCGCCTGATCGCCCGGAAGGAGGAGCGGCTTCTTCTGCTCGACGAGGTGGAAACGCTCCTCGCCTCCAATACGCTCGTCGTCGATGCCTGCCGCAACGTTGCCCGCATCGGCCAGACGGTCGTCCCGCTCGCCACCCGTCCTGTGCTTTTTGCGCTCGCCCGCACGCTGGCCGAAGCGTGGCCCGGCGACGTATCCAGGCAGACGCTCGTTGCGCGCGCCTTCCGCGGCAAGGACGCCGACGAATCACATCGCGCGCGGCTGAGGGTAGAGATCGGCCGGCTGCGCGGCGCGCTCCATGCGCTGGCGCAGATAACCGCCACCCCGGAAGGTTTTGCGCTGGTGCCGCAGGAGGCACGGAGCGTCGCGGTGCTGGCGCCGCCTGCGGAGGAGCGGCATTCGGCGCTGCTCGCCCTTCTGGCCGACGGCGAGGCGTGGTCGAGCTCGGCGCTGGCAATGGCGCTCGACACCAGCGCCCGTACCGTCCAGCGGGCGCTCGAACAGCTCGCTGAAGAGGGCAAGGTGCAGTCTTTCGGCCGTGGCCGCGCGCGCCGCTGGCTCACTCCGCCGGTGCCCGGTTTCCCGACGCTATTGTTACTCCCGGCGCCGCTGCCGAACGCCTAGGGTGTTCCCATCGAAACAGCTGAACGGAGCAGTGAGATGAAACGGAAAGCAGCCGAGATCATCCGGGAATACGGCCCCTTCCCCGGCGTCGAGGCCATCCATGGCCTCACCTTCGACGGCAGGCACATCTGGTTCGCTTCCGGCGACAGGCTGAACCGCCTCGATCCGGACGACGGCACGATCGCCCTGTCGATCGAGGTGCCGGCCCACGCCGGAACCGCCTTCGACGGCCGCCACCTCTACCAGATCGCCGAAGACCGTATCCAGAAGGTCGACCCGGCGACGAAAGAGGTGCTCGCCACCATTCCCGCTCCGGGCGAAGGCGGCGATTCGGGTCTCGCCTGGGCGGAAGGCTCGCTCTGGGTCGCGCAGTACCGCGAAGGAAAGATCCGTCAGGTCGATCCCGAGACGGGCAAGGTCCTGCGCACCATCGAATCGACACGCTTCGTCACCGGCGTCACCTGGATCGACGGCGAGTTGTGGCACGCCACCTGGGAGGGCGACGAGAGCGGCCTGCGCCACATCGACCCCGACACCGGCAAGGTGCTGGAGGTGTTGGACATGCCCGCCGGCACCGGCATATCGGGCATGGAAGCCGGCGGCGACCGCTTCTTCTGCGGCGGCGGCAGGAGCGGCAAGATACGGGCCGTGCGCCGCCCGCATTGACAAAGCGGGCCGGGATCCATTGGTTGGCGTTCTACCCAAAGGATGCCGCCATATGTCCCGACTGCCGCTTGCTCCCCGCCCGCAAACGTTCCTCGGCCTGCCCGCCGCGGCGACGCCCGTAGCGGGTTCGGCGGCGATCTTCGGGGCCGTCCACGGCACGCCCTATGTGTCCGATCCCGTCGAGAGCGCGACGGAAACCGGACCGGATGCGGTGCGGCGCGCCGTCACCGCCGCCTGTCTCGATGTCGGCCACTGGGATTTCGACTTCGACGGGCCGCTGCTGAACGACGGCGCGCTGGAAGCGCTCGATCTCGGCGACGTCGCGACAGTGCATGACGATGCGCCCGGCAACCGCAAGAACATCGAGGCCGTCACTGGCGCCGTGCTGGCGGCGGGCGCCACGCCGCTCCTTGTCGGCGGCGACGATTCCGTCGCCATTCCCTTCATGCGCGCCTTCGACAGGGGCGAACCGCTGCATCTTCTCCAGATCGACGCCCACATCGACTGGCGCGACGACATCGGCGGCGAAAGGCTCGGCTATTCCAGCACCATCCGCCGCGCCTCGGAGCTTGGTTGTATCGCATCGATGACTCAGTGCGGCATCCGCGCGGTTGGCAGCGCCCGCCGGCATGAAGTCGAGGCGGCCCGCGCCTGGGGCTCGCGCATCGTCACCGTCGCGGATGCACGCCGGCAAGGCCTGGCGGCGGTCGCTGCCGCGCTGCCGCGCGACAAGCCGCTGCTCATCCACATCGACTGCGATGCCATGGACCCCGGCACCTGCCCAGGCGTCAACGCCTTGTCGCCGGGCGGCTTCACCTTCCCCGAAATGACGGAACTGCTCGGCGCGGCGATGCGGGGCCGGCGGCTGGCTGGCTTCTCCATCGTCGAGTTTCAGCCGAAGGCCGATGTCAACGATATCGCAGCGACCGTCGTCGGCCGCCTCGTCTGCCACGTTCTCGGCCATCTGGCGCGCGCGGCCTAAAACGATACGATTGTGCTGGCGCTGCCGCTGCTTTGGCTGAATACTGGGCGTGGCGGCTGCGGCGCACCGGCCATGCCGCCGGTCCGATCGAACCGGGAGGCAATCCATGGCAGACGACAGGCATGAACGCATCCGCCAGCGCGCCCATGCGATCTGGGAGCGCGAAGGCCACAAGGACGGCGATCACGAACGGCACTGGCATCAGGCGGCGGGCGAGATCGACGCCGAGGATGCCGTGGCCGCCAAGCCGGGACGCAAGCGGGCAACGCCGCGTAAACCTGCCCCTGCCAAGCCCAAGACGGTGCCGGCAAAGGCAACTGCGGCGAAGGCGGCAAAGCCCGCCGTCGCAGCGAAACCACGGGCGCGCAAGGCCAAGGCCGGGTAGCCGACCCTACAAACCTGTCACTCGACGATGACGATGCTGGTGTTGGCCGCGCCGAACGTCTCGACGAGTTGGTAGAAATCGGCCGCCGCGGCCGGATGCAGGCGAACGCAGCCATGCGAGGCCGGCGTGCCCAGCCGCTTGATGTGGTTGGTGGCATGAACGGCATAGCCGCCGTGGAAGAAGACCGAATGCGGCATCGGCGCGTTGTCGTATTTGCGCGAATACCACATCTCCTCCAGCCGCGTCGGCTTATAAGAGCCCCTTGGCGTCGCGTGACCCTTTGCTCCGGTCGAAACCTTCCATTCGAAGGCCGGCCGCCCGTCCACCAGCACCTGCATGCGCTGCTGCGAGATGGATACCTGCGCCACCAGTTTGTTGGCCGCATGCGCCGTGCCGTTGCCCGCGCCGAACAGCATTACGGTGCCTGCGCAGGCGATGGCGGCGATGTTGATGAGTTTCGTGGAAACGGCAGCGATCATGATGTCCCTCCATGGCCGGACGAGGCCGGCGTCAATTCGATGGCGGGCTTATCGGGGCGGCGTGTTTCGATCTGATTTCGCTAAACAGGCACTTTCGTTTCGATATGGTTTCCAATTTATCACCGCAAATGGTTTTCGGAACCGAAACCGCTTCGCCTGCCTCTTGATTCTCCAAGAATCGCCGGTTTCCATCCGTTTCCAGCCAGGGCGGAAACGAGGCTTTCCGTCGGATCGCTTTCGATGCGAAACAAAAGGCGTCGATAACGAAACCAATCTGCAACAAAAGAAACGCTGCGCGGCATGAAGCCGATACAGGGGCCGGCCAATCTGGCGACAACGAGAACAGCCGATTGGACCGTCCATGAGCATCTCCTTCAAAGCCGTATCCCGGTTGGCCGGCGCAGGCATCGCCATCGTCGTGGCGGTCGGCGTCGATGTGGTGGCTGCTCATGGCGATGCCCTGGCGGCGATGGCCGGCATGACGGCGGGAGAAATCTCGACGCTGCATGCCGCACTGTTCCTCGCCACGGTCTGGATCGTCTCCAGCCTGCGCATCCACCGTCTCAAGGCCCTCTGGCGGGTTGGCCTCGGATGGAAGGCTTTGCGCGGCGCCTCCGGCAGCTTGCAGCCGAGAGGACCGAAGGCCCGCGTCGCCGCGGGGGGCTCCGTCGGCGGCGCGGGTGCTTCGGGAAATCCCGGCAGCATACGACGAGCGGGTGACCGCCGTCGCCATGTGGCCTTCGCCAACGACAACGACAATGGCGCGGCGCACCAGTTGCTCGACAATTTCAGGGGTTGACCATGAACAGAAGGAAGTTCGCCGCAGCCGTGCTTTCGACCCTGCTCTACGCGCAGGGCCTGCTCGGCTTTGCCGGCCTCGCCACCGTGCTCATGAAGGAGCACGCCCACGCCGCGACGGCCCCTGTATCGGCGGCATCTGCGCCCGCGGCCTTGCCGGCGGCAGCGCACTGACGCGACAGCATGACCGGCATCGCCTCAATCGCTGCCCGTGTCGGCGCCGCCTGTATCGGCGCTACTCGCATCGGCACCCCTGGTGTCGGGCGGATCGAACCGATAGCCGGCGCCGCGTATGGTCGTGATCGCCTCGGTGTCCAGCTTGCGCCTCAGCCTGACGATGCGCGAATCGATCGAGCGGTCGAAAGCGTCGGCATTCTCGGCGGGCGCGGCGGCGATGATGTCGTCGCGCGTCAGCACCTTGCGCGGACTCGACGTGAACAGCCGAAGCAGCGCCACCTGGCCCGGCGAAAGCTGGTCCTCGCTGCCGGAACGGTACATGACCATGGCCGAGCGCAGGTCCACCGTCGCATTCTCCAGCACCACCAGCTCGGATGTGCCGCGGCCGCGCCGCGCCAAGAGGCCGCCGATCCGGGTCGCAAGCTCGCGCACCACCAGCGGGCTTTCGATGACGTCGGCCGCGCCCAGTTCCAGCGCCAGCACCTTGTCCACCAGGTCCTTCGGCCGGCAGATCAGCACGAAATCCGGCCCGCCCTCGCCGCCGTGACGCTTGAGAAGGTCGCGCCCCTCGCCCGGGGTCAGGCCGTCGCCGACCACGACGACGTCGACGCGTTCGCCCGCCAGCAGCGCGTCCGCCTGCCAGACCTGCGTGACCTTGTGCACATCATGGCCGCGCCGCTCCAGGTGGTCGGCGAGATCCTGCGCCACCACCTCCGCCACGCAGACCAGCGTCACCACCGCTCGTGCCGCCATGAGTCACCCCCGAAACCCGCCAACATGAGCCCTAGCAATATGTTTATACCCAATCTACTTTCCCCTGAAAGCGGGAACGAGGCGGCCGTGCGCGCCAGGATCATTATCGTCGAGGACGAGCCGGACCTCAGGGACGCCGTGGCCGAGTATCTGACGGCCAACGGCTACGAGGTGGCGACGGCCGAGAATGCCGCCGTGGCCCGCCCAATGCTGGAAAGCGGAAGCTTCCACATCGCGCTGCTGGACATCGCCATGCCGGGCGAGGACGGACTGTCGCTCGGCCGCTGGCTGCGTTCGAAGATGTCGACGGGCATCATCTACGCCACCGCCGCCGGCGCCCCGCTCGACCGCATCGTCGGGCTGGAACTCGGCGCCGACGACTACATCGTCAAACCCTACGAGCTGCGCGAGGTGCTGGCGCGCGTGCGCTCCGTCCTGCGCCGGGTGCCGCAGCCTTCGGCGCCCCGGCCTGCCAGGGCCGACGCGGGGCAGGCTCGCCGCTCGATGAACTTCGGCCCCTTTTCGGCCGACCTCGACGGCCGCCTTGTGACCGGGCCGGGCGGCACCCTTATCGACCTCGCCCGCAGCGAATTCGACGTGCTGGAGGTCTTCCTGACGCGAGCCAACCGGGTGCTGACCCGCACGGCGATCTCCGAGGCGATCGGCTTTGCCGAAGACCCCGAATCCTCGCGCGCCGTCGACATCCGCATCATGCGGCTGCGCAAGAAGATCGAGGCCGATCCGGCCAACCCGAAATTCCTGCGGACGGTGCGCGGCGAGGGCTATATCTTCTCGCTGCCGGCCGACGAAGGCGCCTGAAGCCGGGACGGGATAGACCGCGATGGACCGGCCGCTGCGCAGAACCGAAGCGACACTGCCTTCCAGCGGCACCGCGGCGAAGGAAGACAGCCCGGCTGTGGCGGCCGCGCGCATAGCGCGCCGCCTGCGCGAAGCCGACGACTGGCGTCGCGAGATCGGCTCGCTGCTCGAGCTCCTGGGGCGCTCTTGCGCCGGCCATCGCGCCATCCTGTTCAGTCTGGAGGACATGCCCGGCCAAGGCCTCACCCAGTCCGTGGCGGCCTACTGGGTCGACGATTCGGTCGTCGGCAATGCCTCGCCCCCCTCGGTCATTCCCCAAGCCGTCGTCCACATGGACCCGCTGCTCGGCAAGGTCGCCCGGGAGGGTCGGCAGGGCAAGATGTTCGCCGGCCTGACCCGCGACATCGAGGGCTTCCTGAGGCGGGATTTCGAGAACCAGCACATCGTCTCCTTCCTGTCCGTGCCGGTGTGGGCGAACGGCACGCCCTGGGGTTCGCTCGCGGTCAACGACTGCGTCGAGGAACGGGCCTGGAGCGACGAGGTGAAGGCGGCGATGGAGATCGTGGCTCTCGCCGTCGGCGACGCGATCGAGCGCCTGCAGTCGGAGGCGCACATCAGCGAGGTGGTCCGGCGCACGATGATCCAGGCCTCGCTTGACGCCATCATCGTCATCGACGAGACCGGCGCCGTCATCGAGTTCAATCCGGCGGCCGAGAAGATGTTCGGCTACCGGCGCAGCGACATCCTCGGCCGCGACCTCCTGCACATGATCGTGCCCGACTATTATCGCAAGGGCTATTCCACCGGTGCCGAATACATGGCCGGGCGCGGCGCGCCGATGATCGGCCAGCGGCTGGAAACGGTGACGCAGAACGCCGCCGGCGAGGTCTTTCCGATCGAGCTGACTGCGACCGAGATCAAGGTCGGCGACCGCCGGCTGATCTTCGGCTCGATCCGCGACTTGCGCGAGAAATTGCGCGCCGAGGAGGAAATCCACCGCCAGCGCGAGAAACTGCACCAGAACGAGAAGATGGCGGCGATGGGCTCGCTGCTGGCCGGCGTCTCGCATGAGCTCAACAATCCGCTCGCCGTCGTGGTGGCGCAATCCACCCTGCTGCATGAGTTCGCCCCCGATCCGCCGACCAAGGTGCGCGCCGAAAAGGTGCGCGCGGCGGCCGAACGCTGCGGCCGCATCGTCAAGAGCTTCCTGTCGATGGTGCGCCTGCACCCGACGGCGCAGGTCGAGACGGACCTGAACCAGGTGGTGCGGGCAGCCCTCGAACTGACCGCCTATGGCGCGCGCTCCAACGGTATCCTCATCGACACCGATTTCGCGGCGGGCCCTCTGCCGATCATGGCCGACGCCGACCACGTCACCCAGGTGGTCGCCAACTTCCTCATCAACGGCCAGCACGCTCTGGCCGGCGCCAGCGGCGACCGCGTCATCAAGGTACGCACTTACCGCGCCGCCAACGGCGACGCCGGCTTCTACGTCGAGGACAACGGAGCGGGCATACCCGAGGCGATCCGCCACCGCATCTTCGAATCCTATTTCACCACCAAGCCGGTCGGCGTCGGCACCGGCATCGGCCTGTCGATCTCCAAATCCATCGTCGAGCGCCATGAAGGCCGCGTCTGGTTCGAGGAAGCGAAGCCGCACGGCGCCCGCTTCATCGTCGAGTTTCCGGCCGTCGCCGGCATCTCCACCG
>JBQCHN010000098.1:0-2750 GCA_051954615.1 Mesorhizobium sp. | reverse complement strand
GCTGACGGCGAAATTGCTGAGGAAATCGGAAGCAGGCAAGGCCACCTTGCCGCTTGCCCTGTCCACCGTGAGGACATCGCGCCAGGTCGAGCCATCGGCGCTTACTCGGATCGAAAGATCGTCGTTGCCGACGAGGCCGATTTCTGCGCGACCCGACCAGTTCGATTGCATCAAGAGCGACAGCACATTGTCCGGCCCTTGCTTGTTCAGCGTATAGCGCAAGTCGCCGTTGCCGCCTTCCGTGGTTGTCAAGGCCGCCCATAGCGCCTTGTTGAGTTTCGCGGATAGCGGGTTTACGGCGTCCGCCGAAGTGCCAAGCCCAAGGAGAGGAACGTTCTGAAGTGCGCTGGGGGCGGATGCTGCCTCTTGCCATTGCGTGCCTGTCCAGAACAGCAGGGTTTCCTCGTCTACGACCAGGCACAGCCAGCCCGGCTGCGGCCGTAGAAAGATCCAGCCGCCGTCCTGTAGAGTCGCAATCCAACCATCCTTTTCTGCCCATTCGCCGGTTGCGTCAGCCGCAACGATATAGCGGTCTCCATCACCGGACGCTGCTGGCGGGGCGCTGAGATCGCGGTCGAGGACAGCGAGTTGCACGATGGAATCCAGCGTCTGCAGTGCCTCGTTGTGGGTGACATGTTTCTGCGCCTGCGAGGGCATGATGTAGGGAAGGGAAAGGTTCGGTGTTGTTTCCATCGTCTGTGCCTCGCGTGAAATATGCCTTGCTAGAGTATGGGCGGGCAAAGTAGGACGTGGATAAGAAAGCTGCCTCGACCTGCAAAAAACCATTTGATGGAAGTTGACTACTGCGCGCAGACATCGTTGAGCGCAGGGAAGGGCGGTGTGAAAATTGAAGAGTGACGGCTGACCGATGTGCGGAATATTCGGGATCATTTCGACCACGCCTTGGCCTGAGGAAGACCTGGGGAAACTGGCTACTTTCGCGCAGCAGCGCGGGCGCGATTCCAGTGGTCTCATGTTCTCCAAGGGCGATGCCTATAGGGTCAGCCGCGCCGATTATCCGATCTCACGGCTTTTGCGCGAAATCAGGCCCGGCAACAGCCAGATCGTCATCGGCCACAGCCGATTGATCACCAACGGCCTGAGCGACAATCAGCCTGTCCTGCGCGATGGCGTGTGCGTGTTGCATAACGGGATCGTGGTGAACCACGAGGAGATTTGGGACAAGATCGGGAAGACACGCGAGCTTCAGATTGACACCGAGGTCATTCCGGCAATTGCCGCAGCGCACCTTGAGAAGGGTGGCGCGGTGGAGGATATCCCCGCTCGGGTGCTGGAATTGTGCCGTGGCATTGTCGCATGCGCGCTGGCTCTTCCCAAGCTAGGCAAGCTTTGCCTCTTTTCCAACAACGGCAGCCTCTATGTCGGCAAGAAGGCCGGGGCCACCTACTTTTCCTCCGAACATTATCCGCTGTCACAAGTTGGCTGCGAGGGAATCGTCCAGGTCAAGGAGGACGCAGTCATTGTCGACATTCCGATCTCCGATGCTGAATGCCTTGTCGACGACCGCGCGGAGCGCAAGACCAATCTCATTCCGCCGCTGACATTCTCCGCCACCGAAGAGAAGCTGCTGGTCTATCCGAAACCCGAAATGCAGCGCTGCACGCGATGCGTGCTGCCCGAAACTATGCCCTACATCCGTTTCGACGACGAGGGCGTTTGCAATTACTGCCTGAACTACAAGCCGCGGAACAGGCCCAAGCCGAAGGAAGAGTTGTTCACCCTGGTGGAGCCTTTCCGTCGCAATGTCGGCAGTGATTGCGTTGTGCCGTTCTCGGGAGGTCGCGACAGTTGCTATGCCCTGCATCTCATCGTCAACGAATTGAAGATGAAGCCGGTGACCTACACCTACGATTGGGGCATGGTCACCGATCTCGGCCGACGCAACATCAGCCGGATGAGCGCCGAACTTGGGGTCGAGAACATCATCGTCGCTGATGACATCGCCAAGAAGCGCGAAAACATCGCGATGAATCTGCGAGCTTGGCTAAAGGCCCCTGATCTTGGGATGGTAAGCATCCTGACGGCAGGCGACAAGCATTTCTTCCGGCATGTCGAGACGATCAAGCAGCAGACTGGAATCAGCTTGAATCTGTGGGGAATCAATCCCCTTGAGGTGACTCATTTCAAGGCGGGATTCCTGGGCGTGCCGCCAGACTTCGCCGAGGAGCGCGTCTACATAAGCAACGGCATGAAGCAGCTACGTTACCAGTATCTGCGGTTCAAAGCGATGACCAGGAGCCCCGGCTACTTCAACAGGTCGCTGTGGGACACGCTTTCCGGTGAATATTACAGAAGCTTCGCCTCCAAGACGGATTATTTCCATATCTTCGATTACTGGACCTGGGACGAACGCATTGTCGACCAATGCCTTGCCCAGTATGACTGGGAGAAGGCCCCGGACACCTCGACCACTTGGCGTATCGGAGACGGGACGGCGGCGTTCTACAACTATATCTACTATACGGTGGCGGGGTTCACCGAGCACGACACGTTCCGTAGCAACCAGATCCGTGAAGGCCAGATGAGTCGCGAGGAGGCGCTCGTCCTGATCGAAGACGAGAACCGGCCGCGATACCCGAACATCAAGTGGTATCTCGACGCCGTCGGTCTTGATTTCTCCGATACCATCCGTGTCGTGAACGCTATTCCGCGCCTCTACGAGGAAGGGCGCAATTGAGCGCGACCATCTGGTATATTTCGAAGTATGCAGTCGTGCCTATGGCGCAGAG
>JBQCHN010000097.1:0-9468 GCA_051954615.1 Mesorhizobium sp. | reverse complement strand
GCTGGTCGGCAACTACACCTATTTCGGCGTCTCCAAGGACAGCGTGTCGTTCGCCGACTGGCCGCTGGTGATCGCCTGCGGCGTCGTGGGCGGCGGGTTCGGCGCGCTGTTTTCATGGCTGACGCTCAAGGCGACGCGCCGAATCCGGCGCTGGAACACGCTACAGCCGTTGAAACGGACGCTCGTGGTGGCAGCGCTGTGCGGGCTCGGCGTCGCCGTCATCGGGCTGGCGGCCGGCGGGCTGACGTTCGGCACCGGCTACAGCCAGGCGCGCGGCGCCATCGAAGGCGCTCCGCTGCCATGGTATTTCTTCGGCGCCAAGCTCGCGGCAGGCGTCCTGTCGACGGTTTCGGGCATCCCGGGCGGTCTGTTCGCGCCGTCGCTGGCCGTGGGAGCGGGACTTGGCAGCACGCTTGGCATGGCCTTCGGCTCCAGCATCGGCATCGCTTCGCTGCTCGGCATGGCCGGCTATTTCGCCGGCGTGGTGCAGGCGCCGATGACGGCTTTCGTCATCATCCTGGAGATGACCGGCAACCACGACAACGTCATCGCGCTGATGCTGGCGTCGATGCTGGGCTACGGCACGGCGCGCATCGTCTCGCACGAGCCGCTCTACCACGCCCTGTCGCGCATCTTCATCGCCGAGGCGATCCGCAGGCATCGTGCGGAGGCTGTACCGGGCGCCGAAGGCTGAGCCGCCAGTTCGGCTGCCTCCGTCGACCGGCAAGCAGCCGCGACAGAACCTATTTGCAGCTCTTGATCGAATCGAGCGCCGCCGAGATGCCCTTGAGCGAGAAGGTATAGCTGGTGGCGTTGCCGCGGCCGGACTTGGCTTCGACCTTCATGTCGGAACCGCCCTTCATGGCGGCGACCAGCACCGGCTCTTCGGCCGCGTTCTCGACCCAGGCCGACTTGCCCTTGGTGAACATCGAGAAGGACTTGCCGTTGATCGTGACGGTGGCCTTCGAGCCTTCCTGGAAGTTGTAGCCGGCGATGAACTGCGGCTCGTAGGATACCTGCTGGCCCGGCCGCTGGCTGACGAAGAAGAACATGTCGCCGTGGTCGAGGCTGGGCGGCTGCTTGTCGGTCGGCACCGTCAGCACGTAGCAGACCTTGCCGTTCGCCGTCTTGTAACTGTAGGTGCCCCAGGCGCTGTGCTGGCCGATCTTGGTCGCCTGCTGGGCGAGTGCCGGAGCTGCGCCCGCGACAAGGATGAGGCTCGCAACTGTGGCTATCAATCCGCGCATCGCTTTTCCCGTATTCTCAAATGGTTCGAAAGCCAGGCCGGATCCCGCCCAGCCCGTTCGCTTCATTTTGATTTAATCTGGGTTACCAAAGGGTGAACTTCCGGGAAAGGAACCCCCACCAAAGGAAACCGCCGCCATCTCCGCGCCGCAACCCGAGAGCGGCGGCGCGATGTCCCTGCGACCGACTTGGAAAATAGGAAAGCGGCGAGAGTTTGACTGCGCCTGCCACGGGAGGCGCAGGGAGCGGTGCGTCGATCCGCCCGGATCAGCTTTCGTCGGCGATCGCCTCGCGGGCGGCCAGCCGATGCGCGGGCGTGATGTGGGCGCGCACGGCAGCGATCGCCGCAGTCAGCACGGCGACGTCGTCCGTGAAGCCGAGGCCGAAGACGAAATCGGGAATGGCGTCGGTCGGCAGCACAAAATAACCCAGCGCAGCCAACAGGATACCCTTGGCGCGAAGCGGCGTGTTCTTGTCGAGCGCGCAATAATAGGCGGCCACGACATCCTCCATGAAGGGGATGTGCCGCGCGGCCTTTTTGGCGGTACGCCAGAACTTTGCACGCACTTCGGTCTCATCGCCAGGCTTGCCGAAACGGGAAAAATCGAAGCCGGTCTGCTTCGCCATTGCCATCTCCTTTCGCCGGCCCCGAAGGGCCGTTCAACGGGAAATGTGGGGAAAGTGCGGGGCCGGCGCAAGACCTTACGGTCAGCGGGCGGTCGAACCGCCTGCCAAGCGATCGATCTTTCCCGCCAGTTCGATATCGAGCGCGGTGAGGCCGCCCGCATCGTGGGTGTTCAAGCTAATGTGAACGGTCTTGTAGACGTTCGACCAGTCGGGATGATGGTCCATCTTCTCCGCCGCCAGCGCCACGCGCGTCATGAAGGCGAAGGCCTCGGAGAAATTGCGGAACTCGAAAGTGCGGGTAATGGACCCGCCACCGGAGCCAAGCGTCCAGCCATTCAGCCGTGCGAGTGCCTCGTCCACCGCCGCCGAGGAGAGCTTTTCGCGTGCCATCAGCGCATGACCCCCGACAGGTCGCGCGCGTCGTCGTGCCGATCCGCGAGCCGCCCCTCGCCGGCCAGCAACGGCCAAGCCTCCTCGATCACATAAGGACCGCCACCGACCGAATCGCGCGACGACATCAGGACGAAACGGCCGACACGGAAGGGCTGGGCGGCGAAGTTGCCGCGCGCCGAGAGATAGTGCGCCACGTCGAGCGGGCTGGAATTGCGCAGTCGGGCCAGCGTGACGTGCGGCATGAACTTGCGCGGGTCGGAAGGCAGGCCGAGCCGCTGGCAGATGCGCTCGATCTCGGCTTGCAGCGCGGCAAGGTCCGGCGAGGCGGCGGCGCCCGCCCACACCGCATGCGGCTTCTTGCCGCCAAAGGCGCCGACGCCCGACAGGGTCAGCGAGAAGGCGGGCCGCCGCACCCGGTCCAGCGCATCGGCGATCTCGTCGGCGACATGGCCTTCGACGTCGCCGATGAAGCGCAGCGTGATGTGGTAGTTCTCGACGTCGATCCAGCGGGCACCCGGCAGGCCACCCCTGAGCAGCGACAGCGAAAGAGCGGCGTCGCGCGGGATTTCGAGGGCGGTGAAAAGACGCGGCATGGCAAGCCTCCTGTCCTCGAATCGAAATCTTGCCCGACAGCGAATCACCGATGGCCGGCGGGAGCAAGCGGTTTGTTTTTTTGGACGGACATCGCCGTCCGCCATCAGGACAATTGCGAAAGGGCCGGACGGTTCCGCTTACTCACGACTTCGATTGCAAGGTCGACACCGCTTTCTCGACCATCGGCAGGATGCCCTCGACGATCCGCTTCACCCCGGCGGCGTTGGGGTGCATGGCGTCTTCCAGCTGCAGGGCGGGATTGCCGGCAACGCCTTCGAGGAAGAACGGATAGAGCGGCACGCCGTATTTTTCCGCCAGCCGCGGATAGATCGCGCCGAAGGCCTCGCCGTAGGCATGGCCGAGATTGGGCGCCGCGACCATGCCGGCGAGCAGAACCGGGATGTTGCGTTCTCTGAGCCGCGCCAGCATGGCGTCGAGGTTCTTGTCGACCAGTGCCGGGTCGATGCCGCGCAGCATGTCGTTGCCGCCGAATTCGAGGATGACCAGCGCCGTGCCATCCGGCACCGACCAGTCGAGCCGGGCCAGCCCGCCGCTGGTGGTGTCGCCGGACACGCCGGCATTGGCGACGCTGACGTCGAAGCCCTTGTCGCGCAGGGCCTTTTCCAGCTGGTCAGTGAAGCGGTCTCCCGGCGCCAGCTGATAGCCCGCCATCAGGCTGTCGCCGAAGCCGACGATCTGCAACGATTTGGCGCCGGCCGGCTGCGGCATCGCGCCCAGCACGAGGAGCGCGAGCACATAAAGAACATGTTTGAAAGCCATGCCGGCAGACCCATATGAACGAGGCGTTTCTTGCGTCGATATTGGCCATATAGGGCGGGTTCCGGCAGAATGTTCAATCCAGTTTCACCCCGCTCGGGAATTGTCGCGCCGTGAAGGACGCCGCCATCGCGCTGCACGATGTCTCGCTGACCTTGGGCGAGGGCGCGTCCGCCGTGAAGGTGCTCGACAGCGTCAGCCTCGATGTCGCCGCCGGCGAGGCGGTTGGCATCGTCGGCCCTTCAGGTTCCGGCAAGTCGACGCTGCTGATGGTCCTGGCCGGGCTGGAGCGGATCGATTCGGGCGCGATCCGGATAGCGGGCCAATCGCTTGCCGGGAAAAGCGAAGACTGGATCGCATCGTTTCGGGGACGAAACATCGGCATCGTATTCCAATCCTTCCATCTCATCCCCAACATGACGGCGCTTGAGAATGTCGCCGTGCCGCTGGAGCTTGCCGGCCATGCAAATCCGTTCGGCCTGGCCGCCGCGGAACTGAGTGCCGTTGGCCTCGCCGGCCGTCTCACACATTATCCGGGCGAGCTGTCCGGCGGCGAGCAGCAGCGCGTGGCGATAGCGCGGGCGCTGGCGCCGGCGCCGCATATCCTGATCGCCGACGAGCCGACCGGCAATCTCGACCAGGCGACCGGCGCGCAGGTGGCCGACCTGCTGTTCGCCAAGGCGGCCGAGCGCGGCACGACGCTGGTGCTGGTCACCCACGATCCGGCGCTTGCCGCGCGCTGCGGCCGGCAGGTCGCCATGCGCTCGGGGCGGGTCGTCGAGGATGCGGCGCCGGCCAGGCTGACGAGCGCATGACCGGCCGGGCGTAGAGCGATGTCGCCTTCCCGCTCCTTCCTGTTGGCCGTCCGCTTCGCGCTGCGCGAGATGCGCGGCGGCCTGTCCGGTTTCTTCGTCTTCCTCGCCTGCATCGCGCTCGGCGTGGCGGCGATCGGCGGCGTCAACTCGGTGGCGCGGTCCATCGCCTCCGGCGTCGCCGACCAGGGTCAGGTCCTTCTCGGCGGCGACATGCGCTTCGAGTTCAACCAGCGTGAGGCGACGCCGCAGGAGCGCACCTTCCTGTCCGGGCTCGGCCAAGTCTCCGAAAGCGCCGGCATGCGCTCCATGGCGCGCCTGCCTGACGGTTCGGATCAGGCGCTGGTCGAACTGAAGGCGGTGGACGCTGCCTACCCGCTCTACGGGGCGCTGGAAACCGATCCGGCCTTGCCGAGCGAGGCGCTGTTCGGGTCGAGGGACGGCGTTTTCGGCGCGGCCGCGCAGGACCTTCTGTTGGAGCGGCTGGGGCTGAAGCTCGGCGACCGGCTGAAGCTCGGCGACGCCGAATACGAGCTGCGGGCGCGGATCGTGAGCGAACCGGACTCGCTGTCGGACGGCTTCGGCTTCGCGCCGCGATTGATGGTCTCCCTGGACGGACTGAAGGCAAGCGGCCTCGTACAGCCGGGCAGTCTCGTCGAGCACGTCTACAAGCTCAGGCTGCCGGCGGCCACGAACGATGCCGGCATCGAAGCGGCCAAACAGAGCGCGGCGGAACAATTTCCCGAGGCGGGATGGTCGGTGCGGACACGCGCCGCCGCTGCCCCGGCGCTGTCGGCCAACATCGAGCGCTTTTCGCAGTTCCTCACGCTGGTCGGCCTGACGGCGCTGGTCGTGGGCGGCGTCGGGGTTGCCAACGCCGTGCGCGCCTATCTCGACAGCAAGCGCGCCGTCATCGCCACCTTCAAGAGCCTCGGTGCTTCCGGCGGGTTCGTCTTCGCCGTTTACCTGACGCAGATCCTGCTGATCGCCGGCATGGCCATCGTCGCCGGGCTGGCGCTCGGCGCGTTGATGCCGTTCGCCGCGGACCGGGCGTTGCGCTCGCTGGTGCCGCTGCCGGCCGAAGGCGGCGTCTATCCCGGCGCGCTGGCGCTGGCCGCGCTGTTCGGCGTCCTTGTGACGCTGGCCTTCGCCATCCTGCCGCTCGGCCGCGCCCGTGACGTGGCGGCGGCGGCGCTGTTCCGCGAGGCGGGATTCGAGAGCCGTGGCCTGCCTGGATTCCGCTATCTGGCCGCGGCGGTCGCCATTGCGCTGACACTTGCCGCGCTCGCCGTGCTGACGGCCGACGACCGGCGGCTGGCGACCATCTTTGTCGTCGCAGCCTTGTCCGCCTTCGTCGTCCTGCGCGTCGTCGCCTTTGTGGTGCAATGGCTTGCGAGACGAGCGCCCCGGATTCGCTCCACGATGCTGAGGCTGGCCGTCGGCAACATCCATAGGCCCGGCGCGCTGACGGCTTCGGTGGTGCTGTCGCTCGGCCTCGGGCTGACGCTGCTGGTCACTTTGGCGCAGATCGACGGCAACCTCAGGCGCGAGATTTCCGGCAGTCTTTCCGAACGCGCGCCGAATTTCTTCTTCGTCGATATCCAGGGTGCTGAAGTCGATGCGTTCTCGGCGCTGATCGCCAGGGAGGCGCCGCAAGGGATGCTTGCCAAGGTGCCGATGCTGCGGGGGCGCATCATGGCGCTGAACGGCGTGCCGGCGGAAAAGGCGAAGGTGGCGGCGGACGGCGCCTGGGTGCTGCGCGGCGACCGCGGCCTGACCTACGATGCGCAAAAGCCGGCCAATGCGACGTTGACGCAAGGCACATGGTGGCCGGCCGACTATGCCGGCGAGCCGCTGGTGTCGTTTTCGGCCGAGGAGGGCGAGGCGCTTGGCCTGAGGCTCGGCGATACCGTCACCGTCAACGTGCTCGGCCGCAACGTCACGGCCAGGGTCGCCAATTTCCGCCAGGTGCAGTGGGAGACGATGGGCATCAACTTCGTCATGGTGTTCTCGCCCAACACCTTCGCCGGGGCGCCGCATGCCTGGCTGGCGACGCTGGCCGACAAGGCTTCCACAACGGCGGACGACGCGCGCCTGCTCAATGCCGTCACCCGCGCCTTTCCCACCGTGACGGCGGTGCGCGTCAAGGATGCGCTGGACGTCGTCAACCGGCTGATCGGCCAACTCGGCACGGCGATCCGCGCGGCGGCCGCCGTGGCGCTGGTATCGTCGGTGCTGGTGCTGGCCGGCGCGCTCGCCGCCGGCAACCGGGCACGCATCCGCGATGTGGTGGTGCTGAAGACGCTCGGCGCCACACGGCGCACGCTGATGGCGGCTTTCGCGCTGGAATATGCGCTGCTGGGATTGGCGACGGCGGCCTTCGCATTGGCCGCCGGCAGCGCGGCGGCATGGTTCGTCACCGCCCGTGTCATGAAACTGCCGGCGCATGTGCAGCCCGAAGTGGCGCTGGCGACGATCGCGGCCGCGCTCGTCGTCACGGTCGGCGTCGGTCTTGCGGGAACGTGGCGGGTGTTGGGGCACAAGGCCGCGCCGGTGCTGCGCGAACTGTAGGTCGGGAGCCGTCGCGGTCGCCGGATTCGTTAAATTTGCGTAAGATTCGCCTGTTGAACGCCTGATTCGGCCCGTTCGTATCGCATCACGAGATATTACAATCAGTTATGGTCTTGTTCTCGACCGGAATAGTGCTCATATTTGCCGTAGGCATGCTGGAGCTCCGCCAGCGGCGCCTGGGCCGGTGGCCCGACACCCGACGGGGCAGAAGCAATAGAGGATCCCATGTCTGACTTCCGCAACTATCAAACCCGCGCCGTGCCTGCAGGCCACGCCGACGCGGCGATCGACCAGGGCCTGCGCGCCTACATGATCAAGGTCTACAACCTGATGGGTCTGGGCCTGCTGATCACCGGCATCGCCGCCTGGGGCGCCTTCCAGCTCGCGGTCACCGGCGACGGCCAGCTCACGGCTTTCGGCCAGCTCATCTATGCCAGCGCCTTCCGCTGGGTGGTCATACTGGCGCCGTTGGCGGCCGTGTTCTTTTTGAGCTTCCGCATCCAGAACATGAGCGTCGGCGCCGCGCAGACGACCTTCTGGGTCTATGCCGGCCTTGTCGGCCTGTCGCTGTCGACCATCTTCCTGGTCTACACCGGCACCTCGATCACGCAGACCTTCTTCGCCACGGCTGCCGCCTTCGGCGCGCTGTCGCTCTACGGCTATACGACCAAGCGTGACCTGAGCCCGGTCGGCTCGTTCCTGATCATGGGCGTGTTCGGCCTGATCATCGCCATGCTGGTCAACATCTTCCTGCAGTCGTCGGCGCTCGCCTTCGCGATCTCGGCGATCGGCGTTCTGGTCTTCGCCGGCCTGACCGCCTACGACACGCAGCGCATCAAGGAGATGTATTACGAGGGCGACGACGTCATGGTCGCCGGCCGCAAGGCCATCATGGGCGCCCTGCAGCTCTATCTCGACTTCATCAACCTGTTCATGTTCCTGCTGCAGTTCATGGGCGACCGCCGCTAAAGGCGAAGCTGGACCATAGAGTTTTGAAGGGCGGCCCAACGGCCGCCCTTTTCTTTTGCTGTGCTCTCTGCTGTCATGATGTGCAACAAAGGTAGCTGCACAAAAAATGAGCACTATAGTGATCCGTGATGCCGCCTCTTCCGACCTCGATCGGATCACGGAGATTTATGCAGATGCCGTCAGGCACGGCACGGCGAGCTACGAGCTGGAGCCGCCGACGCAACCGGAGATGGCCGCGCGATTCGAGACGCTGAAAGCCGGTGGCTTTCCCTATCTCGCTGCGGTGGACGAAGCGGGCAAAGTTGTCGGCTACGCCTATGCGGGCACCTTCCGGCCTCGACCGGCCTACCGCTTTATCGTCGAGGATTCGGTCTATGTGGCGCCCGGGGCCAAGGGTCATGGTGTCGGCCGGCTTTTGTTGGAGCACCTGATCGAGGCGGTGCGGGCGCTCGGCTTCCGGCAGATCGTCGCGGTCATCGGCGACGGCCGCGCCGACAGCGCCTCGGTGAGGCTGCACGAGCGGCTGGGCTTCTCCCGTGCCGGCCGGCTGGTGGGGTCCGGCTACAAGCATGGGCGCTGGCTGGACACGGCGTTCATGCAGCTCGAGCTGAACGGCGGCACGTCCCTGCCGCCGGACCCGGACTCATGGCCGGAGCGACAGTTCAAAGGCGGGTGAGGGGTTTACGCCTTCACCAGCGTCAGTTTGTTGTCCAGCACGTTGAGCACGCGCGCCAGTTCGTGGCCGCGCTTGAGGATGCGGCCGCCGGCGGCGATGACGGAAAAGGCGCCTTGCTTGCGTGCCAGCCTGGGGTCCTTGACGATCTGGTAGAGCGGCACGTCGTGGGCGCGGCGGAAGACCGAGAAGACGGCGCGGTCGGCCAGATGGTCGATGGCGTAGTCGCGCCATTCGTTGGCGGCGACCATGCGGCCATAGAGCCTCAGGATCATGTCGAGTTCGCGCCTGTCGAAGGCGACCGGCTGGTTGAGGCGTTCGCGCCGCGCCTCCGCCAGCGGGATCAATATTGCGGATGCGTCCCCATCCTCCGTCCCGCCGCGATCGGTCATGCCATGATCCTCACCGGTTCATCCGCCAGGGAATTTCCTGCGCCGGCCAAAGGTCGCGCGTTCGTCCGGCAATTGCAAGGCCGGCGTCTGACTGCCGCGGCAGGACTGCACCGCAGCCGGATTGCGGGGGTTTAGGCCGTTCTTGCGATTCGCCTTGGGTTTGCGGTTTCCGGCGCGTCCACTCACGTTTATATATCGCATGTTGGAATTGGTGATGCCTCTGCCTTATTCCTGCCCTCTTTTATCCGCGCTGTCGCCCCAATGTCCGCCGAATTTACACCCGTTGCCTGAGACGGTTCGGTCCGGCACCGGCTCGTAAACCCCAAGCCCCCCGCCCACGGGTCTGCGTCGGATCGAACCAACCTCGGTCTTCCAGAAGGAAGATCGGGTGCGACGATCCCAAAAGAAAATCCTG
>JBQCHN010000096.1:0-81525 GCA_051954615.1 Mesorhizobium sp. | reverse complement strand
GTCACCGTTTGACGCATATAAGAATTCATAAACAAATGGGAGAGAGTGCCATGCAAAAAATGCTTGAACCGGCCCGTCGTATCCGCATTTCGACGTTCATCGGCGCTGCCATGTTATGGACTTCGGCTGCTCATGCGGCAGATCTCGGCCTCAATGAGGACGGCGTGATGACGGTGGCTGCGAACGCCATTTTCCCTCCAATCGTTTCGATAGACGCCGGTGGCAAATATGTCGGTTTCGACGTCGACATTATGGAAGCGATTGCCAAGGAGCTTGGCGTCAAGGTCAACTGGGTCAGCATCAAGTTCGATGGCATCATCCCAGGCATCGCCGCAAAGCGTTTCGACGTAGGCGTAACAGGCGTTACCGATACGGTCGAACGCGAGCAGGCTGTCGACTTCGTCAACTACGCCACAGTCGGTTCCGGGATCATGGTGCAAGCCGGAAACCCGAAAGACATTCACTCTCTGGCGGATCTATGTGGGAAGATTGTCGCCTCGCAGACGGGTGACTTGGCGACCACTCTTGCCAAGGCGCAATCGAAGAAATGCGTTGAAGCCGGCAATCCCGAAGTTACCGTAAACGAATTTCCAGAGGACACACAATCGCTTCTGCAGTTGCAGAGCGGCCGCGCCGACGTCGTGATGCATGACTATCCGATATCGGCTTATACGGCTCAGAAATCGGACGGAAAGCTGGAACTCGCAGGTGGGCAATTCCTGCCCGCACCTTACGGTATGGTTATCCAGAAAAATAATGCTGAGATCAGAGAAGCCCTTATGCGGGGGTTGGACGCGATAATCGAGAGCGGAGAATATAAGCAAATTCTCGACAAATACGGGCTGGGCGAAATTGGAATCACCAAAGCCACCTACAACATCGCCTCCCAAAAAGAGGACTGAACCTGCCCACTGGGACTAGGCTTGCCAGTATTTTCAAAGGTGCCCGCGATGAACGATGAACATGAATTTGTCACCGTGAGCAAGTCGCATCCTTGGCGGTGGATCGCGGGCATCTTCTCGATCGCAGTGACAGCTTGGCTGATATTCCACGTCGGCAATAACGACTCTTTCCACTTTGCAACGGTGCCGGAATTCCTCCTCGACCCCCGGATCCTGGATGGTCTCAAACTGACGATCTACGTGACATGCGGATCGATGCTCATCGGGCTTGTTCTTGGCGTCGTGCTTGCCATCATGGGCCTCTCGGCCAACCCCGTCACCAATATCATTGCTTCTGCATTCATATGGCTGTTTCGAGGCACACCGGTTCTCGTCCAGCTGATCTTCTGGTTCAACATCGGCATCATATTTCCTAACCTTTCGCTGTCCCTGCCCGGCGGCAACGTCCTCTTCTCTATGCCCATGAATACGATCATGACCGCGGTCGTCACGGCATTGATTGGCCTTGGATTGAATGAAGCCGCCTATATGTCGGAGATTGTCCGCGCCGGAATCCAAAGCATCGACAAGGGGCAAGTCGAAGCTGCGAAGGCGCTCGGGCTTCCTCCATTCAAGGTCATGGCGCGCATAGTCTTCCCGCAAGCCATGCGGCTGATCGTTCCTCCGATTGGCAACCAGTTTATCTCCCTGCTCAAGACATCGTCCCTGGTTTCGGTGATCTCTGCCGGCGACCTGCTGACACAGGCGACAAGGATTTACAGCGAGAACTTCCGAATCCTTGAGCTGCTGGTAGTTGCAAGCATCTGGTACCTCGTCCTCACGACGATTGCCAACATTGGCCAATGGTTCATTGAACGCCGATATTCTCGCGATCTTCACGCCGAGAAGAGTAACCGTTGGCGCAGTGCCATCAATGTGTTGCGGCCGTCTTTCCGCAAAGGCAACGCAAGTTCGGCGGAGCGCCTGCAATGATGCAGAAGATTGTTGAAGTCAAAAATGTGAGCAAGTCGTTCGGCGCGTTTAAGGTCCTGAAAAACGTCTGTCTCGATGTGAAGCCCGGTGAGGTAACTTGCATCATAGGGCCGTCGGGAGCCGGAAAATCAACACTTCTCAGATGCGTCAACAGACTGGAAGTCCAAACCGAGGGTATGATCTTCGTGTTGGGGCAACCCGTTGGGTATGAACACCGCAATGGGAAATACTACGAGCTTTCCGAGGCTGCTCTGGCGATGCAACGACGAAATATCGGCATGGTCTTCCAGCGGTTCAACCTGTTTCCTCATATGACGGTATTGGAAAACGTCATCGAGGCTCCCGTTTGTCTCGGACTCCTCTCACGAAGCGAAGCTGCCGAGCAGGCAAAGCAACTGCTTTCGCGAGTAGGTTTGCTGGATAAAAAGTCGAGTTATCCGTCACAGCTTTCCGGTGGCCAGCAACAACGTGTCGCCATCGTCCGGATGCTGGCAATGACCCCCAAGGTTCTCCTTTTCGACGAACCAACGTCCGCATTGGATCCGGAGTTGGTTGGGGAAGTCCTCGCTGTGATGAGAACACTCGCGGAAGAGGGCAAGACGATGATCTTGGTCACTCATGAAATCGGGTTTGCCCGCGAGGTCGCCGACACCGTGCATTTCATGGTCGACGGAGAAATCATCGAGAGCGGCGCCGCAAAGCAACTGCTCGCATCTCCAAGCGAACCGCGCACGAAAGCATTCCTCGGAAAGGTAATGTAGAATGACTGACAGCGAAACGATCACGCCGCGAAATTTGATCTCGCTTTTTGCCGCTCGTTCAGCCCCCCCGACCGGGCTGGGGCATGGTGACGAGAGCATCGACTTCGATTTTTCGGACGGCTACGCATTCCCCAAATGCCTGCCGGACATCACACGAGAAGCTTCAGCGGCCGCCGCCCTGCGTAACGAGACCATGCAGTACGCAGACGTCTTCGGGATTGATGAGCTGCGCGATCTGATTTGCAGCTATGTGGCAAGTGATGGCGTCCAATGCCGGCGCGAAAACGTCATGATTGTGAATGGCGCGAAACATGGACTCGATCTGGCTTGTCGAGTCTTCATAGAACCGGGCGACACTGTGATCGTGACAGCGCCCACGTACATGACCGCGATCAGCATCTTGCGCACCCATGAGGTCGATTTCCTGCCGATCGAACAGGACAACCAAGGCCTGCGTGTCGACATCTTGGAGCAGAAGCTTCAAAGCGCGCTGGACGCAGGCGAGAAATTGCCAAAGCTGCTCTTTGACGTGCCCGATTTCCACAATCCGACCGGCATCACTATGAGTCTGGAGCGAAGGCGGTTGTTGATCGCTTTGGCAGAGCGATTTGGCTTCTTTATCGTGGAAGATGACCCCTATCGTCGGATCCGGTTCGAAGGCGAGCCTGTGCCTCCGCTAAAGAGCCTGGACAAAAATGGCGTGGTTATCGCTCTCGGCACGGCATCAAAGATTCTGGCTCCGGGGCTAAGGATCGGCTGGGTCATCGCCGCCGATGAAATCATCGAGCGCATGGCAGCGCAAAAATCTGACGGTGGCACCAGCCCCTTCAACCAGCGGATCATGATCGAATTGTTGAGAGGAAACCAGATATCGCACCATATCGATCAGGTGACTGTGGAACTGCGCAAACATCGCGATGTGATGTTGGATTCCTTAGCCAGGTATCTTCCCGAAATTCATGTCAGAAAACCTGAAGGCGGCTACTATCTCTGGGCAAGAATACCGCAATCCGTTGATGCGGACGTTCTGGCGGCGTTGGCACTCCAGAATGGAGTCAAGGTATATTCTGGCCGCAAATGCTACCCGCTCGAACCACAAGAAAATGCGTTACGGATCTGCTTCTCGTATGAGGACGAATCCCGAATTCCAGATGGAATTGCACGCCTCGGCAATATCTACGATCGCTTGAAAAAGGATGGCGCTTCGGAGAACACAATCAGAGCCGCAGCCGAACGACTATCCAAGATGGGAAGCTACTAGGCTCAGCCTGGAATGTTCAATCCGTGGCGTTTTCCACGAATATCGGCGCAGTCAGCTATTCGGTAGAGTTCGCGCATTTTGCCGGCTACCGGATTGCCTTCGAAATCCGATAAACCCGCATTCGAGAGCAACTCATATCGATGAGGGTGGCCAGTTCGGCGTGGCCGTGCCGGCTGCCCCCGACGCTTTCCCCGACTAAACGTGAGCGCCCCCCTCGGCCTGGAGCTTGGCGACTTGCAAGTCCAAGTCCTGGTCGACGGTGGTGGGAAAGAACCTGTGGAAGGCGGAGGCCGCTGTAGACTCCGACAACGTCGCCGACCTTCCTTCATCAGGTGAAGGCGACAGCTCCGAGCTCGATGACTTGTCCCTGGCCCGCTGCACGCCACTGGTTTCGGTATCGACCAGAACAGCAAGCCTGGGAAGGCGTTTTGCGATCATGGTAGGGGCACGAACTGACCTGACGTGCTTCCGGCCTGGCGCGCTGGCCTCCCTCTATCCCGGCACTTCGTCAGAAAGGTCAAACTGGTTCGACGGCGTTTTCATTTTTAGCCAGATCCGTGAATATCCAAGTGGCTAGAACTTGATATTCAGGCCCAATCTGCCCGCCAGGGTGTAGCTGTCTCCGAAATGGCCAAGGCTGGTGGCGACCGTCGCTTCGCCATAAAGGGCGTACTTGTCGTCGCCCCAATCGTAGGTGCCGCCAAGACCGAGACCTCCTGAGAGCGCTTCCTGTTCGCTCGCGAACTTGACGCCAGCGACCCGGACGTCCGAGTCGTGCTCGAAGTTGTAGTAGAGGTTGGTAATGCCATATGCGTGAAGACGGCTCGTCTGCCCCGCTTTGTCGGTCCAGCTGTTCTCGTAGTCGGCAGAGATGCCGAGACGTCCCCTGAGATTTCGCAAGTTCGCTGCCGAAACCGCGCTGCCGAACACATCGCGGAAGTCGTCATAATCGACAGCCGAATAGGTCAATTGTGCTTGCGGAGTAGCCGACCAGTTGGCGCCAAGCGCGATCTTCCGGCCGGCTTCCAGCCCCAATGCATAGCCGAAGCCGTCATTGCCGGTGATCAAGTTGGTGCCGGCAGTGGAGGACGACAGGTCGCTGTCGTACCAGGTGGCGTTCGCCTGGGCATCGACATAGAAGCCGGTTTTTCCGTACCAGGTGATCGACCCGCCCAGACCGTAGCCGGCGCTGCTGATCGAACCGTCACCGAAAATCGAGGATATATCGGCGGAGACGGTGCCGTATCGGATCGAAAGCCCGCTGATCAGATCGCCGGAATTTCCGGAATAGACCGGTCCGTCAACGCCAGCCTGCAATTCCCAGATGCCTGCACCATAGCTGGCACCGGTCGTCGAACTCTTCGGATCTATACTGGCGTAGCGGCCAAGAACCCGGCCCCAGATGCCACTTCCGGCACCGCCGGCGTCCGCTGTTGCCGCGCCGCCGGACCACGAGCGGTTGCCCAGACGCTGTTGCAGCGTGTCGGGTTCGTTAAAGCTCCGCAAGACCCCGGCATAAGCCTCGTAGACGGGGGCTCCCGGCTGATAGATCGGGGTGGTGGGGTTGCCCGAATCCAGCACGGACGAGCGCAGGTACCAATCGCCGTCGGCGGGTGTGCTGATGCCACCCTGATAAAGTCTGTAGGCATAGGCGCCCGCAACGACGGCCGGATCCCCCTTGAAGGTATAGCTGCCCAGAAGCGTGAAGTTTCCGTCCGAGGCGCCGGCAACATCGATGATCTTGATGCCTTCGCTGGTTTGTGCTCCAGAGCCGCCGACATTGATCACCTGGACGTCGGTGTTGCCGGATGTATTGCCGGTAACCACCAGTCTGTCCGTGTCCGAGTCGTCGTCCCCGAGAACGGTTTCGATTTCCAGCCTGCCGCCGTTGCCGACATAATTGCCGGCGACGGTCAATGTCCCGATCGAATTGCCGGGCGCGATCGTGCCGTCGGCGAAATTGGTCGTCGCTCCTACACGGCCGATACCCTGAAGACGTCCGCCCCTGACCTCCATCGAGCCGCCCAGAATGCTGTTGACCGACAGGATGCCGTTCTGCACCTGCGAAATGCCCGTCAGAGCTGAGCTATCAGCGGTTAGAATGGTGTGCCCCGTGCCGATCTGGTAGATGCTGCCGGCCCCGGCGACGGTCCCATCGAACGTCTTCGTGTCCGAACGGTTGAAGGCCAGAATGCCATCGTCGGCGACGTCACCGAGTATCCAGCCCGACGCTCCCCCAGCGCCGAGTTGGAGTATGCCGTCCGTGATCGTCGTTCCGGCGCTGTAGGTGTTGTCGGCGGTCAGGACCAGCCTGCCGCCGCCTTGCTTCTCGAGGAAACCGGAGGAGAACGCGTCATCGTCGGCGAACACGGCAGCGGCCGTGACATCGTAGGCCTGGGTGTCGATGAAAATGCCGCCGGCGCCGATATCGACGATGAACGGATCGCCGAAGCTCCCGATGAAAGGAGCATCGCCATCGGCACTATTGGCGGTGGCGCGCAGAACACCGCCGTCGAACAGCGCCGATGCGCTATCATAGCCCCTCATCAACGAAGCCGTTTCGAGGACGCCGTGGCTCCCTGCCGTGCCCAAAACCGTCAGTGTGCCGCTCGAACCGGATACGACATTGTTGTCGACACCGATCCAGACGTTGTCGGCCGCGACCAAGCCGCCATCCTCAATGGTCAGATGCCCCTGCCCGGCGACTTGCGTACCGGTATAGTCCTCGTTCGCTTCACCTATTCCGAGGAAATCGCCTGCCTGAAGTTGCGAGCCGGCTCGCACCGAAACAGTGCCAACGCCGCCATCACCAATATGTGCCTGGCCCGCCGTGACGGAACCGCCGTTCTCTATGATCAGCGAACCGTCGCCGGAATTACCATTGAGAAGCTCCCCGACCGTGATGGAGTAGTTGGTGGACAATTGCGATCCGGCGCCGGTCACGGTGGCGGCGCCGCTGCCGCCACGACCAATCGATGCGTTTCCCGAAACCGTCGTCGTCATGACGCCGCCATTCGAGACGGTCAGCGACGCGACCCCGTTTTCCGCCGCACCTACGCCGAGAAAAACTCCGAAATCCCAGACCGATCCCGCTCCGTCGACCACGGCAGTGATCTGATCCGAGACCGCAAAACCGGCCCCCTCGCCGATCTGGCTGGCATAGGTGTTCAGATGCCCGCCATTGTCGACGATGACCGTTGCCGCTCCCAGAGAGTCACTTCCGACAACCAGATAGTCGTTGTTCGTCAGGATGCTGCCAGTGCCGGTAATGTGCAGGGAGGCGCTGATCCGGGTCGAATCGGTATCGCTTGCGGGGTTTATGGTGACCTTCGCTCCATTGGAGATTGCCAAGGTGCCGTCCGCGACGCCGACATAGCCGGTAAAGAAGGTTGTACCCTTCAACGTCCATGTACCGCCGCCGACCTTTTCCAGGCCGTAGCTCTGCCCCACTCCCCCCAGATTGATATTCCCAAGGGAAACGATGTCGCCATCCCCTCCCATCGTCAGGTCCAGATCGAACGGAACCGAACTCGAGACATCGCCATCGATCGTCAGCACGCCGCCGGAGGCATCGATCGACGTCGAATCGTCGATCGCAATGTCTCCGTAGAGCGTGTTGTTGCCGCCACTGTTGTGGATGGCACCGACGCCGCCATTGCCGTCGCCGGAAATCGTATAATGATTCTGCGTGACGTTCGCATCGATCTCCAACGTGCCGCCGGACTCCACAGTCGTGGCGTCGCCGGCGCCTCCGAGATCGGCGGGCGTCTTTGTCTCACCGGCGCTGATGACCGTATCGGCTCCCAACGCCGTCGCGGGAAACGCCAGTACCGCAGGGACTGCCACACAGAAGGCGGCCAAAACGGCATCCCGACTTACGATCGTGCCTTTGAATTCGCGCATCGCCCCACCGACTCAAAAAACAAATAAAATGAAGACAAAAAACAAGATCGATGAGAGCAGTGCATGGTTAATCAATTGTAAATTATCGAGCGATTACCAACGTAACCCGTCGTCTGGCCGGATAGGGGCCGAAAGTGGACTGCTTGAAAGATCGCTGCTGGGATAGATGAGAACAGAAATGGCGCTTGAATTTCCGGCTCATATCACCCGCCAGAATTGTGATGGCCGATAGCCGAAATTCTCGATGACCGCCGGACTGCGAGATCGCTCGCCTGCGGGGATCGCTGTAATTCGGCTTCCTCCACGATGAGACGGGCAATGTATCACCACCGGTCTCTATGCCCCCTGTCCTGCCATCTGCAGCGCTGAACGGGCCGGCTGTCCGTTTCGTTTCTACCCCACGTTTGTCCGACGGCACTGTCGCGCTTATGGACGCGTTTCGCGCCTGGGCGGTCCGTCCGAACCGCGCAGCACCAACTCCGGTCGCCAAAGCTCTTGCAACTTCGTCGCCGGCTGTCGATCAATCGCCCCAAGCAGCAGTTCGGCTATGCGTTTGCCCGCCTCAATCCTTGGCGAGGTGAACGTTGTCAGCGGCACGACCATGTGGCGGCCGAACGGGTTATCATCGCTGCCTATGACGCCTACCTCCTGTCCCGGCAATCGGCCAATTTCGCTGATCGCCCGCATTGCGCCCATCGCAACCAGGTCGTTTCCGCACAGGATAGCTGTTGGCGGGTTGTCCTTGGCCAGCAACTTGAGGGCGGCTGCCGCGCCTGCCTCTTCGGTAAGGTCGGCTTCCACGACAAGAACAGGATCGAACGGCATGTTTGCTGCTGCAAGCGCCGCCTTGTAGCCCTGCAGTCGGTGGTGGCTGAACATCAACTCATCAGGCGTGTTGAGCAGCGCAATACGTTGATGCCCCAGCGCGATGAAACGCGCACAACCGTCCCGTCCCACGACCTCGTGGTCAATATCGAGATAGGCAAAGGGCTCCCCGGTCTCGCTGCGCCCGTGTGTCACAAAGGGCACCTTTTTGTCTTGCAGATACTCTATCCGGTCATCATGCTTGCGAGTACGCGCAAAGATCACTCCGTCCACGCGCTGCCGCTGGACCAACTGCTTGAGCGATTCCAACTCGGCTTCGAATGAAGGCGCCGATGTAACGATGAGCTGAAGCTCGGTGTCGCGCAACCTTTCGTTGACGCCCACGATCATGTCGAGAAAGAAAGGGCTGGCGAACTGCTTTTGCGGGGAGGACAGGACAAAGGCCACCAGTCCGGAATTCCCCTTGCGCAATCGACGGGCGGATGGATCGGCGGCATAGCCGAGTGCTTCGGCGGCCCGGATGATTTCACGGCGGGTATCTTCGTTGACGTCATGATAACCGTTGAGCGCGCGTGACACGGTGCTCACCGAATAGCCGACCCGTTTCGCAAACTCGGTAAGGTTCATTCTGCCTCACCCATAAATCTCATCTCTACCTTTTTTCGCGGCGGCCGCCGTACAAATGCCTTTGCCATCCAAATCTGGCTGGCTCTATTCAGTGCGGTATCAACGTGATCGCAAGCTAAGTTTGATAGAACGAACCGATATTGTCGTGGGCAAGTGTGTGCCATCAGACTTGTTTTTCCGGATATACCGGATCGATCGGAGTGGTCACGCCGAAACCGGCCTCGAGAATTCCGCCGGCCTGGATGAGTGCCGCTTCGCCAAACCTTCTGCCAATAAGCTGAATGCCGATGGGGACACCGTCGAAGCAGCCAGTCGGAAGCGCCAGCGCCGGAGCTCCGACCAGCGGGACGACAAAGAACAGGGCGTGCGCCAGATAGATTTGGTCAAGTGCAGCCTGACTGGCTATGTCCTCACCCAGTCGATAAGGCAGTTGAGCGGAATTCGGACACAGCAGCACCGGATATTTTTCGCTGAACAGCGCCCAACTACGACGCAGGGTCGCACGGCGGGCGAGTGCGCGTACATAGTCGTTCAGGTCGAGCGGCTTGCGCCGCGCAAGCGTCAATTCCAATTGACGCCGCATCGGCGCATCGGCGAACTCCTCGACCGCGGCAGCCGACAGGACGCGGGTTTCCGTGATGATGATATCTTCGGCCAGTTCCGCCGCTTCAAGCGTATGCGGAGGGTCGATTTCTTCGACTACATACCCGGCATCCGCCAGCAAGACCGCCGCTCTACGGAGCGCGTCCTTGATCGCAGGATGAACCCCGGCACCAACCGGATCCAAGCTCACGGCCACCTTGGCAGGCTTCATTCCCGGTGAGGCATCGAACGGTACGGGAACCGTCCACGGATCGCGAGGATCATGGCCCCACATTGCAGTCATGGCTGGTGCAAGATCGCGCACACTGCGTGTGATCGGCCCCTGCACGGCCATTGTCTGGAAAGCCAGTCCGCGTTCCGCTGTCGACGTGCCGTTGAAGAATGGCGTCACGCCCCAACTCGGACGGAGGCCAGTCACTCCGGAGCAGAAAGCGGGATAGCGGATCGATCCGAAAAGGTCGTTGGCGTGGGCAATGGGTCCTACACCAGTTGCCACGGCTACACCGGCACCGCCACTGGAACCTCCCGCCGTCCTGTCCGGGACCCATGGATTAAGCGTCAGCCCGTGCAGATCGTTCTCGCTGGTCCAACGCAGCGACATGGAGGACGTATTCGTTCGTCCGATTACGATCGCCCCGGCTGCACGCAGACCTGCCACCGCAGGACTGTCCTCATCCGAAATCAGCGCACGCCAGGCTACGACGCCGTTCGTTGTCGCGGCGGCCTGCTGGTCCACATTGTCCTTCACCGTAACCGGCACGCCATGAAGCGGGCCCAGAACCTCGCCTCTCGCGGCTGCGGCATCGGCAAGCTTTGCGGCAGCTATGGCCTCAGTGGGGAAATGCGCGATCACGGCATTGACCGCGGGGTTGACGCGGTCGAGCCGATCCAGGCAGGACTGCACGACCTCGGCGCAGGACACATCCCTCCGCGTCACGGCAGCTACGATCTCCGTCGCGTCCCAGGTCCACAGCTCGCTGGATTCCCTCCCCGCCATGCCTGAACCGTCAGTGCCGTGCAAAGGCGCCTGCTTCTCGCAGGAGCTGGCGAACCTCGTGCTGCAATTCGACGAAGCGCTTCGTTGACAAATCGTCCATTGCGCGCGGCCGACCGCCGCCAACCTCGTAGATCTTCAGTATCCTCCCGGGACGCGCGCCCAAGACGACGATCCTGTCGGCGAGCAGAAGCGCCTCTGGAATGTCGTGGGTGACGAACAGGACGGTCTTGCGGCCGTCCATCCAGATTTGCTGGGTATCCATGATCATTTGCTCGCGTGTCATCGCGTCGAGCGCCCCAAACGGCTCGTCCATGAATAGCATCGGAGGATTGTGCAGCAGCGCACGGCAGATGGAGACCCGTTGCCGCATCCCCCCTGAAAGCTGTGCCGGATAGGCCTCCTCAAATCCAGAGATGCCGGTCTGCGCCATCAGTTCCTTTGCACGCTTCAACGCTTGCGCGCGGTCGATCGAGCGGGCTTCTGCCTGCAACATGATATTGCTGAGCGCAGTCCGCCATTCGAGCAAGGTAGCTTCCTGAAAAACGAAGCCAAGTTCGGTCGCGGGTTTCGTCACTGGAATACCGTCGATCAGGACAGTGCCCGACGACGATCGCACAAGACCGGCGGCGATGGTCAGCAGCGTGCTCTTGCCGCAGCCGCTCGGCCCTAACAACGCGACGAACTCACCAGGGCGGGCTGTGAAGTTTATGTCCCGCAGGGCCTCCGTCTTGCGTGCCCCCTGGCCGTAGACATGGCTGATTCCGCGAAATTCGACTGAGACGCCGCCGCTTCCGGCGTTCGACAAGTCTTGCGGCAGGTCAATAACGCTTGTCAAAATTTGCTCCTTGCATAGCCAGGGCTTACCGCTTTCAATGCCAGGCCGCTGATCAGGATGCTGGCCACATAGATGATGGTCCCCGTAACGGCGCAGAGCAGGATTCCGGCAAAGGCCAGCGCCGTGTCCTGGAACCCAACGGCCGTCCTCAAGACAACACCTATGCCTTTTTCTGCGCCGACGAACTCGGCGGTCAGGGCGCCAATGAGCGCGAGGCTTGCCGAAACCTGAAACGCCCCCGCCAGAAACGGCATACTTGCCGGCAGCAAAATCCGGAAGAACAGGCTGAACGAACGAAGACCCATGGACTGGGATAGGGTGAAAACACTCTGCGGCAGAGACCGGACGCCGACCGTGCAAGCCTCCACGATCGGGAAGAAGGTCACCAGGACCACGACGAGCAGTTTGGGCATCGCGCCGTATCCGAACCAGACTACAAACAGCGGGGCAAGAGCGATCTTGGGAATGCTTTGCGTCACGATGATCGGTGGCAGCAGAAGGCGGCGGACAGAGCCCCACCACGCGATTGAGAAGCCAAGCGCAAGTCCGGCAAGAACGGCGACCAGCAGGCCCGCCAGAGCCACCTCCACCGTCGCGGCAGTGTTTTCCAGAAGAGACGGCGCTTCTTCCGTAAACCGATCCCATACATGCTGCGGCGATGGCAGGATGTAAGGCGGCGGCCGTAACAACCAAGACACCGTGAACCATGCCAAGATAAGCAGGGCCAGAGCCGCCAGCGGATAGAAGGCAGTGCTCAGCCAGTCCCATACGCGAAAGCTCGTCGGCTTTGGCGCGTTTGGCGCCTCGATCTGCGCACTCACAGCGTTTTCGCTCCACTCATGGGTAGCAACCAGCGTTCGAGGCGGTTGATGACTGCTGTGAATCCAAGCGACAAGGCCACCAGAATAACAAGACTGGCATAGAGCAGCGCTCCGTCCATCGTGCGCGATGCAGAGAGCACGAGATATCCTATCCCGTCATCCGATCCGATCACTTCGCCGAGCACAGCGCCGACAGCAGCGAGTGTGATGCCGACACGCAGGGCGCCCATGAACGCGGGCAAGGCGACCCAGGCCCGGAACGAGAAGAAAGTCCTGACCGGTCCCATTCCCATCGAGGCGGCGAGCAGCCGCAGCTTCCGATCGAAGCGGTCCAGACCGACAACGATGCCGATCAGCACCGGAAAGAAGGCGATGGCAGCTGCAAGGATGATCTTCGGCAACATTGTAAAGCCGAACCACATTACCAACAGCGGCGCCACCGCCTCCTTGGGAGATGCCTGCGCAGCAACCATCAGCGGCATGAGCGTCTTATGCAGCATAGGAGATGCCTGGATCAGCACCGCGACAACGACCGCACACAGGACGGCAAGCGCCAGCCCCAGGAAGATCTCCTGCACGGTGATCCACGAGTGCCAGGCGATCCATCCGAACTGCTGCCAGAACGCAAGCACAACCGAAGACGGGGTTGGCAGGATATAGGAAGGCACATCGGCCAGACGCAGGCCAATCTCGAGCCCGGTCAGCACCAAGATCCATATGAGCGCCGTTCTGGCTGCGGGGGCCACAAAGAGTCTATTCAACGATGCCGTCCAAATTCAACGCGATGGCTCTGACGGGTTAAAGCGGGACAGCGCCGTTCAGGCGACAGCGCTGCCTTTGGCTTACTTGATCGAAGAGTCGATGAACTCGTTCGTGTAGTAAGTTGACGGTTCGCGCGCGATCTTGAGGTTGGCATACTCCTTCATCAGGGCGATCGTGTCCGCGGCGTCCGCCTCGTCGATCCACCCCAGCGCGGCATCCTGCGTGCGCGCGCTCCTTTCGAATTTCGGCAGGAGTTCCAAGCCGATCCGCGCCTCCTCCGGCTTTATGGTCCGCGGATACAGACCGACCAGCATCTGCTCGGCTTCTGCCCGGTTTTCGCCCGTCCACTT
Organism: Mesorhizobium sp.; assembly: GCA_051954615.1. Lineage (GTDB taxonomy): Bacteria > Pseudomonadota > Alphaproteobacteria > Rhizobiales > Rhizobiaceae > Mesorhizobium. Next base: position 67,906 of record JBQCHN010000096.1, on the reverse strand, counting down.
CATGCCACGCTGGACCGCCCGAACAAAGCCCGCGACCTGCTTCGGCTTCCCGCTGATGGTGTCGGGATGTGCCACGACCCCCATGCTGAGCGCGACAACGCCAAACTGGGAATAGTAGAGGGATTTGACAGGCTCTTTCGCAAGATTTGCGAGCACCGGGTATTGCGTCGGCGCGAAGCCAACGAAGCCTCCGATACGCTTGGCCAGCAACGACGGTATGAACGCGCTGAAATCCAGATTGAGTTGCGAGACCTTCGACGCGTCGACATCGTTACGCGCCATCAGCGCGGGGAACATCGTCGTCGGCCCTGATCCGGCCCGTACGCCTATGATCTTCCCCCCGAGATCGGCCGGCGTTTCGATACCGGAACTTTCGAGCGAAAGCACCACGTTCGGCGTCGACCGGAAGTTGCACATAACCATTTTGGCCGGCAAGCCTTCCTGCGTTCCTTGTACGAGAGCGTCGAACCCCGCCACGCCGAAATCGTCGTCCTTGTTGACGACCTGCTGGATTGACTGCGCGGAGGTGTTTCCCTCCAATATCTCGACGTCCAGCCCCTCTTCCGCGAAGAAGCCCTTTTCCCTGGCCGCGAAGAAGTAGACATGCGGGATCGTCGCCAGGAAATCGAGACGCAGGCGCATTTTTTCAGGCGCGGATTGTGCACGAGCCTGAAGAATATAGGGCGTAGACAGGGTCGAGGCGCCCGCAGCGGCCATCAATCCCAGCACATTGCGACGCGTGGTACCAGTCATGTGTCGTTCCCCTTGTTTCTGTTTTTTGCGTCCCTAAGGACATGACTAATATGATGCTTCAAAAACGTTTTTGTCAACGAGAATCCGGCAACTTGCCCTGTGTAATGCCCTTAGTTTCTGCCACTTGCAGACCTTACGATGTCGAGAATGCAAGCCGCAGCGAGCAAGTCCTGAAGCGCTACACCAGTTCCATCGAACAGCGTGATCTCTTCATGGCGCAATCGCCCCGGTATTCGCCCCAGCAGAATATCGCCAACTGTGCCAGAAACGTTTTTGTCCGTAATCAAACCAAGACGATATGCCGCCTGGCATTCTCCGATCGCGATCGACTGCGCCATATCGTCGGTAACGATACGGCAACGGGGCAAGAGATCAGCGGCGATCTCCTGCTTGCCGTTGGTGTCTGCGCCCATGCATGCAAGATGCGCGCCCTCGCGGATCCATCCGGATTCGATGATCGGCTTTTCGGCAGGTGTGAGGGTGACGAGGACATCGCAGCGGGAAACGAAGTCGGCGGGAGCAAGATCGGTCCTGCAGCGTGCCAGATCCGATACGCGCTCTGCCAAGGCCGCCGCGCGCGCTCCATTCCGGCTCCAGATGAACACCTCCTCGAAAGTCCGGATAGCAAGAACGGCCCGCAGATGTGCTTCCGCCTGCGCGCCCGCACCGATCAGGCCAAGCACGCGCGCGTCCGGTCGCGCCATCAGATCGACCGACAGCGCCGCGGCGGCTGCCGTACGCATGCGGGTTATCGTGTTGCCGGCCACCAACGCGGCCGGTACACCGCGTTCGAAATCGAACAGTAGGACGGATGATTGATGCGCATATCCCTCAGCTCCGCCCAATGGAAACGCGCCGCCTGCCTTAAGGCCTAACAGCCGGGACTGCTCGTCAACGGCCGACTTGATGCCGAAAACAGCATGAGGCAGACGTTCGCGAACGACGGGGAAATTTCTCGACGTTCCTTCGGCTGCGCTCACGAAAGCATCGCGAACAATCTTCATCGCCAGCCCAGGTGTGAGAAGAGATCGGACGGTATCGTCATCGATGACGACGAAAGCCTGCGTCATCTCCCATTCTCCCATGCTGCGGCGGCCGCGACCCAGAACGGCTCATAGTCCGGCCGACGCTTTTGGGCGAAGGATTCGAGACCTTCCTGCCACTCTGCCTTCGGGACCTCTGCGGACGATTCCAGCACTCGATTCCAATCGACGTGCTGATATTCGCTGAAATAACGCTTGGCGACGGCGAGTGCTCCCGGCGGTGTCGACCGCACAATGGATCGGGCGAGCTCCACCGCGGCTTCGACGACGTTGTCGCCATCAACAGCGATGTTGACCAGACCGAGATCCACCGCCTCCTGTGCCTCGATCTTGCGGCGCGTCAGAATGAGGTCGAGAGCTCTTCTGCGGCCGACCGTCCGCGCCAGAAGCGCCAGCGCGGTCGGTGGTATCACACCATGGCCAAGTTCCGGGCAGACAAACGCTGCCTTTGGCCCTGCGACGACCAGATCACAAGCCAACGACAGTTCGAAGCCGCCGCCGGCAGCGATTCCTTGAACCGCCGCGACGGTGATACGGGGCTCCCGCGCCAGTTCACCAAACAAACGTGTGGGATCGGTATCCGGATCGGATGAACCCATCCAGCCGCTGGCGAGATCGTCGATGTTGGCGCCGGCGCAAAAGGCGGTTCCCTGCGAGTTTATGACGACAGCCCTTGCCGCATCCGTCCTGGATCGCTCAAGGTTCCTGCGCAGGCCGACGACAAGTTCACGCGACAGGGCATTCCGGCGTTCGGGTTCGTTGAGCGTCAGGATCGCAACTTCCGCCTGCAACTCGTAGTCAACTGGCATCGAACGCCCCCGTCGGTCCGGGTCCGAGCAGGAACTGGCGAATGGACTCTGGAACCGGAACCGGACGCCGGGACCTGCCGTCGAGCAGTACGCAGGTTGCCTCGCTCGTGGCTACGAGTTCGGGACCCTTGAATAAGCCCTGTACAACATCGAAGGACGTGCGGCCGATCTTGGGAACGCGGCTGCCCACCCGCACAACTCCTGGATAGAACAGCTCCTGCCGGAACAGAATCAGCAATCTGACCACCACGACTGTCCGCTCGCCCATTGCGCCTGCCATCTCAGGCTCCGCGAAAAGACTCATCCGACCCGCCTCGCAGAAGCTCGCGATTGCCGCATTGTTGACGTGACCGAACTGGTCCGTGTCCATGTTGCGGAGCTTCTCTTCGCACCAGAAGCGATAGGGCGCATCGTGATGGACGGACGCCACTGGTTCAATCCTCGGCATGGAGATGTGCGGAGGCCTCTTTCTCGATCCGCATATAGAGTTCGTCAGCCATGGGCCGCCGCATTTCTTCGAGGATGTGGCCGACGAGGCCAACCGCGCGCGCGGCCACCGCGAGCCCGCGGCAGGCGCGCCAGGGAAGGCCGAACTCGCTGGCGATCGCGCCCATCGCACCGGTCACGTTGAGCGGAATCTGCTTGCCGGCGCGCCGGCTCGTTTCCTCGGCAATCAGAGTGACGAGTTCCACATATGGGCCTTTGAAGCCGGTCTCATCAGCGACGCGAAACAGCGCCGGCGTCCTCGGGTCGATGGGCTTGTGGAAGGGATGGCCCAGACCGGGGATGATTTCGCGGCGCGAACGGAAGTCGGAGACGACCTTCTCTGCCACTTCGCGAAGATTTACGGGAGCGGAGGGATCGGGCAGAGCTTCCTGCAGAAGTCTGGCGGCGCCGTCGATCGATCCGACAAACACGGAGCCGAGGCCGAGCAGACCAGCTGCGACGGACGCCTGAACAGCTTCCGGTGCGCCGCAATAGGTCATTCGAGTCGCCAGAGACGATGGCGTGATGCCATGCTCAACGAGGATCACCATCACCGCATTGAACATGCGGTTCTCGTTCTCGTTCGGCAGCCGACCGAAAAATTCGAGAAACGCCATCTGGCCGAAGTCTATCTTGCCGACGATCTCCTCGCACAGGTCGAGCCCCTGCACGACGACCTTCGTCGGCGTCGCCCAGGCGAGATCGGATCGGACTTCACCGCGCCTCATGTGCGTGCTCCTTCACCTGCGGAATCAATTGTTCCGCCATATTCCGCAGTTCGGTTCTCAGGATCTTTGTTCCATTGGGCCCATCGACAGAGGGAAAACAGTCGATGAAGACGACGCGCCGCGGCACCTTGTAGTTGGCCATGCGTTCCCGGCAGTAGGAGATGAGGTCGCCCTCGCTGACAGAATTTGACGCGCCGAGTACAAACGCCACCGCAACGTCGCCGTCGCCTGTGCGCTTGACGCCAACGACTTGCGCTGCCGCCACGGCGGGATGCTCGACCAAGGTCGTTTCTATCTCGGCGGGATCGACCAGATAGCCACGGAGGCGCAGCCCATCCCCAAGGCGTGAGAGGAACGTGAATTCCTGTCCGTCAGCGATGGCATAGTCGCCGCTCCGGTACCAGCCGTCCGCGGTGAAAGCGCGCGCGGTCGCTTCGGGGTTGTTGAGATATTCGGTCATGACATTGTAGCCGCGGATTTGCAGCTCGCCAGGCTCGCCATCGGCAACAGGCTGGCCCGAATCGAGATCGACGACACGGGAAGAGATTTCTTCTGAGACCGGACGGCCTCCGGCCCGCAGCCGTTGTGCCGGCTCGTCGCCGGGGGAACGTGTCGCCGTAACGGCGAAGCATTCTGAGGAGCCGTAGATCGATACAAGCCGCACGCCCCACCGGTCCTCCGCTCTCCGGATCACGCTTTCACCCAGAGCGGCGAATTCCGCGAAGCCGCCTTCACGCCAGCTTGAAAGATCGACCCCTTCCACTTCGAGCAGCCTGTCGATCAATCCATCCGAGCCATAAAGGTGTGTGGCGGCATCTCGCTTCATGATGGTCGCTGCATCCGAGGCATTGAAGACCGGTAGGAAAGAACAACTCGCCCCGCCGACTATTGCCGCCAGCGCCGTCGTGAATCCGAGCACGCCGTAAAGCGGCAATGCGCACAGCATCGTATCGCCGGGCCGGATATCCAGTCGCGCCACGACATTGCGGGAATGCTCGAGAATGCCGCCGTGATGGTGAACCGCCAGTTTCGGGATGCTGGTCGTTCCCGATGTGCTGAAGACGCAAAGGGGATCGGCCAGCCCCGTATCGACGCGGAGATCGGCCGGTGCGTCGGGCGCCGTCCAGAAGAGATCTCCTTGATCGACCTCTAGAATATGCTCCAGGTCTGGCAAATCGCCGCGAATTTCCGCGACCATTCCCGCATAGTCGGTGTTCAGGAATTCCTTGGCCACGAAAATGGCCTTCGCGCGGGACGTCTTCAGCACATGACGGGCTTCCGATGACCGGTAACGCGTGCTGATCGGCACCATGAGCATGCCGACCCGAGAGCATCCGAACAGGAGCTGCAACCACGGTCCGCCGTCAGGCAGCCAGGCGCAGATGGCGTCGCCGCGGCGCAGACCGAGCGTGTGGAGAAAACCGGCTATATCGGCAGCCGCCTTGGCGAGTTCCCCCCGACTGGCAGAGCGCTCGCCGACGCGGAACGCAATCCTGTCCGGATCGCTGGCCAGCTCGTCAAAAAGCATGATCGGCTCCCTCAATTTCCGACCGCGTGTCGCGCGATCTGGATGCGTTGCATCTCGGAGGTGCCTTCGCCAATTCGGAAGCCGCGTGCGTCGCGATAGAAACGCTCGATGGGCAACTCGCACATATAGCCCATGCCGCCGAACATCTGCAGCACCCGATCGGTCACGCGGCATCCCATTTCGCTCGCAAACAGTTTTGCCTGCGAAGCCGCGATCCTGAAGTCAGGCGAGCCACTGTCGGCGAAGCCCGCTGCGCGGTGAATGAGCGCGCGCGCGGCCTCGATGTCCACCACATTGTCAGCGATCATGAATTGGATGGCCTGATGTGCCGAAAGCCGGGCGGCAAAGGCCTTGCGTTCATTGGCGTAGGCAACGGACATGCCGTGGGCACGCTGGGCAATGCCGAGGGATCTGCAGGCCGACAGAATCCGATCGTTGTTGATGGAGGCCATCATAGTCGCGAAACCATCCCCGACAGCGCCAAGCACGTCGCGATCGGAGACGAAGCAATTCTCGAGCGTGAAGCCGTTGAGATGATAGCCACGCCATCCCATCTTTCGATAACGGGTCATCCCGGTGACGCCGGCATTCCCCCGCTTGACGAGAAAAGTGGTGAAGCGACCCTTGAGCGGTGCCTCGGCATCGGTAACTGCCAGAACGATGAGATAGTCCGCAGTTTCGGCGTGCGAAATGAATTGCTTTGATCCGTTCAGCCGCCAGCCGCCGTCGGTTCGCACAGCCCGTGTGTGAATGCCACCCAGATCGGAGCCGGCATCCGGCTCGGTCAGGGCGTAAGTTGCGATGATGTCCCCGGCAAGGAAGCGCGGCAGCAAGCGCTCCCGTTGCTCGTCGTTGCAGAAAGTGAGCGACAGAGGAAGGTATCCAAGCACCTCGGTCAACGGCACCGACACGTAGGTCAATTCCTCCAGGATCTCCAGTTGCGCGGAAAGCGGCAGGCCCGGTCCGCCCAGGCTTTCCGGCATGTTGAAACCGTAAAGTCCGAGAGCTGCCGCTTCCCTGCGCAGTTCGGCCAGGACCGTCGGCGCAACGTCGTCGTTGTCCTCGATTCCCTGCTCGAGCGGCACGAGGCGATCGCGAACGAAGCTTCGTACCGTCTTTCGCAGGAGGTCCACTTCACTCGAGGAAATCTCCACCGTGCCTCTCTCCAAAATCGTTTTTGTAATTTGATAAAGATCGGCTATTGTCGCGCTTGTCAAGCCGCGACCATCAGTGAAGCCGTAAGGAAGAAACAGCAGGGAGTACCATGGAGAGCACACTTGGAATGATCCATCGAGGGCTTGTCCGCACAAACAACGGCTACATCCACTACCGCTCGCTGGGAAATGGCCCCGCCATCGCCCTGCTTCACATCAATCAGCAATCGTCTGCGGCTTATCTGGAGCTGATGAAGGATCTGGCTTCCGATTTCACGGCGATCGCCGTCGACTTCCCGGGTCACGGCATGTCGGATCACATGTCGCGCCAACCTTCTGTTTCGGACTATTCAGATGCGGTCATGGCCGTGATGGATGCTCTCGGCATCTCGGCCTGCCACCTCCTCGGCGAAGCGATCGGCGCCGTCGTCGCGGTCGACATCGCGGCGCGGTTTCCTGCAAACGCGCGGAATCTCGTGCTTCTCAACTGCCCCTATGTGCCTGGAGGCACAACGCAGCAGACTGATGCCCGGGTGACTCCCGAGCAGCGGCCATCCGACAGTTCAGGCTTTCCGCTAACCAGAACAATCGAATTCCTGCTTCACAACGATGCCGTTCATGCACCGATCAATCCAACCCAGGACTGGATGGATCGCATCAACGTAGCGCAAATGGAAGCCGGCCGAGACCGCTGGCAAGGACTGACGGCGATGCACGCATACGATCTTGCCGCCACGGCGCCGACTGTCCGTAGCCCGGTCCTGGCGATCTACGGCGAGCAGTTCCATTTTACCCCGTTGCGCCAGGATCTCGTATCGATGTTTCGTGAAGCGCAAGTTGAAGTCATTCCGAATGGGCGCTTCTGCATTGGATGGGAGCACGCGAAGACCATTGGAGAGTCAACACGCGCCTTCACAGAGCGAAGGCGGGCTGTGACTTGACTCGGTCCGGAATGGCAAAGCATTTACAAAAACGTTTCTGAAACTAACCGTCGTGCGGTCAAGAGGGAAGGAAGTCGGATGAGATATGATGCGGAGTTGAAGGTTCGTTCCCTCGACGAGAAACTGGACCCTGCAACGACGGCGCTGGTTATCGTCGACATGCAGAATGATTTCGCCGTCCCTGCCGGAGCTTGCGAACAGTCTGGAGATGATCTCGCCTCGATCGAGCCCATGGTAGAGCGGCTGAGGTCGCTGCTCGATGTCGCGCGCCGCAAGCAGATATTGACGGTCCATGTCCGCATGAACAATGACCGGCCCTATGTTGCGGCCAACCTTGCAGAGGCATTCGTCCGTCGAGGCCTTGGCTATGGTCCATGCCAAAGCGGCACCGAAGGCGAGAAATTCGTCGACGGCCTGGAGCCCCAGCCATCGGAACACGAATGCGTCGTGACCAAACATCGCTTCAGCGGTTTTTGGGGCACGGAGATAGACCTGATCTTGCGGTCGAATGGTATCACGACCTTGGTGCTCGCCGGGATAGCGACAGAAGTCTGCGTTGAATCCACGGCCCGGGACGCTTTCTTTCGAGACTACTGTATTGTCGTCGCCGGCGATTGCACCGCCAGTTTTTCCCATGCTCGTCAACGCGCATCCCACGAGCTCTTCGACAGATCGTTCGGCTTGGTCGAATCCTCCGAGTCGGTCGCCGGCGCTTGGCTGCGTTCAAATGAAACCCGCCGTGGATGGCAGAACGGCGTGAAGGAAACCAGAGTTCTGGACACGTTGGAGCGCCGCGTCGCACCTGCTCACACGGCCATCATCATGATGGGGTTCCAAAAATCAGTAGCCAGTTCAACGCCGTCCAGCGATGGCGAAAGCGCCGAGATCCGCATGGCGCGACACCTGCTCGATCGAGCACGGGCGGCAGGGGTAATGGTCGTTCATGTCGAGTCGAATTGGTCGGAAATGACCCGTCATCCCAAAATGCCGGCCGTGCCGACGAACGATGTCGACGATGATTTTCTGGAGGGCTTCGAACCGCTCGCCGGCGAGCCCATCGTGCGAAAGCATCGGCTAGACGCTTTCCAGGACACCGACCTCGAACTTCTTCTGCGCGCAAACGACATCCGCAGCGCGATTTTCGTTGGACTGCCGCTTGAGCGGTGCGTTGACATGAGCGCGCGTTCGGCAGCTATGCGCGATTTCTACGTTGTAGTTCCTGCCGATGGTGTCGTCTCCGGTTCACCGGACACTACCCAGCGAACGGCGATACTGGATACACTGTCGACTTTTTACGCGCTTGTCCCGACGGTCAAAGAGATTTGTCAGATCTGGCGCCAGGAAACGACCTAGACAATCGCGCCCATACAAGAGGGTCTTGTAGGGGCAAATTGGAAGTGATTCACCTAACCTTTGTTTCTCCAAGATATGCCAAGCACGAGTGCCTCAACTAGCCAAAGAAAAGCGATTCACTTCGCCGCTAAGCCCCTCACGGCAGAGCTATCGGATCGTTTTGACATTGTGTTCGCGGATGAATTCGAGAACTGCTCCGCGAATCCTTACTGCGCAAAGAAAGCACAAGCGCGAGGGGACAACGAGCCAGAAACGCCAAAAGGCTACTTTGGAGAAGCCGCCTTTTGGTTACTGGACCCTTGGGACCGTGCTTGCCGGAATAGAACTCGAGTTTACAATGAACTATTCGATCGAGTCAGATCGAAGAACCGGCGACCAGTCCCAGATACGAAGAGAGTGAGTTATTGAAACGTCTGCGCGCTTCGGAATCCGAAGCCAGGGTAGCGCGGTAGGCTTTTCGTCTTCGATTTTATTTTTCTCGTCGGCCCAATTTACTCCGTCATCTAGGAGGATTCGTCACTACCACCTGGGCTTCAAGTCGTTCTCGTCGGCAGCCGTCACGCTGTCTGGCGTTGAGATGGCTAACATCATGCGCAAGTGCCAGAGCCGCTTCGCGCTCAATCCGGCATCTGCTCTCTCAAGGAACAATTCGAGGCAATCGCCGCCTGAAATCCGTGAAGGCAACAATCATCGTGCACTATGACAGAAGTTTGCAACAGAACTCTTCTGCCAGGTCGTCCATTTATTGCTCGACATCGAAGCGCGGGGGTCGTGCGGCGAGCGTTGCCAGCGGAATAGGCAGTGACCGGCAACGCCGGCCGACGGCGTTGAACACCGCATTGCCGATCGCCGCCGCCAAGCCCGGCAGGCCGATCTCCCCAATCCCTCGGGCGCCGATATCGCTGATCGCCGGATCCGGCTTTTCGAGGAAAAGGACCTCGATCGGCGGAATATCCGCGTGAACCGGCACTGCATAATCGGCAAGGTTATCGTTGAGCAGTCGCAGGTCTTCGGTCCGCCGGCCGGCATCCTCCATCAGCGCCATGCCAATTCCAAAAATGATGCCGCCGCGGATCTGACTTTCGGCCAGTTTCCGGTTGACGATATGGCCGCAATCCAGAGCGCTCACGATCCTTTTCACGCGAAGCCGGCCGATGAGTTCGTCGATCTCGACTTTTACGAAATGGGCGCCGAAGGAATAGAAGCTGAGCGGGACATCCCTAGGCAGGCCTGTCGATCTCGCTTCAACGACGATCTCCCGCCGGCCGCAACGCTCCAGTCGCTCGAAAGGGCCGGTAGCATTGTCGCCGGCCGGCACGGGATCGATGCATTCCAGTTCCCGCAAAAGCAGCCGGCAGGCCTGCGCGGCGGCGGGAAGGACGCTGGCCGTTAGCTTGGAGCGTCCCGCCGTGGGGGCGTTGGGCAGGGACGAGTCCCCGAGCCTGACCTCGATCCGGTCCGTGTCGATGCCAAGGCCTTCCGCAACGGTCTGGGTGAGGATCGTGCGCAAGCCGGTGCCGATGTCGGTAGCCGACGTTTCGACAAGCAGAGCCGAGCCCATGCGCAGGACGAGGCGCACGCTCGCCGGCAGCGCGGGCGCCGGATAGGCCGTCGTCGCCATGCCGAAACCGATCCTCAGGTCGCCCCGGGTCATCGAGCGGGGCTCGATATAGCCGGCCGGCCAGCCGAACCGTTCGGCTCCCTGTCGGTAGCATTCCAGGAGGTTGTTCGAGGACCACGGGCGCTGGTGATAGAGATCCATCTCCGCATGGTTGCTGATGCGCAGGTCTATCGGGCTCATGCGCAGCCGGACGGCAAGCTCGTCCAGCGCCGTTTCCAGGGCAAACGAGCCGGGCGTTTCACCGGGCGCCCGAAAGGGGGTCGGCGTCGCGACCGCACGCCGCTCGACGCGATGGCTCACCTCGATGCGATCAGCCTTGTAAAGCATCAGGGAATTCAGCCCGCAGGGCTCGAAAAAGCCGCCACGCAGCGAAGTCGGCATCGTGCTGACGTGGCGAAGCAGCTTGAGCCGGCCCAGCGCGTCCGCAGCCAGTTCCACCTCCTGAATGGTCTCGCTGCGATAGCCCGAAGCGACGCCCATGTCCGGCCGCGTCAGTTGGAGGCGCACCGGCCTAGCAAGGGCGCGCGCCATGTGGGCGGCAAGCGCCTGATGTGGCCAGATCTGGTTCTTCGAACCGAATCCGCCTCCGACATACGGGGACAGCACCCGAACCTTGTCCGGTTCGATGCCGAGGCTTCTGGCGACATAGTCGCGGGTCGCTTGGGTTCCTTGCGTGGAATCATACAAGGTCACGCGGTCGCCATCCCAGACCGCGGTGGTCGCGGAAGGTTCCATCGGATGGTGCAGTTGCGGCGGCGTAGAATAGGTCGCCTTCATGTGGACGGCCTCGGGACCCGCGTCCGTCTGATCGTCCCGCGCGTGCTGCATGTCGCCGGCGAAGAACGGGCCTGGCAGCACGGCGTCCGGTCGTTCCGCCTCCGACCGTTCGATATCGACCTCGATGGCGTTCAGGGCCGCCCGGGCCTGCTCCAGTTGCTCCGCAACAACGATTGCAATCCATTGCCCGGCAAAGAAAATCTCCGCATCGAGAAGTGGCCGGTAGGCCGGCAGTTGCGAGGCTGCATCCGCCATGGCGGCTCGCCCCAGCGCTTCCCCGCTGAGAGCGTCCACCTCCGGGGAGCTCCCCCAGCCGAGCCGGTCGCGGTCCTCATGCGTGAAGATGGCACGGACGCCTGGGAGGTTCCTTGCCGCATCGAGACGGAAAGCCTTGATGCGGCCGCGGGCGGCAGGTGAGCGCAACGCCAGCGCAAAGAGCATTCCGGCCGGCCTGGCGTCCGCCGCATAGCGGGCCGCCCCGCTGACCTTGACAATCGCATCGACGCGATTGGGGGCGCTTTCCGTCTGGCTCATGACGCAGCCAAGCTCCGCAAAATGCGATGAACAGCCCCGCGGGCCAACGCAAGCTTATGCCCGGTTTCTGGCCGGACGTCCGCATCATCCAGCAAGGCATCGCAGAAGCGATCGATCGAACCTTCGTCCAGTTTCCGCCCCACCAGCAGGCGTTCGGCGTCCTGTCGCCGCCACGGTCTGGTGGCAACGCCGCCAAGGCCGACGGAAATGGCTTCGACCCGCTCGTTCCGGTAAAGCAGGACCGCCGCCACGGAAGCCGTGGCGAACTCGTAGGACGCACGCCCCCGCAATTTGAGATAACCGGACCGGATCGCGGACACCGGGCGCGGAATCTCGATGGCCGTGACAAGGGCGTCGCGCGGCAGGGCGGTGCGTGCCTCCCCTCCCCGTCCCGGTTCAAGGTAGAATTCGGACAGCGGGATCGTCCAGGCGGCGACCGCCGTGCGCATGTGGACGATTGCATCGAGCGCCAGCAGAGCCACGGCCATGTCGGACGGTTGGACGGCGATGCAATCGGCGGTGGTGCCCAGTATGGCATGGCTGTGGAGCGGTACCCTCATCGCTTCGCAGCCGGAGCCGGGAGAGCGCAGGTTGCATGGCCAGTCCGTCGATCTGAAATAGGGACACCGCACGGCCTGCATGATGTTGCCGCCGACCGTCGCCGCATTGCGAATCTGCTGCGAGGCGCCGGACAGGATAGCTTCCGAAATCACCGGAAACGCTGCGCGAACGACCGCGTGATTGGCGAGGGCCGTGTTCGAGACAAGCGCCCCCACCGTGAACGAGCCCGGCGTTTCCACGATCTGGTCGAGCGGCAGTCGGCTGATGTCGACAAATCGTTCGGGCAGCCGGTGGCCCATCTTGAGAAGGTCGAGCAGTGTCGTTCCCCCGGCGACCGCCTGACCTGCCCGGTCGGCGAGCGCCGCCAGAGCCGTTTCGACCGACTCGGGGCGAACCCACTCAACGGAGGCCATCAGCGACCTCCTGCACCGCCTTGACGATGTTCTCGTAGGCGCCGCAACGGCAGATGTTTCCGCTCATCAGTTCGCGAACCCCGGCGGCGTCCGTCGGGCATCCTTCCTTCAGCAGCGCCAGGGCGGACATGATCTGGCCAGGCGTGCAGAACCCGCACTGCAGGGCGTCGTGCTGCACAAAGGCCTTCTGGAGCGGGTGCAATTCACCGTTGTCGCCGGTGACGCCCTCGATGGTGGTGACGGAACGTCCCCCCATCTGCGCGGCGAACTGCAGGCAGGAAAGGCGCCTCTCGCCGTCGACATGAACGGTGCAGGCCCCACACTGACCATGGTCGCAGCCCTTCTTGGTTCCGGTCAGGCCAAGGTTTTCGCGCAACAGGTCGAGAAGGCTCCGGCGAGGATCAATCTCGACCTCCACGCCGCGTCCGTTGACTGTCAAGCCTATCGTCAGGGCATCAGCCACGATGGGTCACCTGCCTTTCATGCGAGCAAGAGGCCCCTTGCATTGAGGTGTTCCTTGACTGCCGTCAGATCGCCCTCGTAGTCCCAGACCTGAACCGTGTCGTGCGGACAGGCAACGAACAGATGATCGTCCGTGAAGGACAGGATGCGGTCGAGCTTGATCACCTTCTCGACGAATTCCTTCTTGTTGAGGTCGTGGGTAACGAGCTCGCCGTTCTCATCGTAGCCGAGGTGAACGGTCCGGGCGCGGATTCGGGCAGTAAAATACATGGGTAATTCCTCACTGTGCTGAGAAGGGAAACGATACGGTCGGGCCGGACTGCGCCGGCATCGGGCATGTCTCAGTCAAGAACTTCATAGGCGATGTCATGAATGGTTCCGTCGGCCGCGTTGACCGGAGCCACGTCGCACGGACATGAGGACAGCGCCACGATCGCGTCCATCAAGACCTCCACCAGCACGTAGTCGCCGGGGCGCGCCACGCAGGGCCGGATGGTCATTCGCAACCCGTCCTCCACCACGATATTGGCGAAGAGATTGAGCGGCCCGGGCGTGTAGGGCAGCGATTCGCCGATCTCCGCGAGCGCCTCGTGGAGGTTCTGGGTGCAGCTCCGGTGGTTCTTCAAGCCGCGCTTTTCGTAGAGCGTGGAATCGCACGCCATGATCAGCGTGTCGTGGTGCCCTACCGAAGTGTCCTCGACGATGCGGAAGATTGGTTCGCGCAGGTTGGTGTAAAGTGCATCGCCGGCAGCGGGCCTGATCTTTTCCATGAAGACCCGCGACCGCTCCATCGAGAGATTATGAAACAGATTGGTCCGGTCGAACGCCCAGATGTCCACGCATTGCTCGCCTTCCACATTGACGATCTTGACCTTCTGCCCCTTGTCGACATGGAACGCCTTGCCATAGCCCGCCTTGATGACATTCATGGATTCCACCACTTCCAATTGTTCGAGGACATTCCCAAGCGCGCTCACCCAACCGAAACCTGTTCGCGCACGAAGGCGGCGATGCCGTCGGCCAGCCTGCTCATGTCCGCCGCGAGCCTGCCGTAGTTGTCGGACGGTTCATTGCTCGCCTCGTCGAGAAACAGGCCGCGGCCGATTTCCATCTGGATGCTGTGAATGCCTTCGGACGGGCGGCCGTGTCGGCGCACGATCTCGACGCCCTTGAAGGGGTCGTTGATGCTCACAGAGTAGCCCATTCCTTTCAGCAGTCCGGCCACGCAGTCGCGGAATGCCGGATCGCTCGTCGTCCCGTCGCGGTCGCCGATGCAGAAATCCGCGCGCTTTCTGCCGGGGTCGGGCGACATGGAGGACCCGTAGGAGCCCATGCAGTGCGTATCGATGTGCCATGCACCGCCGAAACGGGTTCTGAAGCCGGACAGGATGCTTTGTATCTCCAGGTGATAGGGCTCGTAATAGGTGTCGATGCGGTGCTGGATCTCGGCCACCGTCAGCTTACGGTCATAGATGGCCACTCCGGGTCGTGCCCATTTCTGGATCAGGCCGATGCCGATCGCCACCTTGGGCGAGGGTTCGGCGCCCGTGGGCCAAGGTGCATCCAGGATGGTCTCGTCAATATCAGAAGGGCTTCTGTTGGCATTGATGTAGGTCATCGGAAACAACGCCTGCAAAAGCGTGCATCCACTTTCGACAACGCCAGCCAGCAGGTCCTCGACATAGGGCGAGATCAGGAAATGCAGGTCCGAAAACGGAGCGGAGGCCGAGAAGTCGTTGGGATAGACCGTGCCGCTCTGGGGCAATTCGAACAGGACCGGCAGTTCATCCGACACAGGTTCGCTGCGGAAGAACACGCCGTCGCGAATTTCCTTGCGGCCCTGCGGATGGGCACTCATTGTCCGCAACATCAGCCGATAAGCTCCACGTCGAGGTCGCTGAGCTTGCAGTCCGCGCTGTTGGTCGGGACCATGTCCATTGGGCAGGACGACAGAACTACGATGGCATCCATGAGCGCCTCGAGGACGACATAGTCGCCGGGCTTAGCCTTCGACGGCTCCAGGGCGATGTCGATGTTGTTGCTCACCGGCACGTTCATGAACAGGTTCAGCGCACAGGGCGTGTAGGATAGGGTTTCCCCGATTTCGGCCAGCGCCTCATGCAGGTTGCCGGCACAGCTGCGGTGGCTCTCCGGCGCGCCGAGCTTGGCATAGGTCGCCGCATCGCACGGCGCGATCAGCGTGTCGTGGATGCCATCGGAGGTATCCTCGACGATCTTGACGATCGGCACGCGATAATTGGTGTGCATGATGTCGCTCACCGACGGCCGCAGCTTGTAGAGATAGCGCCGCGATATCTCCATCGACATGCGATGGTTGAGATCGGTCGGGTCGAATGCCCAGGTATCGACCACCTGGGCCCCGCCGACGCTGACAATCTTGAGTCTCTGCCCGGCCTTCATGCGGAACGCCTTGCCGTGCGCTGCCCTGATCCGTTCCATATCCGTTTCTCCCCATGAAATTCCGGTGCTGCGCCCTTGGCGTCAGATCTTGCTGCGGACGTATGCCGACACGGTGGCTGCAAACTTGCCGAGATCCTCCCGGACGCGATCGTAGTCGGCCGACTTGTTGAAATTGTCGTCCTGCATGTAGAGGCCCTTGACCATCTCGATCTGGAGGCTGTTCACGCCGCCGGCCGGATTGCCATGCCTTCGTATGGAATCGGCTCCCTTGAAGGGGTCGTTGACCGAAACGCTGTAGCCGAGTTCGCGGAAGGCATTGACGACGACGTCGAGGAACTCCGCATTCGAAGTGGTTCCGTCGCGGTCGCTGATGCAGAAATCGGCGCGGCGCTTGCCCTTGTCGTGGGCGTAGTCGGGACCGATCGTCGCCATGCAGTGGCAGCTCAGATGCCAAGCCGCGCCATGCTGGTCCAGGCCACGCTGGATGAGCGCGCCAAGCTCTGAATGATAGGGCTTGTAGTAATTCTCGATCCGATGCTGAACTTCCGCGATGGACAGCTTGCGGTCATAGAGCGGGATGTCGCCCGCACAGACCTTGTGGATCAAACCGATGCCCAGCCTCGCGGACTTGTCGCTGGGCTCCAGCGGTTCCGGCCAGACGCCATCGATCAGGTCCGGATCAATATCGGAAAGGCTGCGGTTGGCATCGATATATGCGTTGGCGAAACTGGCAACGAGCAGCGTGGCGCCGTGCTGCGGGGCAAGGCCGTACAGGTCATCGACATGCTTGGAAACCCATTCGTGGATGGCGCGGAACGGAGCCACGGGGCTGAAGTCGTTCGGGTAGTGGCAGCCGCTGCGCGGCACATCGAAGATAAGCGGTACCGGATTGTCGCTCGGATCTTCTCGCGTCAGGACGCCCGGAAGGATATGCATTCTATTTTCCTTGACTTCAATCAACCAGTTGACGGCGTTTCAGGAGACTTGCGGGACGCGCTTGCCTTGGGCGTCCAGAAGCATGCACTCCGATTGACGGATCGTGAGCCAGACATCGCTGCCTTCCTCTATCGGATCCTCATCGACTGCATGCACGACATGGAAAAGAAGGGTACCGACCTCGACGAGATAGGAGGCGTCGTTGCCCAGAAAGCTCAGCTCCCGCACGACGCCGCGCCTGACGTTCACGCCTTGGACGGCCTGTGGTGCGGCAGCATGAATGCCGATCCGCTGCGAACGGATGACCACGCTGACCGGACCTGCAAAAGACCGGTCTTCGGCGGCCGAAACGTCCAACGTCGCACCGTCTTCCAAGCGAGCCCGTCCGTACCCCTCCCCCGCAGCTGTGTAGCTTGCAGGCAAGATATTCGATTGGCCGAGGAACTCCGCTACGAAACGAGTCTCAGGCACGCGATAGACTTCTTTCGGCGTACCGACCTGCTGCACCAGGCCCTGGTCGAGAATAACGATGTCGTCCGACATCGACAGGGCCTCTTCCTGGTCATGGGTGACGAAGATCGCCGTGATGCCCAGTTCACGTTGCAGGCGCCTGATTTCAGTGCGCATCTGCGCCCGCAGCGACGCGTCGAGCGCTGAAAGCGGCTCGTCGAGCAGAAGTACGTCGGGCTCTATGACGATAGCGCGTGCCAGCGCGATGCGCTGTTGCTGCCCGCCGGAAAGCTGTGAGGGAAGGCGCTCCCCCACATTCGGCAACTTGACCATCTCGCAGGCCTTGCGGACCTTCTCGCGAACAACCTCGCGCGAAACGTTGCGATAGCGCAGGCCGAACGCGACGTTGTCGAAAATGGTCTTGTGCGGGAAAAGCGCGTAGTTCTGGAACACGAAGCCGATGTTGCGCTTGTGAACGGCAACATCGGTAACGCGTCGGCCCTTGATGAAGATGTCCCCCGAGCTCGGCTCTTCCAGACCGGCGATCATTCGCAGGATCGTGGTCTTGCCGCATCCCGAGGGGCCTAGCAGACTGACGAACGCTCCATCGGCAATTTTCAGGTCGACGCCCTTCACGGCCTCGAACTGTCCGAAGCTTTTGAAAACATGTCGAAGTTCGACAGCAGTCATGCCTAGCCGCTTTCGTTCTCTGTTCGGGAAATGGCCCGGCCGAGCCGGCCGGGCCGTCATGGTCGAGATCAGCCGCCGCGCTGGATCCGGTTCCAGATCTTCTGCCACTCGGTCTGGTTGTCGTTCCAGTACTTGGCGTCGGCGAAGGTGATACCCTTCAGCGTGCCCGTGGGATCAAAGGTCAGGAACTGCTTGACCGCTTCCGGTATCTCGTACTTGCTGGCGTCGAGTCCCGGCGGGTAGAGCTGGGCTTCGGCCACCGTGATCTGTGTAGCCGGATCAAGCATGAAATTGATCAGCGTTTCGCATGCCTCGACCGGCGAGCCCTTCAGGACCAGGAAGTCGATGATCCAGCCAAAGGAGTTAGGCGGGTCCATATAGGCGATCGGATAGCCCTGCTGCTGAAGCAAGGCGACGCGCCCCGAAAACGCTTCCGCTACATAGACTTCCTCGGAGGCGAGAAGGTCCATGCTCTCGGCAGCCGAGTTCCAGTACTTCTTAACGTTGTCGCGATGCTCTCGCACCTTCGCCCAGACGGCATCGATGTCCTGAATGTTGTTCGGATCCTGGTCGCTCATCAACGCGCCGTACCAAACGCGCGTTTCCCAGTCGGCCCAGCCCGTGACCTTGCCCTTCAGTTCCTTCTTGAGCAGGAGCTTGGCGCCCAGCGATTCCGCTTCTTCCTTCGAAACGTACTTGGTGTTGTAGGCGATGCCGGTCACGCCGTAATGATAGGGAATTCCGCACAGGGCGTCCGGGGTGACGGCACGGAACGGGGCGATCAGAGCCGGCATCAGCGTCTGAATGTTCGGAATGTTGGTTTCGTTGAGCTTTTCACAAAGCCCCGCGTCGACCCAGCGCTTGTACCATTCGACGCCGGCGGATTCGACGATGTGGTATTCGCCCGTGTTGGACGCCTTCACCTTGGTGTAGATCTCGTCCTCGCCGCCGAACGAACCCTCGACGACCTTGATGTTGCTTTCCTTGGTGAAAGGCTCGAAGGCGAGCTTGCGCAGCGCGTCCTGCACGACGCCGCCCCAGCCGTCGAAACGTACTTCCTGCACCTGCGCGATCGCCTGACGGCTCATGCCGGAGAGGAAGCCGCCAGCGAGGCCAGTCGAGACGGCCGCAGCGCCCACGAGACCGAGGAACGTACGGCGATCGACGTCGCCGTTCCTGTAGCGATCCATCAGTCGCTCGTACCGAATTCCGTCTTCAATCTTGTCTGTCATTTCCCAACTCCCATTGCGATTGGTCAAAGTGCGCGGTTCTTGCGCCGCAGAATGAGCCCGGCGATGATCGGCAGCAGCAGCGTGAAGACGATCATCATGGTGCCGAGCGCATTGATCTCCGGGCTGATCGAATTGCGCAGCATGGCGAAAATCTCGGTAGGCACTGTCTGCATACCGCCCGGGCGCCAGAACATGCTGGCGGTGATGTTGTCGAAGGACACCGTGAAGGCGAGCAACCCGCCCGCCAGCAGCGCCGGGAACAGCAGCGGCAGCGTCACCGTTCGCAGCACCTCGGCCTGATTGGCTCCAAGCGTGCGCGCGGCCTCCTCATATGTCCGCTTGATGCCGATCAGCCGAGCCTGGACGACCATCACCACGAAAGGCAGCGTCAAGACGACGTGACCGACCAGTAGGAGCCAGAAGCTGCGCGGCAAGCCGAGCGTACGCGTGAACAGAAGCAGCCCTACGCCCAGCACCGTTTCCGGAATCAGCAGCGGGGAGGTGATCAGCACCAGAATTAGCCCCCTACCAATGAATTCGTACCGGACGAGCGCAAGCGCGGCCAGGAAGCCGATGCTGGTTGAAATGACGGCCGTGAGCACGCCAAGCACCAGTGAGGTCTTGACCGCCGAGACGATCGCTTCGTTCTGGATGAGGGTCGCGTACCAATGAAAGGTGAAGTTCTGGAACGGAAAACTGCCGAACTGGGACGAGTTGAAGGAGAGGGCAACAACCACGAGGATCGGCGCGAACAGGAACAGATAGACCGCTACCGTCACGAACCTGATGAGATATGCGCTCATTTCGGCCGCCCTACCTGAAGCTCTTGTAGAGCTGGTTCAAACCGACGAAGCGATTGAACACGAAGACAAACATGCCGAGGAAAAGCAGCAGGACGCATGCTAGTGCAGCGCCGAGAGGCAGATTCAACTCGGACATGATCGTGTCGTAGACGAGATTGCCGAACAGGAAATCCTGCGGCCCACCGAGAATGAGGGGAGTAATGAATGCCCCGCTGACCAACACGAAGCACAGCAAGATTCCGGTCGAGAGGCCCGGCAGCGAAAGCGGTAGCACCACCTGAAGGAACGCCGACCATTTGGAGGCGCCCAAGGAACGTGCCGCCTCGACCAGATTTCGGTCGATACCCTCGAGGCTGACATAGATGTTCAGGATCACATAGGGCAGCGTGAAATGAACCAGCCCAAGCACGACGGCAGCCTCGCCGTAGAGCATTTGCAGCGGCTCGTCGATTATGCCTAGCGCCTGAAGCGCCTCGTTCAAAGCGCCGTTCGTGCCAAGCACGTGGATCCAGGACATAGTGCGGATAATGAAACTGATCCAGAAAGGCACGATGAGCAGCATCAACAGAAGATTGCGGTGCCTGGAGCGAGTGGTCGCAAGGAAATAGGCCGGGACGTAGCCGAACAGGACCGAGACGACCGTGGCAATCAACGCGATCCGAACCGTCTTCCACAGACCCGACAGATAGAAGGGATCGGAAAAGACCTCGGCCCAGTTGCCGAACTGAAAGGCCGCGCGCTCACTTCCCGCCCCGAGAAATTCGAAGAACGAATAGGCGAAGACAATCGCCACAGGTGCAATCACAAACATCGCCAACGCCAGAAGCGCCGGGGTCAGCAATAGCCATGGGTGGAATCGGGATTGGGTCATCTACTCATCAGGTGTATCGCTGATATGCCAGATACCATCGTACAATTTGACCGTCAAGCGCCCTTCGATCTATCGCTCCGTCGACGCGCCGCCGGTGCCCGGACGTCCTCGCCAACCATCTTGGCAAGGCAAAAGGCTGCATCTAGAACTCCTGCCATCGGCCACGGCAGCGGAACCCGTGGCAGGAAGGGACGAGACGATCTTGGCGCCACCGAAAAGCCCCAGCGCATCCGAGCGCGCCTACATCGCAATTGAAAGATTGCTGGTCACGGGCCACATCGCGCCGCGCTCCATCGTTAATGAGATGGAAATCTGCAAATCGCTCGGGCTGGGCCGGACACCGGTCCGGCTGGCGTTGCAGCGGCTGGCGGACCACGGCCTGCTAGAGATCATTCCACGCAGGGGAATGTTTGTCACCGAGGTCGATTTCCAGGGACAGTTGCTGATCCTGGAAGCGCGGCGCGAACTGGACAGGCTGCTGTGCGAGACCGCAAACGCGTTGGCAACGGAATCCGACCGATCCGCACTGAAGGAGATGGCCAGGGAAGTTCAGGACGCGCATGTACGCAGAGACTTCGCAGCTCTCCTGGAAACGGACTTGCAGTTCAAGCTCCTGCTTCTGTCCATCGCCCGCAACAGGTTCCTCACCAAGGCGATCGTCCCCATTCATGCATTGTCGCGACGCTTCTATTTCATGCATACCGCCGAGACGGATCAGGGGGTCGACGTCGCGCTTGTGCATCTCATCCGCACGGTAGCCGATGGGGACAGGACAGCTGTGGGCGCGGCATCCTGCAAGCTTACCGACGAACTCGAAAGGTTCGCCAAGGAAACGATCCTTGCGAAGCTCGGCATCGAGGCGGGGTTCGCATCAGGCTCCCACTAGCCATTGCGCCAGCGGGATGCGCGCGGTGCGGGCCGGATCAAGGACTGGAGCAATTGATCCAGACTGGGCTAAGGTCCCGACGCGGCTGAAACGGAGCGCTGCATATTGCAGGACGCGAGCCCGGCCAGCCGCCGCCAACAAGTGAAAACGAGATGAACCCGTTCATACCAAGCTCCAAGCTCGATACCCAGGCATCCCGCGTCTACAGAATGCTGGAAGCCCAGATCGTCCAAGGGGAACTCGTTCCCGGCCAGGAGCTGTCGGAACGGTCCATAAGCGCACAGTTTCGGATCGGCCGCACACCGGTGCGGGAGGCCCTGCAGAAACTGGCAGCGAACCATATGGTTCAGGTGGAGCCCAGGCGGGGTACATTCGTATCGCGCATCGATCCGGATATTGCCACCGAGCTATTCCTGGTGGTCTGGCCGCTGGAAAAGCTGCTCATCCGGTGTGCGATCGACCATGCCAGCGAGGAAGAGTTCAAGCAACTCGGGGCGCTGGCAGTTCTTCTGACTTCCACTCATGAGGATGACAACCAGACATCGCTCTACGCGAAGATCAACGATCAGATCGCGCAAATGGCGAGAAATTCTTATCTGCTCGCCGTCCTCGCGCCCATGCGGCTGCTGGTTGAAAGGGTCCGCTTCTTCCACGGACTGGCTAGGGATCTCAAGTTAAGGGAGTGCTTCGCCGATCTGATCGCGCAAATATCGTTGCAAGATAAGGCAGGTAGCATGACCGCCTTCACTGCCTATGCGGACCGATTTGAGACAAAAGCAATGACGGAAATATCCAGGCGGCAGTAGACGGACAAATGCTTCCCGACAATCTGCTCCAAACGCCAGCGTGAATCGCTAGCGCTTGTTTTTCGAACGGCTGGATTGTGTCAAGAACAAGATCCGATCGAAGTGATGCAACGGCATTTTGCGATGAGTTGTATTAAAAGCGTCTTCAAGATCAGATACTTACTGGACCTTACGTCGCGTCAATGAACCGTTGTGATTTGGCTATTAGCCGCTCCGATTTGGTTTTGAACCGCTCAGGATTTGTCTCTACATGTGTCGGCCCAAAACTGAAGCGAATCGCCTAAGCTATTGATATTTCTTCAATTGAAGAAAAATAGCGATTCTGGCTTCCAAAGAACGGCGATTCGGCCGACCGAATGAGAGCCCAGCCGCACGTCATCTGTTAGACGACCGTGTAATCAGTCAAGATGCTGCATATCCGACGAGTTTTCAAATCCGGAACAAGGCCTCACAGCTTCAGAGATGTGTCCAGGTCGATTAGCTACCGTTGACTGTTGACGGCTCAGAGATGCCGCGTCCGCTTCCGACCCTCATCGCGGACATTCAGTCAAGTGTCGCCTTTGCCCGAGAGCGGACGCTCCGCAGGTGTGAAGCGGAGGTCACATGCGCCTCCGCCGGTTGCTGACCCTCTGCCTCACAGCGTATTAATATCGACTGAGATTCAGGTTGCCGCCGGATGGAAGGTCAGTGCCAAGCGAGTTGCGAGTTAGAAATCTGCTCCGCGGTGGGTGCACTGGACATTCATTAGACGAGTGGTGGGCGGGGATGAGGCTTACTTCCCATGGACATATTTGATCTCGATCGCGAACTAATCTGCCGTTACGAGAGATTTACCCGTTCGTTCACTGAAGTCAGAGCCCCGGACCTTCGGCAGCAGTCAACGGCGAATACCGCACCCGCCCCGTCGCACTCGCCGCGTTCGACGAACTCATCGCGCAGGTCATACGGGCAAGGACTGAATGGTATCTGTGAAAGATTTTGACGCTCAGCCGACAGTGGGGCAGATAGACCATTTCATAAAAGGGGGGAAGTATGGGGGTGGACAGGACGAATGAAGAGTTCGATCGGAACGCTCTGCGGAACACTGCACGAGAAGTGCTCGACAGCTTTGGAGAGATTTCCGCTCACGCACAGGCCGGGCTACAGAGCCAAGGGGTAACCTTGGAATCGTTCGCCAGCGTGAACGCGGCTACCTACGACGCGCTTGTTTCCAACTTGCACCAGCGCAACGCAGACACGGTTGCCAATCTCCAACGATTGCGTCGTGAGCCGGCAATAGCTCGCCTTGTCATCGAAGACGAAGATCAGAAGCTTGAGACCCTTTACATTTCGCCGGCCCAAACAGTCGGTGCAGGCAAAGTGCGTCTGTGCAGCTATATGGCACCAAAGGGACGACTTGCCACCTTCGGCGTCGGTGAGGACGCAGAGGTTAAGTTGCCTGCGGCAACGCACAGTTTCCTGATCCGCGAAAAGATGACTTTCAGCGCGGTGGAGCTCGGCGATGGGTGGGATTCTCAGCCCGCAATACACTTTCGCGAAAGCGCGCCGCCGCTGACGATCAGGTCCCTGCGAGATCTGCTGCGGGAAGACGGCGTCGCCGATGACGAGATCGATGCCCTAGCCCCGTGGCTCGGAGAGACTGACGGTGAGGATATTACGGTAGGCATCACGCGCGGGGTGCTGACGGCAATGCAACTCCGCGTGGCCCCGATTCTCGACCGCTTCCAGGACGAGATATTCCGTCTGCCGATCGACAGCAAAATCGCTGTGATGGGACCGCCTGGAACCGGAAAGACCACCACGATGGTCCGGCGACTCCGGCAAAAGCTCGACTTCGCATATCTCGACGAAGAAGAACAGGAACTGGCGAAAGAGGTCGACGAGGCGGGAAGGTCTCACGCGAATAGTTGGATCCTGTTCACGCCAACAGAGCTATTGCGCCTCTATGTCAAGGAGGCGCTGGGGCGAGAGGGCGTACCGGCGCACGACGAACGCCTTCGTACCTGGGAGGCATTCCGTTTCGCAACTGCTAGGAACGAGCTGGGGATTCTCAGGCGCGGCGCTGGCGGCGGTCTGGTGATGGATCGCGACGCCCACGACGATCATTTGGTACCAGATACTCTGCTCAACCACCGGGCCTGGTTCGAAGACTTCAACAGCTGGCAGGCGCGAAATTTCGTCCAGCAAATGGAGACGGAAGCAGAACGTTTGACCAAAGCGACCGACGCGAGAGCAAAAGAGCTCGGTCGGCAGGTCTCTCACACACTTCAGCGCTCCGGCGACAACGTCATCAGATTGCTGGCTGAGCTCGCAGGCCTCCGCAGAGAGCTGGGACAACTGGCGTCATCGCTGGGGGATAGGACCCGCAAGGATCTGGACTATCCGATCCGTGCCTTTGCTGTCCGCGATCCGGGCTTCCTGGACGCACTTGCCAGGTTTGTCGATGCCTTGCAGCAACAATCGCCCGAAGAGCCCGAGGTCGATGGCGAAGATGATGACGTTGACGACGAGTCCGTCGAAACGGAAGGCTCTGGGCGCACTCCGCAGGGGCGGAGACTGGTAGTGGAGATTTTCCGCCGCGCAATGCGCACGCTAGCCATTCGGCAAACTACTGGCAGTAAACCAGCCGGCGGCAGCCGCGCCGGCCGAATTCTGGTATTCCTTTCCGAGAGAGGATTGGATACGCCAGACCTTAGAGAAGTAGGAAACGTCCTACTGGTACAGCGCGCGGCAAGCCGCCTCGGCAACGCACCAGCCACCTATCTGCAGCGAATGCCTACCCGCTACCAGCGCTTCAGGCGCGCAATGCGCGCGGAAGGCAAATGGTACGGTTCAGGTTCCAGTGCCGCTGCCCATGTGCACCCCGCGGAAGTTGACGTGATCATGCTGGCATTGCTGAGGGCGGCAAATTTCATCGAATCCAATCGCGTGCTCTCCGCAAGACTGTCTGAGAACCGCCCGGCACTTCTGGATGCCATTTCACGCTTGCGACGCAACCAAGTCTTGGTAGACGAGGCAACAGATTTCTCGCCCGTGCAACTCGCGTGCATGGCCGAGCTTGCTCGGCTAGAAGTCGGATCGTTGTTTCTTTCTGGCGACTTCAACCAACGGCTCACGCGTTGGGGTAGCCGTACGGAAGCCGATCTGAAATGGTTTGCTCCCACGCTCGACATACACCGAATTTCCATCAGCTACCGCCAGAGCCAAAAGCTGGGCGATTTTGCCCGCACACTTGCGCGCCTCCAGGGCGCTGAAGTCGACGATCGCCCTCCTGAGTTTATCGACAACCTGGGTTTTGATCCGGTGCTGGGCTTGTCCCTTGGTTCTGATGCTGAGCGGGCGCGCTGGCTCAAGGCGCGGATAGCTGAAATTGAGCGCGCTACCGACGGCAAGCTACCTACTATTGCCGTTCTTGTTCCAAACCGCAGCGCGCTGAATTCGCTGACCGAAGCGCTTAACACTGAATTGTCCGACATGAGCCTCATGGCCAAAGCCTATTCAGAGGGCGAGGCGATAGGTCAGACGCACGATGTCAGAGTTTTCCCGATCGAACATATCAAGGGGCTCGAATTCGAGGCGGTGTTCTTCATTGATGTCGATCGCCTCTATGCCGAACAGCCTGACCTTTTTGATCGGTATATCTACGTCGGCGCAACGCGCGCCGCGACCTTCCTCGGCCTCACATGTCAGGGGCCTGAACTTCCAAATCTTCTGAACCACAAGGATCTTTCCTACGGGAAAAATTGGTGATCAGTACGAGCGATCCCTCCGGGACTTCGGTCCTAACTGCGCGAGACGGCTTGGAACCACTGCTATCGTCGTGAAACTGGCGAGGCCGACGGGTGGCTCTTTTTCGCCAGCGACATTGAGGTCCCATGCGAGATCGCGCTTGCCGTTGCAGGGGGCGGAGCCTTGTGGTTCCTCGCGGTGAACGGGAAACTCTGCCTCTCTTGGTGCATACTTCGGTCATTTGCGCTCAGTTCTGCCAAGCCTTCTACTCACGCTGGCGACTGAGCGGGCTGGAATGTTGCGAAAGTGCGTGGATGTCCGCATCGTTGGACACATCGTCGCGGGCGCATGCCCGTAGCTCCGCTGAAGGGACGAAACCCGCGATCGTAACGATGAGAATGTCAGATGGCCCTCAAGTGTCGCCAGGACCGGACAGTCAGCTGCTGGCGCGTTGCCGTCGAAGTATGGCTGCCACTTGAACGGCGGCTATCCCAGCTTAGCCGCTCAGAAGCCGTCGGGCGGGATACCACCCCCATCTCGGTCCTTCCCGTCGAACTATCTCGCCCTGGATTCATTTGGCCATTTTGGGGGCCGACAGCAGACTGTCCCGCTTCTGTTCACGAGCAGATCTACGCTGCGCCAATCAGGGATCCGCTGCGACCGCACGTCATACCGTTATAAAAGTCAAACCCAGGTAATCTTCCCATTTTTGATCCAGAAATGCGCACCGCATTTGTCTTTGGGCATCCATAAAGACGGATGAAAGCTCACTTTCCCGTCGACAACCGATAACTGCCAGGCAGGACTGCGCACCTTCATGAGGTTGACGTCGATTGTGTCACCACAACCGCAAGGGCATTTTAGGACTGCCCATTTCGGTGGATCGCCAACGAGGTAGAGAGAGGTCCCTAGTTTAGTGGGAAGCTCCGAGCGACTGCTGACCTGAACAATCGATGCGATCTCATGACGGCGACGAAACCGAAGCCAAAGACGTCTGAGATAGGCAATCAGTTTCTTCATTCAGCCCGCCATGTCGTGTCGAGGAAAGGGCGCACATCGCCGCGACCCCAATGGTACTTATCCGCGCAGAAGCAATCATGCTGCGAGGCAACCCGATTGGTCCGAACCAACGTTTGGTCGATCAGGTGCAAGACTTCCGTGCTTTCGCGCTCCGGTCCCATAAAGCCGGTGAGACGGTGCAGAAATTCGGACACTGCACTTGCTGCGACCGTGGTTGTGAAAGCCACCACAGCCGGAGCAGGGTCCCCGAGTTCCGGCAGATAGCCTTCATCGTGAAGGGCCTGCGCGCCCTCGGGGTCAGCTTCCCATTCGGCCTGAGCTGCGATGCGTTCGGCAGAAACTCTGCCCCGGCAATGCAAGCAGGCGGCTCCATTAACCAGCGTTGT
The DNA here is from genome assembly GCA_051954615.1 of Mesorhizobium sp. Lineage (GTDB taxonomy): Bacteria > Pseudomonadota > Alphaproteobacteria > Rhizobiales > Rhizobiaceae > Mesorhizobium. Next base: position 40,513 of record JBQCHN010000096.1, on the reverse strand, counting down.
GACCCGCCCATTGATGGACCGAATAACACCCTCGTCGGAGTCGATTTTGACGCCCATGTCAAAGACCGGGATGTAGTAGTAGATAGCGAAGGTGTTCAGGAGCGAACGACCAAGCTCGTCATCCGTGCAGCCGAATACAATATCGCAATCCCGGAGTGTCTTGAGCGCAGATTGATATGAGATCGGCTTATCAATGAGCTCGACCTTCGTGCCTAATCCAATCTCCGCCGCCAGGCGCTGTGCGATCTTGATTTTGGGGAGCGTGTCATCGATGACGCGGGACCCGTAGACGCGGTTCACATTCGAGGATTCAAAACGCTCTCCGTCGGAGATGTAGATCGTGCCGACTCCAAGGCGGATAAGTTGTTCAAGGACGGAAGATCCAGTGCCGCCAAGGCCGACAATGCCAACCCGCAGGCGCGATAACAGGCGCTGAATGTCTGGGCCAAAAGCCCGGACTTGACGATCGAAGAATGTGGGGATTTCGGTCGCGCCCTGCTGTGAAAACCAAAACCTCACGCGTCTGCCAACAATACGAATGCGTTCGATCGAAGCGCTCGCTCCATCCGGCAGCCAAACGCGCGCACCGGAGAGTCCTTGCGGTGTGAGCACCAACGACCCATGAACGCCAGGCGTGCGAATACGCGTATAAGCGGTCTTGAAGAGTTTTGCGTCCTCGACGTCGTCCTGAGCGGAATGATCCGCGTAGCCGTTCGGATGGGAGTGGACGAAGAGAAGGCAGGATTTTTCGTCATTGGCGTGCTTCATGGCGCGTGTGTAGGCGCGCGGCGCGATCTCCATGTGGACAGGAGACTGCTCGATGACGTCTTCGCCGGTCACCGGCAACAACTCCCGGACCAAAAGCCTGGTCTCGCCTTCGGTCTGCGCAATCCTACAAATCAAAAACGCGGCCTGCTCATCGGTAGTGGCCGCCAAATGTTTTTCCAAGACCTCGTAATCATGCTCGAGAAAGGTGACGGAGTAGCGCATCAAACCCCCTTCGCCAGCTCTGTTTTCACCGTCGTGAGATACGACCGCAAGTTATCGACACCCGGACGCCATTTTCCGTCGGCGATATGCCGGGACCAACGCTGCCAATTGCGGCCCCCGTATTGCTCATGAACGTCTGCTTTTAGCGGGACGCCGCCACTTGGTAGCGACACGTCTGGATACGTCCAGAACATATCCAGCTTCGCATTCGGGTAACCGTTCTTCACCCTGATCAGCAGATCAGCGCTCTGCGGCTTGTAACGTGGCAACGGGAAATTCTTGATGACGATATGGACGTGGTTCCCGACCCGTTCGATCGTGTGCTCATAGCCGGCGGCGACCAGAAAATCCCGATCAGCCTCCGGCAAGAGTTCTTCTACATCAGCCATTGACATGGCCAGCGCCCGGGTTCAGCGAGGACTGTGCGGTATAGAAGTGGTCACCATTCTTCAGGATCACCTGTGTGGCATTGTTCGCGATAAGTTCGTCATCGCCCTTACCGTGAACCTCGCGCCACAGATCGTAACCCGCGGCGACCTGGCCGAGCGTGTAGAGCGCCGCTCCGGTCGTGGGGCTCGCGGACTTGAACTGCTTCTTGTCGATGTGGATGGTGATCTCGTTGTTGCCGCCACCGCCTTGGCCGGGATTGCCACCGCCTTGACCGCCACCCTTGTCGCTACCTTGACCTTGATTGTTGTTCGCCATTTCTCTTCTCCTATTCGTTAGTGTTTCTTGTCGCGTGGCGGAAACGGATCATGCGCCGGGGCGACAGTGTCAGAGTCACGCCACTTTCCGTCGCGCACCTGGATGCGAACTTCCCCGCCTCCGAGATCACGTACGATCGATTTCGCCTGCTGCTCGGCGCGACTTTGCTTGTGGTGGATGCTTTCCGGTGCAGCCACGCCGCCCTTCTTCACCGCCCAGTCGTTGCCGTGCCGGACGACACACCTGTCATTCTTTGCCATCTTTGGCCCCATAGGTTTCTGGCTTGCGCCATGCGATTCCGCCATGGCATAATTACCATGATCACCATGATGTTGACTCGGAATGGCGGAAACGTCAAGTTATCCATATCGGAAGCACCATGCCAGAAACCCAAGCCACTGATATTTTTAAAGAACGTCTCAAAGACGCCCGCAAACTCCGTGGCCTGAATCAGGCCGAACTTGCTGCCAAAGCCGGGCTTCCAGCTGCTTCGGTGTCTCATTTCGAGTCGGGCCCGCGGAAACCGTCGTTCGACAATCTCAAAGCCTTGGCTTCGGCCCTCAATGTGACCACCGACTATTTGCTTGGTCGATCCGATACGCCTCAGGCCTCAGCAGAAACAGTCGGCCGCCTTCACCGCGACCTGAGCAGGCTCACCGAGGAAGACCTGAAGCTCGCAACGGATTTCGTGGGCCTCCTGGCCAAGCAGAGAGGTACGAAGGCAAGCGAATGAACACGAAACCGCGGCTCGCACGTCGTACTCTGGCTGAGGCTGCTGCCAATGCAGTGCTTCGGCAGATGAAGGTTGAAGGACTGTGGGTCGACCCCGAGGCAATCGCTGCCACGAAGGGGATCATGGTGCGGCCTAAGCCTGACACAGCTTCAGGCGTCTCGGGTATGCTGATCAAAGCCGGTGATGATTTCGGCATCATGTACGCAACGAACATTCCCAGCCGTGGCTTTCAGAGGTTCAGCATCAGCCACGAGCTGGGACACTACTTCATTGAAGGACACCCCGAAGCGCTGCTCACGACGGGTGTTCATCAATCACGCGCGGGCTTCGTGTCAGGTGATCCTTTTGAACAAGAGGCGGATCACTTCGCAGCCGCTCTTCTCATGCCGGAAGCGCCGTTCAAGAAAGCGATTGCGGATCGGGATGCGGGCTTGGCCTGCGTCGAGGCGCTGCGAAAAGAATGCGAAACGTCGTTGACGGCGACCGCCATCCGATACTGCACCCTTACATCAGACGGTGTTGCAGTCATCTGCACGACAGGCGACGCCGTTGACTGGTGCTTCATGTCTGATGGCCTCAAGCAGGCGAAGGGACTGACCTACCTGCGAAAGGGCATCGGCGTTCCCTCAGGCACCATTACGGCGCAGTTTAATGCCAGCCCCGAGAACGTGCGTACAGGTCAACGCGACGAGGGCCAGAGACGGTTGAGTGACTGGATGGGCGGCGGCGGCAACTATCGCATCACCGAAGAGGTGGTCGGACTTGGGCAGTACGGGCGTACTCTGACGATTCTGACGTGCAAGTCGCTCAGCATGCGCTCTGAGGCCGAGCCTGAAGACGATGACGAAGACGCGCTGATCGAAAGCTGGACTCCCCGATTCCGCAAGTGATGGCGCTTAGCTAACGTTCGATATAGCCGGACTCGCGCTGAATTTGCCGACGGCGGCTTTCGGGACGCGAGGCAGGGTGGGCCAATGGCGGGCATGAGGGCGCGTTGCCGTCGAAATACGACGGCCAGCCGAATGGCCGCTTTCCCAACTCCGCCGCCCCAAAGCGGTCGGGCAGGAATTCCCTGTCAATCTAGACAACTAATACCAACGGTCTCGACTGCTGACTCTTTCGTGATTTTGGCCCGAGCGCGTGCCGTGATTCTTTGTTGCCGAAGGAGATTCGGCGATGGGCTCAGCGGTGAAGTTGCGTGGAGACTATTCCGGTGGCGAGCTTCGCCGTCTTGCACGGGCGTCGAAGGATGTGCGTCAAAGCAGCCGGCTGTTGTCGCTCGCTGCGGTCGTGGACGGCATGAGCCGGGCCGATGCCGCACGGATCGGCGGCATGGATCGCCAGACATTGCGTGACTGGGTTCACCGGTTCAATGAGGCGGGTCCCGGCGGTCTTCTCGATCAATGGTCGGCGGGTCCGCCATCACGGCTGGAATGTCAGAACGATGAGCACTTATTCCCAGACCATCGGTGAAGCCATTCGAGGTAATGGCATCGCATTAGGTAGTGTTGCCCTGTTACAATCGGAACTAACGGCCGGGAGGCTTGTCCCGTTGACCAGCGATGTCCTGCACACGGAGCGAGGTTACTATCTCTGCTACAGCGAAAGCACTTCCCTATCCGCGGAGGCTCAGCGGCTCGCCGATTTCCTGGTTGCCGCTGCTCAAGATTAAAGTCAGCGTCATCGCATCGAAATCGATTCCAGATAGCCAAATACCGTGTCGAGCGTGGATGTGGTAGCCGGGATCAGAATGGCGGACGCACGAAAGCTCAGGTCATCTGCATTTCTTACGAGGCCGAGGCGGTGACCGGGCGATGGATATAATATCAACGATCCGTGCTCTTCTCTTGAACGCCAAGCCCTTCAGCCCTTGGATCTCGGTCCCTTTGATTTAGTCGTCGAGGGTCGGTTGCCGGCGGGCTTGATACGAATCCGCATGCTGCCACCTTCGGGATGCTCGATGTCGAATGCATTCGTTTTCCGCACGAGATCACTCAGTTTGCGGAAGCCAAATGTCCTGGGATCAAAATCGGAAGCCAGATTGGCGAGCTGATTGCCGACCGCACCGAGCGGAACCCAACCGTCCTCGCTCTCCATCTGCGCGATGACCTTCCGGATGATCGGCACGGCCGCCGACGGTGGCTGCAGGGACTTCGTGCTCGGTGCGGCCTCTGGTTCGTTTGCAGGGGCAGACGGCAGCAGATTCTCGGTATAGATAAATCGGCGACAGGCCTGACGGAAACTTTCAGGCGTTTTCTGCTCCCCGAAACCGAAGACATCAACGCCCTGCTCACGGATTCGGGCAGCAAGCCGCGTGAAGTCGCTGTCAGATGAGACGAGACAGAAACCGTCAAACCGCCCGCTATGGAGCAGGTCCATCGCATCGATCACCAATGTTATATCGGAGGCGTTCTTGCCAGTCGTATAGGCGAACTGCTGTTGGGGTATGATCGCATGTTTCGATAGGATATCGGCCCAAGCCTTTGAGCGCGTACTCGAAAAGTCGCCATAGATCCGCCGGACACTGGCCTCGCCGATCTTCGCGATCTCTTCGAACAGGCCGTCGGCGATCTTTGCCGAGGCGTTGTCTGCATCGATCAGAACCGCAAGCCGAGGTGAACGAGTTTCAGACACCATGGCGATCTCCAACCAAAAATTTCATCCGCCCGAGACGATCGGGTAGCATCGAATTCACTGACCCAATATCCGAGAAACATACCTGATTGCCCCTCGTCGTCGGATTTCCGCCTTGTCGCAATAATCACAACAAGCCCGGAAACGCTTGGCTTGTTGTCGGTCGCCGAGAGTCCAGTCGACTCCTGTCGGCTGCTTAGCATCAAATTTCCGCTCGATCTCGCTGAGCATGACCCGTTTTTCACTTGACGTGTGTTGCTATCCTGCTTCTTGTAACAATTCATTGCGGGGTAAAGGTGCGTCTGTAAGATCAAAGCGATTCGGACGCTGGCGGGGTAATTCTTGATTGAATGAGCATGCGCAAAAAAATGGGCGCGTGGTGAGGAAAGCTCGTTGCGTCGAGAAAAACGGTCGAGAAGCCGAGGGCAAAGCCATCGCTGACACGGCGAAAGGCAAGCAGATATCCGTCAATGCGCATTTGCATCTGATATCGCCCGTCAGTGAGACGGGTCCGTCGGAGGACGTGGTCGGTCCCGTAGTCAAGGCCTACCAAACAGGTTCGGGGACCATGCTTCATGGCAGAATTGAGCACGCGCTTCATTCCGCTGCCTTACTGGACCTGAAGGGCAAGGTTAATCTGATAGTAACATCGCCGCCCTTTCCGCTCGTTCGAAAGAAACGCTATGGAAATGAAACTGGGCAGGCGTACATAGAGTGGCTGAGCGCCCTCGCAAAACCACTAGCCGAACTTCTGACGGACGACGGCTCGATTGTTATCGAGATCGGGAACGCTTGGGAAGAAGGGGCTCCAGTGATGTCTACGCTTCCACTCGAAGCTCTACTTGAAATCAAAAAATCTGCCGGACTGTATCTCTGTCAGCATGTGATCTGCCACAATCCAGCCCGGCTACCTAGCCCCGCAGCATGGGTGAACGTCAAGCGGGTCAGGTTAAAGGACTCATTCACACACGTCTGGTGGATGTCGAAGTCCAAGGACCCTAAGGCCGACAACCGCAACGTCCTTAAGCCTTACAGCAAAGACATGAAGCGCCTGCTCAAAACAGGCAAATACAATCCTGGTGCTCGACCATCTGGGCACGTGATTTCTGAAACAGGCTTTCTAAGGGATCATGGTGGAGCGATTTCAGCGAATGTGCTTGAACTTGCCGATGAAACCAATGCGCCCGAAGCGCTCCTGAAATTCTCAGGCACCAAGTGGGACGCAAACTATCGCGACTATTGCAAAACGCATAATCTTCCCGCCCATCCCGCTCGCATGCAAGCAATGCTCTCAGCGTTCTTTGTGCAGTTTCTGACATCGCCCAATGACTTGGTTCTCGATCCCTTCGCAGGATCGAACACCACCGGGGCCGTCGCGCAAGCGTTGGGACGCAAATGGATCGGAGTTGAAGCCGATCCTGACTACGTAAGGGGTTCACAAGGTCGGTTCTCTGAATTTACCGGGTCCCTCGCAGAGTAGAATCGAGGGCGGCTGTAACTTCATGACCGGGAGCAGCACGATCCGTAACGAATTTCTCGGCGATCTATCCGTGCTCAATCTCCGTACAGAGTACCGCTCAATCAAAGAGACGCCCGCAACGAGCTTCTACAGACCCTGTCTCCAGCACTCAAATACCTACAAGCGCGCGGCAGGATATTTCCGTTCGACGGTTTTCGTCGTCACGGGGGGCAGTGTTGTAGACTTCGCACGTCGCGGAGGGAAAATATGTCTGATTTGTTCGCCTGAGCTTGATCCATCAGACATCGACTCGATCGTGCTCGGTTACGCGAAACGAAGCAGCCACGTCGCTCAACGATTGGTTGAGCAAATCGACCAGCTCTTATCGGAACCAACGACTCAACAACACGCACGCATTCTAGCGACCCTGGTCGCCGTAAATGCGTTGGAGATAAAGCTCGCATTTCGATCAGATCGAAAGGGGCTATATCACGAAAAATTGGGCATTTTCTCGGACGGTTTGGGCAACAGAGTTTCGTTCAAAGGATCGGCTAACGAGACGTGGAGCGCATGGGACCCAAGCGGTAACTTTGAATCAATAGAAGTTTTTTGCAGCTGGCGCGGTGGATTGGAAGCTGAGCGTGTTAATCGCCATGAAAATCATTTCGATTCACTATGGTCACAAACCGACCGGGACGTGGAAGTGTTTCCATTTCCCAGCGTTGCTATCGAACGTCTGCAGAAACACGCTCTGAAAGGGTTGGACGACGTGACGGAACTGCAATTGCAGCCAGTTCGCGACAAGCGCACCCCACTACCCCATCAGATGGATGCAATCAGTCGTTGGGAAGCTAGTGGCCGCCGTGGCATTTTTGAGCATGCGACAGGGAGTGGCAAGACTTTTACGGCTATTACCGCTCTCAATAAGCACTTGAGTCTGGGCCTACCGTCGTTGGTGTTGGTGCCAAGTCAATTGCTTTTGGAGCAGTGGGCCAAAGAGCTTCGCGAAGAAGTTCCGTCTGCGGCTCTGATGCTAGCTGGAGGCGGAAACGACGGGTGGAAAAAAGCTGGACGCCTTCAAAGCATGACGGACCCCGATCCCTCACTCGGTGCTAGGATCGTGCTGTCGACCATGCAAACCGCATCGAGTTTGGATTTTCTGAATTTGGTAAGGGGCGGCGATCACCTGATGCTTGTAGCAGATGAGGTGCACCAATCAGGGAGCCGTCGAAATTCGAATGTCTACAATCTCGCATCAGGCCCTCGTCTTGGACTGAGCGCAACTCCCCAGCGATTTGGTGACCAAGACGGGACCGCAAGGATGTTCCAGTATTTCGGAGAAGTCGTTCCACCACCCATCACCATAAATGATGCGATTAATGCCGGGCGCTTGGTCCCATATGAATATTTCCCTCACCCGGTGCACCTTTCGGCAACAGAAGCAGAAGAATGGAGCAAGATCACCCATTCGATACGTCAAGAAATTGCGAGACAACCCACTGATTCGAACGGAAAAAAGTCCGTTTCGGAACGAGCCAAGATGTTATTGATCCAACGATCACGTGTTGCCAAGAAGGCCACTGCAAAGGTGGCACTGGCGGTGAGCGTTCTAAAAAATCATTTCGAGAAAGGTCAGAGTTGGCTGGTCTATTGTGAAGACGCGGATCAATTGGGAGTCGTCCTCGGAAGTCTGAAAGACGCTGGTATTGATGCCGTAGAGTATCACTCTTCGATGAGTGGCGATCGCAATGCAACTCTGACATGGTTCCGCACTTTTGGAGGCGTTTTAGTGTCAATTCGCTGCCTTGACGAAGGTGTCGATATTCCCTCGATCTCGCATGCGCTCATCCTGGCCTCATCCCAAAACCCAAGGCAGTTCATACAACGTAGAGGTCGCGTACTTCGAAAATCGCCCGAGAAAGACTTGGCAGTGATTCACGACGCGATCGTTGTACCCGTAAATGCCGAAGACGAGTCAGATCAGATGGGTCTTCTTAAGGCAGAACTTGTTCGCTCGATCGAGTTTTCATCTCATGCGTTAAATCGCGCTGGTGGTGCGGAGTTGCGGGCTATTGCCATCGAGCTTGGTATTGATCCTGACACGCTAACCGATACCGGAATAGAGGGGGACGAATAATGTCAGACGAAGACCTGACCCTAGAGACTCTACTTTCGGTTCGCCAAGAGGCGGAACCGACGGTCGATGATCTCCTGTTGAAGCAATGCTATCAGGTCCAAAAGCGCTTTCAGTTTAGCGACGATCGCTCCGCGTCTCAGATAGAGATGGAGAGGCTCATAGACGTACACGTCAAAAACATGCTCGACCACCTGCAGAGCTAGTCAGATGAAATTACACCGGATCACAGCACGAAACTTCATGCCCTACCACGGCGACATGTCGCTCGAATTCCCCACGGACGAGCAACGAAATGTCATGATCGTGTTCGGCGACAACATGCGGGGTAAAACCAGTTTCTTGAACGCCTTGAGATGGGGCTTCTACGGCAAAGCCATCGGCCGCCATTCTCGGCCAATCCCGATGCAAGATATCGTGAACAAAGATGCTGCGGCGGCAGGAGATTGGCGCGTTCAAGTCTTCGTTCAATTTGAAGCAAATGGCTCAATGTATGACCTTCGACGAATCGCTGATCGTCGAGCGAATGTCGCAATCCCAGCACGCCCCGAAGACTTCACCGTATCGGAGCACCTGACAAAGGATGGCTCTGCTGTTAGCGGAGATCAAATTAAGCAAGAGATCGATCAGATCGCCCCGGAGCAAATCTCTCGTTTCTTCCTTTTCGACGGCGAACTTTTGCAAGAATATGAGAGCCTCCTGATCGAAGGAAGCGAGCAAGGGCGACAGATCAAGGAGGCGATTGAGGATGTCTTGGGTGTTCCGGCCCTAACCAAGGGGCGGGCTGAACTCGGCTCGATCCTCAAAGGAGCGCAGAAACAACAAGCAGTAGAACTTCAGCAGATTAATGGCTTGGAGCGGCAAGCTGCAAACCAAAGAGATTTGATGACACGTCAAGAAGCTCTGGAACGTGACCGGGATACGCTCCAGCTAAAATTAGAGCAAACACGGAAGTCGCGCACGCAGTTGGAAGATGATTTAGAGGCGGCGAATACCCTAATTACTCAAAAGGCGAAACTTGATGGCTTGAAATTAGTGAAATCAAATCTTGATATCACTATCAGGCAAAAAGAGATCGACAGAAGAACACTTTTGGGACAAGCATGGCAAGACCTATTGGATGCGAAGCTCAGTACAAAGCGATCGGCTCTCGAATACCGTCGCCGAGAACTTACGCAAGAGGTCAAGCATCAAGCGAAGCTTGAGGGTACAGTGCGTCAACTACAAGATTTAGTTGCAAAAGGTGTTTGCCCAACATGCGGTCAAAAGGTTGACTCAGGTCACAATCACGAGTTCGGAACCAAACTTGGCTCTTTGGAGGCTGAACTGTCTCGCGCTAAAGATACTTCCAACGAGCTTGAGTCTATCGCGGGACAACTCGCATCAATTAGTAAAATACGAGGCGTTAACGCCGCAGATCGCCTACGCGAGATTGATCGCGACATGCGGCGATCGTTGGTCGAATTGCAGCGGACTGAAAACGACATAGAATCGATACAAGATGAGATCAGCGGCCAAGACACTGCCGAGTTGGCTCGAAAACGGGTGCTCAAAGACGATGCTGTGAAAGAGGAAGGTCGTCTTCAGAGCGATATCGAGCGTGTAAAGAAAGATATAGATAAAGTGCGTCAGGACCTGGCGATTGCTCAAAAGGCAATTGCAGGCCTGGCCGCCTCCCGCTCACGCCGCAGCACGTCCAAAGTCAATATCACGCAGCAACTAGAGCGCGTGTTTGCAGCCAGCATCGAGAAACTCCGAGATAGGTTGCGATCGCGCGTGGAAGATTTGGCAAATGATGCCTTTCGGAGGATGACCACGCAGAAAAGCTATCGCGGCCTGGAGATCAATTCCAACTACGGACTAAGCATCATCGATAACATGGGGCGAAAAGTAACGATCAGAAGTGCTGGTGCTGAACAAGTTGTGGCCCTGTCCCTAATCGATGGTTTGAATCGTACAGGCCGAGCGGTAGGACCAGTTATAATGGATACACCGTTTGGCAGACTAGACCTCAACCATCGCGATAATATCCTCGGATATCTGCCAGAGGTCACCAGTCAGTTTGTGCTTCTTGTCCATAGCGGTGAAATCCGCCCCGATACAGATTTGAGCAGCATCAGATCGAGAATTGGCGGCACTTACCAGATTGTAGAGGTTTCTCCGACCCAGTCGCGTATCGAGCGGGTGGCGCTATGAGCCAACAGGAAATCGTGACGATTGGGTTGTCGAAGGCTGGAAACGACAAGCTCGACGACCTCAAAGAGAGCGGCATTTTCGCAGAAAAGATGGACGGCTTTCGATTTGCGGTTTCTCTCGCACTGGCACAAGGCGTCATCCCGCCTGAGCTATCGGACCGTTCGCCATTTCTGAATATAGGCTCGTTGGACCCCGACCAGTCATTCCGTCGTTCCGTTGAAATGCTAATGCCGGAAGAGGTCGCCGAAATAACTCCGTACAGGCTGATTGAACGGCTGGCCGAGTGGGGTGTCAATGAGCTTTCGGCTCAAGCCCGAAACGGGAATCTAGATTTCGTGGCCATATTTGATCAGGTCGCAGCGAAAGCTAGCGAGTAATGACTATTCCTTTGCGGGCATTTTTGATGCTTCGGCATGATGCCGAATGGACCGTTACCGTCCATCGTGAATTGGAAGAGTTGCTCGAAAGTTGGAAATCTCGTCCATCGCCGGATGCTAGCGTCGGCGTGCTCCACGTTGGGTTCTCCCGGCCTCCATCTCGCGACTTTGAGGAGATTGTCAGTGAACACGCTGGCCATCTGCTGCTGACTGAATCAGCAAAGTATGGACTGCCATCCGGGTTTGTCTCTTCCTCTACGTCTCTCGGGAAAGTTGCAGGAATCCCAATCTACCTAGCTTTGCGCGGCTGGGGCTACGAACTAGAGGACAAGATTCGCCCCGCGTCAACTCCTGTTCAGCAAGCCCAAGAATGGTCCCCGGACGGGTGGGTGCGCCGTTTCCTTGTGAAGTTTGCGGATCGAGAGGAGCAGCTTCGCCAGTTTGGCATATTCAACGAGGCCAGTTATCTGGACTTTGAACATAAGTTACCCCGCACTCTTCGGCACGATCTCGGGCTCTTCAGGTTCGGGCAGATGTTAACTGGAGAAGCTAAAGACCCATGCAGCGTGGCCCGCGCCGCACCGCCTTGGCTAAGCGAACGAACCGTCGAGTCGATCGATGTAACGGTGCGAGTGGCGAACGTCTTCAGCGTGAAAAATATTAAGACTATTGGCGATCTTGCGTCACTATCGCTTGACGACCTTCTGCACATGCAGAATTTCGGGCGCAAATCTGCTTGGGACCTGTTCTCTTCTCTGATGTCCGCGTTGGATCGGGGCCCAGAAGACAGTTACGGTAGCCCATCGGGCGACGTCGACTCTCACAAAAATGAAGTTCGTCGATGGTCGACGTTGTTAGAATCGCTGGATGCGTCCTTGGCTACACTCTCCGAAAGGCAAAGAGAGATTGTTATCCGTCGTATGGGATATGGGGGCACCGCTGAAACCCTCCAACAACTCGGGGAACGCTTTGGCGTCACTCGTGAACGCATTCGCCAAGTTGAATCGAAGATGGTTGCTCGCATCATCAAGTTAGAGACTTGGGATGACGAGTTGGCACACCGAGTGGACCAGATCATCAGAGAGCGGATTATGCCCATCCCCTTACATGGTCTGGAGGCTGCAGATGCTTGGTTCTCTGGAATTGCCGATCACTTAGAAACCCTCGCGTATCTTTTGGAACACGTTGCATCTACGCCAATACGAGTTATCGAAATTGATGGCGTCCAATACTTGGGTGCAATGCGGCAAAGTGAGTGGGAAGACGCCGTCTCTGCCTCTCGACGCTTGCTTGATGACGGCGCAGACCACAATTGGTCGCACGAGCATTGCAGATCCGTGATCTTACCGCTGTTGCCAGATCAATGCCGCGAGTTTCGCGAGTTGTTGTGGGAAACCGCCACCCGCGACGCTCAATTCACCGAAACCGTTGAGGGCCGCATTCTCACAAGTTTCGGGAAATCTGCCGAAAATCTCGTATACGCGACCCTCTCATCCTCAGATAGACCGCTCCACTACTCAGAATTACCCGAGCTAGTTGCGCAGAGCTTTTCTCACAATCTTGACGTCAGACGTGCTCACAACGCTGCGGCCAATGTGGGCCTTCTGTTCGGGCGTGGCACATATGGCCTCGACAAGCACGTCGTCGTTGATGCGGACACGATGCTAAGGATTGCAGAGGAAGCAGAGCAGATTATCGCGGAGGGCCCACGAGGCCGCCAATGGCACACGTCGGAGTTGGTTGCTGAACTCTCCGAGCGTGACATCCCAGACGCAGAAAGGTTCGACAAGTACTTGCTGGATATCGCGCTAAAACGCATTGGGGGTGTAGAGCGACTCGGGCGTCTCGTGTGGACGCTGGACATCAAGGATGGACAGGATGATAAGTTTCGGATCGACATCCGACAAGCGACCATTGCGGCTCTAGAGAATGCTGGGGGGCCGCTTACAACCAAAGAGCTTCGGGAGCGCGTGATGGCATCGCGCGGTGTAGACAAGCTCTTCCAGATTTTCTCTATCGATCCGGTGATCAGAACTGCTCCGGGCGTGTGGGGGCTAAATGATCGAGACGTGCCGATAAAGAGAGCGGACCAACGTCGATTGCTGGACGGAGTAGTGCACCTTCTTCGAACTCGTGGCGCAGGCTTGCATTATTCGGAGATGGAAAGATCGGCTGCTTTGAAAGCATCAGGATTGACCGTCACCGCCTTCTTCAGCCTCTCAACCTCCGACGACCGTATGCGAGTCAGCACTGGCCGTTATCTTTATTTGACAGAATGGGGATCACCGCGAAGAGAGAGTTTGCATGATGTTGTCGCCGCAATAATGGGAGAGAGTTCAAAGCCTTTGACGCTCACTGAAATTTTGACTGCGGCGGAAGATAAACTCGGGCGGCCTTTAGAGAGAAACCAGATTTCGTCACAACTGCAGTCACTTGAAGCGTGTTATGACACGGTCCAAAACACCTGGACACTCGACTTGATTAGTGATCCGGAGGATGCCGACGAGAGTCGTCTAACGAATTAGCGGACTTCCCTGTCAATCTAGGCAACTAAAATATGTCCTATGGCAGCTTCCGCTTTCGCACGCGGCCAAATCCAGCGCCTCACGAGGCCGCGTTTCACCGAGGTGGCGTGCAATCCTCGCTTTTGGAGATGTTGAATCAATGCGTAGGGAACCGTCGAGATATCGCGGGCAGTGAGTTGATCCAGCAATTCCCCAGTAAGGACGTTTGAACTGGAAAACGCCTGAAGATGGGACAGCAGAAGTTTGCGCGGGAGTATACCAGCGTCAAACAATGCATACAGGACCATTCCGTTAGTTCCCAGCAATCTGATGGCATCCCGGTGAGATATAGTCGCGTCGCCCTTACAAGCCCATGGTCTCTTCAAACTTATCCGGTCTTCTATTTCGTTCAAATTGACAGCGATGCAGGATGACACCGGTCCCTGCAGCCTTCGTTTCCATGCGGTCACCTTTTTCCGGATTACCAACTGCAGAAGGTCAGGCCAAGGATTCGATCGGGGAGAACCCAGTAGGATGGCTGCAGAAAAAAGAGAGAGAACTCTCGGCGGCGGTGCAGAATGGCACAGCCGCTCATCTAATGTACGAATCAACTCGTCTATCGAACATCGTGCTACGGTTTTAGCTACGTGTTGGCCCTCATGGTTGACTCCCTTTCTCAACAATCCGTCCTCCACTAGGGAAAGTATAGCAAGCCCAGGAAGCCCCAAGCGGGAAGCTGCACTTTCCACTGAAACGAGTTCGGCATCTGCAGCGATGATAGCGGCGATCCGTGGCACCGACACGAGGACAGACGCCTTCGATGACGTGCCAGTTGTGATGGCGGAAACCCTCTTGCGTTTTACCAGCCTGCTAATCCTCGTCCTTGACGTCTTGAGGATTTCACTGGCGACGCAGATAGGAACTGCGTTCATATCTTGGCGCTTCACACCGCCCTTCATTCTAGGCATCTCACTATGATAACCCACGAGGTGCCGTTCCAACTCCCCTCGAACCAATTTCTGCAGGCCAGGATGGATGAAGCGATCTATAGCTAGTTGCGCGAATGAGCCAAAGACCGTTCGCCACCGGAGGTTGCCGGCATCGTTCCAAGCGTCATTTCGAGTTGCTTCCACTGCAGAGTTGAATGTTGCAGGCCAATCCAAGAGCGCTGTTGCGACCTTAGCCAGAGCGGCCGGCGTAAAGCGCAAACATTGTTCCTTATTGGCAGCACGGCTAAGATAACATGATTGCGATTTGCTCGGACCCTCGAATGCGGATCCCAACGCTACCGCAAATTCAAAAATTTCGCCGCGATCAAAGACCCTGAAAACCTCAGGAAGCTGTGGATTGAAATCCGCGCGAATGCTCTGATCTGGATCAATAAGACCCGTCAGAATATCCAATTTAGCCCAATGCTTTTCATCTACCAAAGGCTGTGGAAAATCGCGCAGATCGACTATGCCTCGTTCGCAACCATGGTCGTCTATGGACAGACATTGATCACAATAGACAGTCCCGCGCGTCCTCGCCCATCCGAAGGACTTGGAGCAAACTGGGCATCGATTGATCAACATTTCCTTGGTTAGAGGATCGAAAGGGAAAATTCGAACAGACCAGATCGCCCTAAGATGTGGGGAGATTGCCAACGCTCGCGGCGAAACGCGCCGCCCGGCAACCTCACGGTAAATCTGCCGTATGGAAGTACCAAAAAACGATTGCCAACCCGTGCGCGCTTCCATCGGTAGGTACAATAGGCTCCTCAAGCTTTCGCCTTCGCCTGGAATACCGAGCAAGGAAGCCAACGCCTTTTCTCGCGCTTGAAATCTTGTCGCCAACCCAACAGGGAGCTTTCCACGGATCCCGAGAGCGTTCGTGATCGTCGCGCAACATCCGTAGCTGTTCTCGGCCGTTGCGCGGACAATCATCTCAGCAAGCCCTTCGCCCGGAAGGGGTGCAATCGGGATCGCGAGATGTCCACGGTCCCAGACGGCCTCAACCATGCCGGGTGCACGAGTTGCACGTTGAGACTCTCCCGCCAAGCCACTCATCCCGCCATTTCCAGTTCCCGTTCCCTTTCCCTCTCCTTCTTCTCCCTGCGCAGACGGAAAAAATTGATCTTGACCTTACCTGCAGCAATCGCCTCGTCCGTAGCGGCTTCGAGGTCCTCATATTCCACGCAACGCGCTCCTCGATGAGCTGCGAAACAGCAGGCGCTTCGTGCCAACATAGTGGCTTCACCGATCTTGCCGCCCGACACATCCACAAAACAATCCGGGATCTCGCCAGAAATAAAATCAGGAACATCCGGGAAAAGCCCATATTCAACAATTTTATTCGCAAGCATTCCAAAATATTTCGCGAGTACTTCCAGCATATCAATGCTATCTGGTTTAATTGGTAAGAAATCTAACTCCTTAAAGCATCTATTTCTGAGTTCATTGTTGCTCATCAAGTGACTCCTTCCTTCAGTTATCCCGATGCAAACTATCGGAACATGGCCGTTATCGAGGAGCGTCTTGATCAAATATGGAATCGGAGCGTACTGACCATCCTTCGAGCGCGACCGCGCCCCTTCGCGCATCGCTGCGCTCAAGTGCTGCATCTCGTCCAGGATCACCAACTCCACGCCGAGCTTATGCATCAACTCATAGAGGCGCTGTAACTGCTGGCCGGTATTCCCCTTGTCCGGTAGCGGATCGCCCAACCGCGCGAGCAACATCGTGATTACCGTCTTCTGAGTAACGTTCGATGACGGAATGGAGAGGTAGATGACTTTGGTCTGAGCCTTTCCGATTTCATTTCTTGTCATTTCCGGCGGGAAGCGACCCGATGCGATCGCGTCATCTATCACGCGTTCCATGTAGAGCATGACGGCCCGGGTTTTTCCGCTAAAGCTTGGAGCGAAGAGCGCGACCCAATTCTTAGGCGTGTTTGGCGATAAGCGTTTGGCCTCCCTCAGGGAGTCAAATATTGACTGTGCCTGTTGCGCTCTCTTGTGGCAGATCAACATCTCGTCGAAGGCAGAAAGTATCTGACCGTCGGTTGGCGGCTTGAAGATGGAAATCATTTTCCACTCTCGAGACTTGCCATAAAAGCGGTTGGGTCATCTATGCGGAACTGAGAGGGGCGTACAGGAGCTATATTATCTAACGGCAGCGCATCATTTCCTCTAGGTGCGGCACGGACGGCCTTCCTCTTACGGGAAGACGCCCGCCCTCTTGGTTGGTCCTTCGGAGGAATGAGATCATCGACCCGCTCGTGTAAGGGCATGCGTCCCGGAACATCGACAGGGCGACTCCCCGAGACAGACGGTGCGACCGAGCGCTCCTCGATTACGGCTCCATCTATCAACTGCAATCCGCCAGCAGGTACAATCTCGGAGAATTCTCTTGGCTTCCGAGGTAGCTTTCTCGCCTTGGGAACCTCACGGGATCGTCTCTCCCTGTCTCGGGCGAGCCACCGATCGTCACTGGAGAAATAGGCTTCGTTCGCGGCATCCTTGTGTGCTCTTTGGAGCGATGCCTCCTTGTACGAAGTTAAGGGCCGAATGTCCGGGTCCCAGTTTGGAAGCCTCACGGCCTCCTTCCTCTTAGTATTATACACGATCGCCTGGCTGCAATCCTCCCGCGTTGCTAGAGCCCAGACCCACACGGTGGCGGAAGAACCGACCTTCCTCTGTCCTCGTTCTTTGGCATCCGACAGCATGTCCTCAAGCAACTCGCTAGTTAGGACGGGATCGTGGAATCTGTGGTTGTCGAATCGAATACCTTCAGCGGTGAGGAGGCACCGCTTCGTTTGCCCTAGAATTGCATCGAAAGAACTAATATCGTCCACTGTCGGCCGACCGTGGGCACGAATACTCTCGAAGAAGCGTTTAGCGGGAGCAACTCCGGTCTGGGTGTGCGGACTCATTCCGAGTATCGGGACTATGGTGCCCCACATGCGATGCTCGAGTTCCTCCACTGTGAAATGAGCATGGTCTCGAGGATCCTTGCGCAGCCTTGATCTCTCCTGTGGTGTCTCAGCTATGCCCCCAGGAAGTCGGTGCCAGAGGCTGGTGTTAAGAGTGCCAAATGTCCTTTCGACGATCCCCTTGTACTCGGGGGTGCGCACCGGTGCGAAACGAAGCGATATGCCGGCATATTCGCATGCAACCCTGAAACTCAGCGCCGCAAAATCTAACCCGTTATCTACAATAAGGGTGCCTACTCGACCCCAGCAGTCTGCCGCTTCCGGACATTCAGGAAAGCGCTTGATCAACTGTTCCTTACGGCGCACCACCTGTTTCAGACATTCCAGAGCCGATGACAGCGACGCCGGCTCAAGTGAAAGATGCACGCCGACAATCATCCGAGAATAGACGTCAACGGCAAGAGTCAGCCACGGTCTGACGCGGTCGATAATCTGCCCGTCAGGTGAACGCACGACAGCCCACACATCCACCTGAGTATTGTCCATCAAAACGACCTCAAGCGCTCTGCTTACCTCCGTAGAGCGTCCGCGTGCGCCCATCTTGCGCCTTGCTTCATCGGGGCCATGCCGCCTAGCAAAATTCGCCTTAGAATTCGCTTTCGCGATCCAGTTGGTAACTGTCTGAGGGACCGGAACTTTATACGGCTCCATTCCTGCTCGGATACGCCGCCTGTTGAGCCTGATCATCGTGGCGAAGAAAAATGCGTGCGCTTCCGTGAGGGTGCAGGGCGGTTCTCGATCCGACCAATAGAACTTCACGACTTTGTTGCGCATTTTCACGATCGGCGAATCCCAGCATTGTCTTGGTGACCATTTCCTCCGCTGGTCATAGATCGCAGCAAACGTAATGCCTTCTGCTTTACCTCCGTGTTTATCGATAACTCGCTTCAACGCACTGGGGGAGGGTTTCCAATACAGTCCTTCTGCCTCAGCATCTGCGCAGTTATCGTCGATAAATCTCTGCAAGGCAGGTACGTGGAAGGTTACACCCGGGCTTTCAGCAAGCAGTTTGGTGTAAAAATAGAGCGTCCTGGCTTCATCGAGGGTCCGCGCATCTTTTCTGCGTCGGTTGATTTCGCCCTGTGATTTGGCGTCTTCTGCGGGATCCATAAATACGCTTGGATTGATGTGCCGAGGAAGCAAACCCCTTTCGGTGATCCCCGTGCGGTGGACACGCCGGGCATGGCCATCGCCGCGCATTCGCTCGAATGCGACGGGATCAACGGTCTTCCTATGTCCACCTTCATCAAAGAATACAAATTTGCCTTTCGGTGTAACAGCTTTCAGCCAATACAATCGGTTCGGCTCATCATGGACGAAGACGTATGTCTCCCCTATCTTCGCATCGATCTTAGTTCGCATAGCATCCCTCCAACCCATAGGGCCGAATGAGCCACACCCAACTTGAGTGCTGGAGAGGACCTGTGAGATCGATTGATAAAATGCGCCTCACATGCAGGGCTTTCGCCACAGCCCTCGCCAACGTTCCACCACCAAGCACGTCGATTAGGCCACCCAATGTTCCTCGGCCGCCTTGAGAACGCAGGTAACGAACCGCCCGCCCAACTTCGCTTGCAGTGATGACCGTACGCTTATCCAACAGAACGTCGTTGATAATTCGCCTGTCAACGCAGTCGATGTCGACAGAACGGACTATCTGAATGAAGCTATAGCCAGCTATAGCGTAGACCTCGCGGGCGAGGCGTAGCTTCTCCCTATAGATTGGGTCATTCATCCTGCCGTCGGCGTCGTCCTTTACTTCCACGACAAGTTTGCTGGGATGCGGACAGCGGCGGGGATCAGGTCTCCATTCAACGACGGCGCGGCCGAAGGGCACACCCTTCGTCAGCAAATGCAGAAAGCCTTCCTCGACGGTTAGTAATAGATCTGGGAAATAGACCATGCGCTGCCGCCGACCAACAACTGACATTTCCAATCGATGAGGCTGGGCGAGTAGATCGATTACCGGAGATCCCACCTCGGCCAGCAATAGCGCCGGGAATTCAGCCTTTTCGGATTCCCAAGGCATTCCCCTGCCCCCAGCTTTCATACAGGGCTCTACTCCCGTGGGTTTGCGCGCACGTCCATTGACAATGCGACGCAAGGGGCCGCCATCTTCCGACCAGACGATGACCGCGGCCGGAGTCTCGGATCTCGTTCCAATCGAAATAAGCGCAGACGGTTCATCTCTCTCAAATTGTCCGCCATTACCTTCTAAACTCACAGAATACATTTGCTGCCTCATTGGATTTATTAGTGCAGGCCGCGCTTTTTCACTCATGCACAGCTTCATATCGGCACGCCGCCCGGCAGCCCAAGACTGGCCGCCTGAGGGAATCCTCATATAATCCAAGCGGCAGATTGACCTTATCCAGCAGCGACCAGAATCCCAAACGACACAACAATGAGTCGTCGAAAAGTCACGCACAGCGAAAGTGCGCGCTACGAATCCTTTGGGTAGCTGCGAATTGGTGCTAATCTTTGGATAGATTCATGATTTTATCCTGTCCTATTTGGTGTCGCACACGGGAACAGGGTACGGTCACTGAAATCGCTCGACTTCCGATAAGTGGAGCCTGTATTAACATCTACGCGATTCGAGACTCCATGTCCACATATGGATACCAATCTTTCTCAGAAGGGAATCCGGATCCTCGGAGAGGGAAATCTATTTCTGCCATGACGGGGGTGACCGTTCAAAATATGGAAGAGCAGCTCATCTCGGCGATCGCCGCTTGCGAACGAGAGGTGCGTCGGGGTGAAGCTGACCTCGCACGACTTAAGGACGCGTTGCGAGCACTGAGAAGGCAAAAGACCGCTCCTTCACAACCTAAAAATGGTCGCATTGCTAAACCTTTGAACAATTTAGAAGAGAAGCGAAGCGACGGGGAGATCGAAGGCGTGCATGAAAATAGCGCCGCGAGCATTATCCGTAAATTCGCCCGACAAGCCTTGAAAGAAGCCGGAAGACCTTTGAATAGGGCTGAGATATGGGACCTATTAAGACAAGCAGGAATCTCCATCGACTCGAAAGTGCCTATTAAGCGGATAGCTAAGGTTATGTGGAGCTCTGACGAGTTCCAGAACGTCGGTGACGGCTACTGGTTTTCGGGGAAGCCTATCCCAAATCCAAGCGCCAAGGATTCCATCTAGTGGAGTCCCTGTGTGCAAAGAATTCATGGAATGATCGAATCCTTTGCAAGTCAGTTCGGCGAGGGATCCTGTATAGTCCCGCGTGAGGGCGACATCGAAGGCTTCGTACGGTGTTCCATTAGATATCGCCGTTGCTCACATCGAGGCCGAGAACCGAAAATGACGGCAGCTTTTGAGAGTATTCTAGTGCCGCCGAATGACGGTATGGGGGCCGTGTCCGGGACGGTCCGGTCGTGGCAAGCGCTCGGCGGTAAGCTGCCGTTCCAATTCGGTTCAACGGGCAAAGTTTGCCTAGACCGCTTTCGACCCTCATCCCGGTCATTCGTCGTTCAATAGCGACTTGCCGAAAGCCGACATCAATTTGGCATCCTGCTTCGGTTGTTCGAGGCCGGGCGCGGACTGTCCGCATTCAAGATTGCGTACGGAGAAGTTGCCGTTTCGCTGCTGACTTGCTTAGGCGTTGTGCACAATGCAGTTCCTATGCCACGCGACCCATATCCATTTCGAACCATAGCACTGCGTCGCTAGGCAGGCCTAGACGTTGTGCGGCGCGCGCAAGGCGTAGTGGCTCCAGCCGAAACTCCGTCGCAGGGATTGCTCGCCAGCCCATCTCCAGCATGATGTGAGAAAGCGACGACATGCACCATGCCACCGCCTGGTCCGGGGGCTTCATCGGTGACGCTTTGATGAATCGCAGAACCGACACGCAGTTGACTTCGTCGAAGCGATCTCGAAGTTGATCTCGCGTGAAATGCTGCATGTAGCGGTTGCGCTTATAATCAAGCTCCCACTTTTCATAGCGGGCCATCTGCTCGGGAATATGATCGACGGCTTCAAATTTAATGCTTTCAGGCTCAGCGTGCAGAAGCGGCTGGCCATTCCATTTTGCCCAGCGTTGCAGAAACAATTCTATCACATCGCCTTTCCAAGTATCAGTCTCGACGGATGCTGCCTCGATGCACATCACGGCAAATGTCAGTTGCTCGCCGACGGCCGCCGCGTGACGCTCAGACAGGAAAATCACCGCATCGATGTGGGGGTGGAGCAGAACGCCGTTCTCGCGCCGCAACAGGTGACGCTGGATAATCCCGCCGACGAGGTTCGGATCATAGATTTCATGGTCTTCATTCGCGATCACCATCATCAGCATAAGGTTTTGGCGCGAAACCGCCTGTGCGTGCGCGCCAAGCTGCTTGTTCGCTTTGTGGATATGATTTTTGATCGCGCGTCCGATACGGTCGGTCAGCTTGCGCCTCGCTTCGTCAGGCTGATCGAGGTGCTTGAAAATGGCATCTATTGGCGCGGCTCCAAGAAAAAGCGGCCAGTCCGGCCGCTTGCGCATCTCGTTCATAAGATTGTCGATACGCTCCGAACCATCTTCTTCCAGGCTCTTGAGCTCAATCGCGAGCAGGCCGCGCAGACACTGAAAGTCCGCCTTGCGAGCCTCTGGGTGCTGAAGTGCATCCAACGATTTGCCGCCGAGCGCTTCGATGAAAAAACGCTCGAGGCGAGGCGTCAGTTTTGGGATGGGGCCAGTGCGTTCAATTCTCATGACGCCCTACAGTATAGCATTTGCTGCGAAGGCCTGCCTGAAGATCGCGTCCTATGGGCCTAACCGGCGTGAGTTGCGAACGTCCGCTCATTCAAGCCGTCCGACCGAAACCTGCCAGTCCGTTTCCCACCCCAACCGAGACCTATACGAATCCTTTGATCGTCCATCTCGGGAAGGATTCATTCTGGCAGGTCAGGGGCCGGAAGCGGCCGGTCTGCCATCAGGCGAAGTTTGCAGCAAGCGACCGTTCAGCGGTATGGTTCGTCATATTCGCTCCCATCGGAATCAATTGAGCGGCGCAGCCAATCCACTGTCGCCCCGGCCCAGGCGCGCACATTGGGGTTCTGATGGCGTTGCCAAGATGCGGCCATCGGAACGACCGGTTCGAGATAAGATGCCAACGAACCTGACCAGGAGCTTGGGTGAAGGCGGCGCGTCAAACCGCGCAACACATTCGGTTGGTCGCCGAAATCGGCAATAAACTGGACAAGCGCGGGATGCCACTGAAGTGTCCCATCATGCTGTTTCTCGGCAATTGGCAGCCAGGATATCGCCTTTGATGCCCGCTGCTCTGGGTCGGCCTGTATCCATTTCAGATACATGTCGGCTGGAAGCTCATAGAAGAGCCCAGGTCCAAGCCAATCGTCACGGTCATGATCGAGCAGCCGGTCCAGGCGGCGGCGATTGCCATCCTCGGCCTCAAGCGCTTCGGAGAGAACCGACCAGGCTTCGGATGGACGGCTTGCCATGATTTGCTTGAGCACGGCCCGTGCCGGGTCATCCAACGCGAAAAACACGTCGCTGCCCGCGCGCGTCGCCAGCCTGACAATCTGCTTCACCATCGAGACGGCAAAGGCAGCATCCAAGGCGCTGTGCTTGGCGATCAGCGACACCGCCCCTTGAAAATGATGGCCGTCCATGGCCGCGCGATTGACGCCCTTGATGAGATCGGCCGAGGTCAAGATAGACTTCAGCTCCTTCACAAGGCCCGATGCAGGCTGCCGACCGCCATACAAATACATGAAGATGATTTCCAACGCCGCCCACAAACCCGGAGCACGCTTCTTCCGCAGCGCCCGTAGCGCCGGCCGTATATCCTCGAAGGATAAGTGTTTCAGTCTCTGACCGTACGACAAGCTAACGCAGGCCCACGGCTCCACATCGCCGTTTTCAACCAGCTCGGCAACCATGGACAAATCTGCAGCCGTCAGCGTTCCCGAGCCAATCATCGAGATCGCGTAGTCTTTCAGCTTCGCGGATTGCATCGCGGCCTTGATGCAGGCCCGCGCCATTGTCGGGTCGCGGCTATCCGTCCCGGCGATCAGTCCGCCGAAGAATTGAGCGTTGACGGTCGCCGTCTCGCTGTCCAGCCTGGCAAGCGCTTGCTTGAACAAATCAAGAGGATCGCTCGCGGACAACGCCAGTTCGCGCGCGAACGCAAATGTGCTTTTGGCATCGCTGCAACAAAGGGCGTCAAGTAATTGCTTCGTTGCGTCTGGATCGGACGCGATCCTTGGCGCGAGCTTGACGGCCTCGCGCGCCGAATATTCGAAATCATGCTTTGCGTCTGGCGACGGATCATATCGTGAGTCGGGATCGTGAAGGTCTGCCGCCCACCCGTTCGTGTAGACAACCACGCGCTCGACAGCATCTTTGGGCAGCAGTTCGTCAAAGTAGGCCCGAACCTCCGCCGCGTATTTTGGCTCGGCATGGCGGGCATCAAAATAAAGCCATGCGCTCACCGCCTCGATTGCATCCGGCCAGAACACGACATGCGCCGTGATGCGGTCGATCGCCGCGCGCAGATCGGCGAAGGGCAAATCGCTCAGCAAGCCCCGTATATGACGGGCGATTGCCCTTCGTGCCGGTGCAGAGAAGGGGCCATCCGACACGGCGTAAGTCGTAAGGCGTTTGAGCCCTTCGCGGTAAAAGTCCCAACTCTGACCATATGTCGCCGGTTGCCAGTCTTGCAGATGCGGGCCGCTGCCAATCTCCTCGGAGCCGCCGCCCCTCGTAAAATGGCCAGTCTTGAGCATGTTCTCAAGGGCCGCAAAGCACACTTCGCGCTCGGCTGCATCCGAGGATGACAACCCTTCGTCCAGGACCCAAAGCCTTGCCGCGGGATCGGCTTCAGTTCCCGAGAGGTGAAGTTGGAAAAGCTGCATAAAGTGGTTAGATGCTGTGCTCTCTTCAGAATCGGCGGCCGCGAAACGCAACAATAACCGGGCTGCCCTATCGAACGTCTGGTGCCTGAAGACGAGCTTCTCCAAAGCCCATACGAGATATGTCCGCCCGTCACGGATTGCTTTCAACTCATCGTTGCTAAGGGGCGCGAGGACACGATCGATCGTCGCCATAGCCCGGTCCGGATCGACATGAACAAGCCTGCTAAAACACTTCGCGCCGAACTCGGTATTCAACGCCGCGAAGTTGCCGATGCCGTCCACGTCAAGCAGTGCCCCCGCAAAGTCCACAGCGGTTTTCGACGTATCGAACCAGCGCATGCGCGCAAGAAGGCTTGCCTTTACGCCCTCAGGCGCTGCGGTGAAGAAGCTATTCAGAGTGCCTTGAGAAAGCTTGCCGAGCCGCGCGATGCCAAGCCGGGCTGCAAGCGGCACCGGTATGACTTGGATGAAATTGCCGCGAACGTCGAGAACGCCCCGCTTCTCAAATTCGAGGACCAAATCGACAAACCGCTCCTGAGAAACTCCAGCCAACTGCTCCGCGATGAATTTGGCCTCGCCGGCGGCTTGGTCCCGGAATCCGATCCACTCGAATAGACTCAGCGCTTCGAGCGCCCGTTGCGCGTCTTCATTGCGCGGCTTGTCCCCCCAAATCACGCGATCAAGCACTTGCTCGACCGAGACTATGGTATCCCGGCTGTCCGCGTTCTGCTGCGCGCCGAGGACCGCCATTTGCGGAAAGCCATTGGCAAGCTCGGCAATGAGGCGGGTATCGGATTGCTTAAGCCCTGGAGCCGCACTCTTGGCAATCGCTTCGATCGTTGAATCATCGACGCGTTCAAGCTTGACCGTCAAGAGGCCCGCAACTTGGACGAACTTGGTCTCGACGTCGACCGTGATCAGACGCAGCTCGGAACCGTCGCGGTCCACAAACTCAACAAGCTTGTAATGGACCTGATCGGGGCATTCATCGACCACCAGCGTCACTTGCGCGCCGTAGTCGGCGATTTCGAGCGCCAGCTTCAGGGCTTCGTCGCCAACCATGCTGTAATCGGCATAAATCACCGACCGCGTGAGCGACTGCTCGGCAACGGTCGGCCCCTCGTTCAATATCTCATAAACAAAGCGCGATTTGCCAAAGCCAGATGGCCCGACCACCCGTATTTTGCGCTCGGTGCCATCAAGGGCATCCAGGCACACCACCTTCGCCTGTTCATACGTCCAGGCATTGACCTTTGCCGCTTTCCGCTCGCTGTCAGGCACGGTTCGGTTGACCGGTACATAGCGCGGCGCTTGCGGTGCCACCCATGGCACCTTTTGGATACTTGCCGCTTTCCCCCAGCCTTCATGGGTTTGAAATCCAACCAGCGAGCGCAGGCGCTGTTCGGAGGCAAGCCATAAGGCGACGCCCGGATGGGCGTTCACCCAATCCGCGATCTTGTTGGCGTCGTATATTTCGATGCTCTGCGCTTTGTCAGGGTCCTCGCCACCATCGCGAATCGCTTTGCGGATTGCTTTGACGAGTTTGGTCTTCTTACTTTCAACAAACGGGTGGGAGCAAAAAACAATATAGGACCCGCCCTCGTCGAGAACGGTTGAAATACCCTCGCTCAGCGTGAACGCTCCACCTTTGCGTTTCTTCAAGATTTCGTTGCGGAGCTTGCTGTCACTGAGATCCTGAGCCTTGGACTGGAACAGCGTAAAGCGGTGCGGGAAATAGGCCGTCGATGCGGATCCGCCAGCCCATTTCACCCGGCCATCCTCGCCTCCATCTGCGACCGTGACCTGTAGGGGCACAGACGCTGCACGCAATGGAATGCCGGTTAGCCTGCATTCCGCCAACAGGAGGCGTTTCATCAGTTTGACCAGCTTCACGCTGTCCAGGGTCTTGATGAAATCGGGATCGGCTTCGAATGCCATAATGCCACAATCAGCTGATCGGTTCCCAAGAGCCCGCGTCGCCGCGCAGGACGGACATTGAGGAAAAGGACTTCCTAATCTTCAATCTACCTATAGGCTCCAAGCGGGATTTTGATAGATATCAGAATAGTTTGCCAACGTAACGACCTCGATGCCAAGGCCCTCAAAGAACGGACGGCGGCGCTGGCGATCCGTGGCACCGGTGTCTACGAACCACGTCCTTGCCCTCCAAGCGGGCATGATCTTGTGCAGCCGTGCGCGTTCCAGGAACAGCCAGCGCAGGAAGTTTTCGTCCTTGCCAAAGCCAAAGCCCAATATGAGCAGCGGACAGAAGAAGAGAACTTGAAGCCAACTATCGGAGCCTTGCCAGGAGTCTTCCCTGCTCTTCGCACTCGCGCGCAGACCGTTGCGGTTATAGACCCACGTCCTCGCACGCTGCACCGAGCCCATGTAATGTGTCAGACCGAGACGGATACTCCGCGCATAGCGCACCATTCCGTGAGCGTGCCAAATCGCGAAATTTGAATGGGGATTTTCGATCGCCCGATCGGAGAAATAACAGCTCCAGGGATAGTAGTCAGTAAAACCCTCCCTTTGCCGAAAGAACTGCGCGCCAATCGAATTCGAGAGGTTCTCATCAAAGTTCACCGTAAGGACGGGTGCATCGTTACGCTGCGCCCAACCTACGATTTCGCGGTGGTGACCCGCTGGTTTCCAGCTTGCCATCAGATCACAGAATTCCTGCTGAAGGCTGCCTCGGTCCTCCTTCGGACGTGCTAGATCGAGGACGTCGAAGAACTCGGTATTCGACATCTCGGAGGCTTCTTTCTCGGTGAGACTTAGCCCCTGCTTTCGGGCAAGCTCGGCGAGAAGCTCGTCCCAACTGGAAGTGGCATTGCTCCTGTACCGATTGATCCCGTTTCCGATCAATAGAGCTGGTCGCTCCTGATCCAATATGTCATCCAAGGAAATTTCGATATTCATAATTCAGTACCATCTACAGCAGGCCGTAACGTCCAGTGTTTGGGTTGCGTGTGAAGACGGTGAGCGCAACATCTTCTTCGATTCCTTCGGGTGGATGCTGGTTCTCGATGACGATGATCTGGCTATCTTGCCTGTGATGCTCGATAAGATAGTCGTAGAAGCGCTCCTTGAGATCGGTGCCTTGTAGCTCCAGATCATCGTCCGCTTCCGGCTTGAAGTAAGCGAGTAGAGGCGAGTCTAGAACGACAAAACCAGGGTGGGACATACCGTTGGACTGACAGTACTCCAGCAACCCGATGTTCACCGCCGCATGTGTGATGGCGCGCAGACCCTTTCCGCGGCTTGCCCGTGGCTTTCCATCGATCACGAAGTCGGAGGCATCCTTGTCGTAAAATACATGGCATTCGCCAGGAAAATGCCACGCCTTGAGTATTTCAGAAAGCTTTGTAGAGAATGCATGGGCCACTGACTCAGGTATCCCAGTCGCCACCTCCTGGCTACCAGTTTCAGGGTCCTCTTCTTCCAGTAAAGCAGCCTTTCTCTCCATAAGACGGTCGTATCGTGCGAACAGATCAGCGGCTTTCTGTACGCTGGATCGTTCTTCCACGAGAGCGGAGAAAGATGCCCGAACGTCGGTCACGTCGGGGCCCACAGATTCCTGGATTTCCTTATTCAGCGCCTCATACCGCGTCTCTACGTCTGCCAGCGTTTCGGCGAGTTCTCCTGACTCCACCCCCAAATCTGCAGCGGTCGAGTCAAGCTCTGACTGGAGCTGCTTGATCTTCTCAATTTCGGCAGTGGCGGCAGTGACGACAGCCTCAACATCACCATCGCAGGTTTCATCCAGGTGCTGAGCGTCAGGAGCCGCACCACAAAGCGGACATGCTACTTCTTCGACGTGGGCGAACATCGAACCACTGTCTTGGATCGCTGTCAGTCTCTTCAAATCAACGTCGTAGTGCTCTGCCAGAAGTGCAAAACGTGCAAGAAGGTCACTGATCTCATCAAGCCTGTCGGACGCTTCCTGCCGTTGTTCAAAGAGTGCGCGGCGCTCGGCAAGGAGTTCGTCAAGTGTCATCTGAGAGGCAGAAAGCTCCTCACGACGCGTTTCAATTGACGCCTCAAGTCTTTGCAGTTGTGCCGTTAGCTCATCACGATCCTCACCAACGTCCTCAATCTCGATCTGAAGATCAGAGAGAAATTCGTCGATAAGAGCAATCTGCTGGGTATTGTCGGTGGACTGGTCAACGTCACGGACAACTGCCGAGTCGTCGATGCCAGTCAACAGCAACTTTACCGTGGCGATCTCGGAGGTCTTTGTCGTGTATTGCCCGCTCCAGAATGGCGAGCCCGTCCGCTGGATCTCACCCTCCTGGACAATGACCAGTCGCGCTAGGTTCCGAAAGCTTAGGCTCTGCGTCGTGCCTTTCGTCTTGCTCTTTAGCACCCTTTTTCCGAGTAAACCGATTTTGTCGAGCAAGAAGCCTGAGAGGTTATCGGTCCGATCGTGAGCGTGATTCTGCCGAAGTGTTTTTGGCTCGGGTTCCTCACTCTCGTTCAAAAGAAAGTTCCCACCGGATATCGATCGACGAAGTTGAAAATCCCCATCCTCGCTGGCATCAACGTCCAGGCTAATTTGTTCATACCTCGCACGCTCGGGAATTTCCTTGAGACTCGACCCGCCGAGCATGAAATCGATCGAATCAGCAAGAAAGGATTTCCCAGTATCCGATGCACCACAAATCACGTTCACGCCGGAACGAAATTCGAGCTCGGTCTCAGCTTTGGGTCCAGAGAAACGAATTTTCCGAAGTTGGAGATAGCTGTCACTCATGCGCCATCTCCAATTTTCTGAACCGACTGGAATTGACTTGACCACCGGGCGAAAAACCGATGAGTAAACGTCCGTATTTCCTCAGTTGACATGCCAGAAAAGCGATCGACAGCCCAGTACGCACGGTCCTTAAGGCTCATCGAGTATTCGTCAGTCAGCGATGCCATGAAGGGTGCGGCATTCTCGCCCGCCATGTAGGCAAATCCTCCCTGACCGGGCAGCCTCTGCGCGAGACTGCGGCTCATCATCAGGATTAGGCCCCTCTCAATTAGACGACGGCGAACAAGCAGCTCACCGACACGCAGAGGCAGTGGTGCGTGGAGGCTCTCCGGCCCGCCCGCATCGCCAGAATGAACAACAAGATAGTCCATCTCAACGAGGCGCTGTAGGTCAAATGCCGCCGGATACGCGGCGTGCAGAATCGCAAGCGAGCGGACCCCCGTCTCTAGGGTGCTGTTAAAGGGCGTCGGTTTATGATCGCCATCCATCTTCCGGCACCCACGTCAGTCGATCTTCGTTTGCCAACTGATGGCATATTCCCTGGCAGTCCTGTTTCTTGGTCACAGACGAAAGCGAATTTGCCGCCGGTGAAAGAGCGGCTGCCTGCGCCAGTGTCGCTCGCATTCTCTCGAAGCCGTCGGAATGCGGACTCTCGCAGATATCGACAACCCCATGGAATACTTCGTCTTGAAGGGCAGCGAATGTTCCTTCGGGCACCGTGTCACGGGCGAAGTTTCTGAGCGACTCAGCGTGGTAGAAACGCTCTCGCTGCCGAAGATAGTCACGCTTTATCGGAGCATGAGCATCGAGGGCAATTGGGTCGTTGATGGTCGTACCCAACTGGTCCCCGTAGGCGTCAAGGAGTTGCCGGATGTAGCGGCTCTCTGCCTCTACAGGAGTCTGAGGCGGTTTGTCCGGGTCTGGACGTGGTGGCAGTCCTCCGCCGAAGCGGACAGCATGATAGCCTGTGGTACTGTGACCCTCGATCAATTCGACATGGGACTTCGAGGAGAATACGGTGAAATCGAAGGCATCAAAATACTGTTCCAGAGCTCCGGTTAGCGGAACGCTCTCTTTCGATGTGATCTTGGCCTCGCAATTCTTTTCCCAATTTGCGCGCGCCATCGCCTTAAGGGCGTCCGGCTTGTTGAGGAGTTGTTCGAGGGAGGTGCCGATGCCTTGGGATGCAACAAAGTAGTGCTTTCGAGGGGGCACATACTCGCCCCTATTCGAATAGTAGATGATCTTGCCAATTTCAACCCAAACGTCACTGGGGCGAAGCGGATGATCGTAGTGCTTGCACTGGTAATTGTCCCAGTCCGCCTGAAAACCTTTCTCGGAACAGAATCCTGCGATATCGACCCCAAGATCACCTGAGCCTCCAAAGCGACGAACCTTGACATATCTCCCCAATAAACTCGTCGCCCATTCTTCGACAAAATCTTCCCAGTTGTTAGGACCGAAGGTTCGGACGCGCATGACCTTGGGGATGGGCAAGCCGCTGCTCACATGCTCCGGTGATGCGGAGCATGTGGCGGGTTTGGGCTTAATCTCTTTCAGGTCTTCGTCTTTGATCGTCCAGCCCCCCAAGAGCGGAATCAATTCCAGTGTTATTGGACGGCGACGTGGTTTGCCAACCCAAAAGAATAGCCCAATCACGCCTTCTCGACCGTCTGCCCATAACTTCTGCTTCGACCGCCGGTGAAGCGATAGCCGAAGCTCGCAAAGGCTGTTCGGTGGGCCCGCAGCCGCGACGTTCCCGTGTGGGCGCTGGCGATGTCCGCTTTTGGAAGTTGCTCAACGTGGTTTTGACGACCGATATGGGGGCGCTGAGCGGTCGTTCAGCAGGGATTAATGCTGGTTCGAACGTCTCTCAACGCGCCAACAACTTGGTTCATACTTGCGCTGACCGTTTCGAGACGGCTCAGATTTCGACTATGAGTGCCGGGTCGAAACTCTTATTTTCGTCATCATAGCCTCTAGGATTACACACGATTCGTGTGCGCCCTTCCTGATAATCACTGCTGTCATGTGTATGGCCATGAACCCACAGAGCAGTCTGCCCTTGCTCTATCAGGTCGGAGAGATCGGACGCATAAGCCGCGTTGAGCAAATCTCCCTTGAACCGTTCTGGGATCGATCGCGGATGCGGCAGATGGTGGGTAACGACAACCGTCGGGTCAGGGTCGGATTTCAAGACAGTTTCGATAAATCGCCGCGAATCCCGATGCATCCGGTAGGCTGTCTGGGGAAGGAAGCGTTTCCAAGGATTCCGCTGGGCGGCAATCTGCTTGTAATCATTCATGCGTTCGCGTGCATGAAACGTGGCCAGTTCACGATGACCTTCGATGAGATAGTCCGTCCAGAGCGTGGCACCTACGAACTGAATCCCATCGAGCGTGACGGTGTCATTTTCCAGGAAATGGACATCAGGGAATCGAGATGCCGCGGCACGCCCATCTTCGAGCGCTTCCTTGATCGAACCCTTGTAAAATTCATGGTTGCCCGCGACGTACACGCACGGCATCGTATGCGCGATATGCTCGGCAAGCCAGTGAACTCCGTTTGCGGGCGCACGGCAAAGATCGCCGGCGACTACGCAGACATCAGCGTCCGGAATGGCAAGCGGTTGCCGCAGATCAGCATATTCAAGATGCAGGTCCGAAAATATCCAGATCCTCATGTCCGCTCCTGCAGATTTTGAGCTTGACGATCACCTGCCACTCAGTTCCGAGCCGGGACCCAATCATTGCCGTGGTTGCATGGCTTCGCGTAGCTCGACCAGCTTTTCGACCAAGCGATACAGTTGCCGGATGGATCCTCCCGGCCACGCCGCGGCGATTGCGCCGATTTCGACCCGGTCGAGCGGCATCGCCCATCGCGGATCGTACCCGGCGTCGGCATAGATCTGTTCGAGGATTCGCGGTGCCAACACGTCGAGGTGCTCAGGGCCGGGTTCCGGAACTTTGATCACTCGGCACCGGTCGAGGAGCACTGACGGCATTCCGGTGAGCGTGTTTGCTGTCATGAGCCAGGAAACATTGGACAGGACACAGGGCGACTCTACGTATGGGTCAAACCAACGCTCCGATGTTTCCCTTTCGAAAAGGCCAATCAGGACATCGTGCGGATTTCCATTGCGGCGGCCAGTGCCGACCTTCTCAATCTCATCGAGGATGATCACCGGCCCCGCGCAATGGTGGCGACGGATTGCCATGACAGGGATGCTGGGTTCGCCCGACGACCAGCGCCTCGGCGTTCCGCCAAGTGCGCTGTCGGACATTCCACCGCAGGACACCAATTCGAATGGGACATCGAGTTCCTCGCAGAGCCGCCGGGCTAGACGGGTTTTTCCGCATCCCGGAGTGCCGACCAGAATCGTGGGGTGGAAATGGATGCAGCCCCGGCCGGCGAGGCGCTTGAGAAGTTCATCGATGACGGCAATCGCATATGGAAACTCGTCTATCAGCCGGGTCCGCACCTTTGCTAGGTCGGGGACCTCCGAGAGCGGTAACAGGGCATTGAGTACTTTCTCGAATTCCTTGCTGACACGCTTGCCTTCGCCCGTACCGACATTGCCGATCGAACTGAATACGATCACGGAGCCTTCGGTACGCTCGGATTTTCTCGCCTTCTCCCTTGAGATCGGTTCCTTATCCCCAAAGATTTGGACAGCAGCCCTTTTTTCCTCCTGCTGCTTTGCTTCTGGTGAGGGCCGAGCAATCAGGAGGTCGAAATCATCCACAAAAGAGCATAAATCGCGGTTCGGCCACGCGGCCAGGACAGGAACCCGTCCTGAGACATATGGCGGCAGCCGTTGGCGAGCACCGACCAGGCAAGAGCCCGTGACATAAGGCTGCCGTCGTTGTCCTTGCGCACTTCGCGGAGCGCGATCGAGGCGGCTTCCCCGGCGACTATCTCGGCCGCGGTCGGATCACCACACGAAGCGAGGTAGAACTGGATGCGCAGCCTTGCGGCGCGAGCAACGTCACTGTTGAATCCTTGCGTTTCATCCAACGCTGTTTCAACGCATTGGATTGCTTCCTGGCTTTGGTCGACCGCGAGATCATCCAGCGTGGCGATCAACAGCGCGGATTCAAATTTGGGATTGTGTCGCAATCGTCGTGATAGCCGTTCCGCGAATTCGCGGAGGTCGGCGGCCATGTCATCCGACAGGAAAGGCATGCCGCGCAACAGTTCGATTTCGGTCGGCAGGTGCCGTCCAGCTTTCGCCGCCTCCAGGCGACGTATGAAGTGTCGTTCCTTATGGGAGCGTGAATCCTTCAGGGACATGGCGCTTGCCGTCTATGCATCTGCGAGTTTGGAAGCTGGACGACCAAGGCGATACCATCGGGAAAGCGTCCTCGCCCAAGTCAGATCATCTGACATCAACCAAACCTCCGAGGTGACAATCTCGCGATTTGTTCCGGGAAGCTTCGGATGTCCGGTCGAGAGCCCCACAAGACATGGAGCGGGACGATTGATAAGATTCCACTGATCAAGAATGGGCGGATCCGCACACGGAATTTCTTCAGGGGCGTGCCCCTCAAGGATTCGTTCCATATCAGCGAGGAGCGAGTTAACCCGTTGTACCTCTGTTGCAATGAACTCTGTCGCCTGTTTGTTTCGACCGAAAAAGATCATCGCCGCCGTCTCCATCCGTTTCGAAGGATTCGATTCATTCGTGATTCGTACGAATGCTTGCGCGACTCACGCTGCGCAACTTGTTTGGCGTATAGCACGCCACTTAATGGCGGTGCAATCGCCAATTTGTTATGTCAACATTTCTGTGATGGATTGCCATGCAATCCAAGGAAGCGGCAGTGATCGTTCCCAATGAAATCTTGCGGGCGGCACGCTCGGCCCTGAATATGAGCCAAGCTGAACTCGCAGAATTATCTGGTGTCGGAGTAAGAACGGTCTTGCGTGTCGAGCGTAATGAACGTGTCGCTATCCGGACGCTTGAACGATTGCGTGCTGCATTAGAAGCTCGAGGGGTCGAATTTCTCGCGAGTGAAGCTGGTCACGGACCAGGACTTCGAATCCCATTGCAGCAGATCAAGCGAGACGATTTGCGCTTCTAGAACTGGCTAAGCGAACGAAGTTGGGCAACGGATGATCGGCCCCATCGAAGCTTGCGAAAGGGAAGCGCATCCGCCTAAGTGGATTAGGCTCGAGGAGCCCGCAGATGGGCTGATATGGCTCTCCTTGCCTTGTGCGTGACCAGCTTTCATGGCCAGCTACTGTGTCATTGACACGGGGCTGCTCCCCAGCACAAACTACAAAGGGAGCCTAGCCGCTACACGATGGAATGCACAAAATGGCGATTCTCAGTTTTTTGAGGCATCACCGTCAGAATGTGGCTTTTTCGCAGCACACACTAAAGCTCTAAGCCCCTTGTGGTTTTTGGCTTCCGTTCTCTAACTGACAACTTAATCATTAAATCAATCAGTTAGCCTAAGCCGCAGCCCTCCTAGATGGTTTCGCCGCTTTTTGGAAACGGTTCGCTATTTTTTGGAAACGGTTCGCTTCCAATTTGAGCCGACAACATGTATATGGAAAATGGTGGGCCCGGAGGGACTCGAACCCCCAACCAAGCGGTTATGAGCCGCCGGCTCTAACCATTGAGCTACAGGCCCCACACGGCTGCCTTAGAGTTTTTCGTCTCCTCGCACAAGGCTTTCGGCTACCATCCGTTGCTGTCGCCGAACCCCGGCCCTTAATCGCGCCACAGTGCGTCCATAGTGGGCGTGGGCAAGCATTCGCATGATGGAGATACAGATGCCGAAACAGTTCCTGCCGCTGGCGCTCGCAGCCGCGCTCGCTTTGCCCGCAGCCGCCAGGGCGGCCGAGCCGGTGCCGCCGCCGCACATCACCGTT
Organism: Mesorhizobium sp.; assembly: GCA_051954615.1. Lineage (GTDB taxonomy): Bacteria > Pseudomonadota > Alphaproteobacteria > Rhizobiales > Rhizobiaceae > Mesorhizobium. Next base: position 5,303 of record JBQCHN010000096.1, on the reverse strand, counting down.
TCGGGCGAAGGCGAGGCTACCGTGGCGCCCGACGTGGCGCTGATCTCGTTGTCGGTCATGCGCGAGGCGAAAACCGCCCGTGAGGCCATGGACGCCAACAACGACGCCATGGCGGCGGTGATCGCGGCGATGAAGGCGTTCGGCATCGCCGAGCGCGACCTGCAGACGGCGGGCATCCAGATCAGCCCGCGCTACAACTACACCAACAACAAGGACGGCGGCCAGGAAGCCGAACTGGTCGCCTACCAGGTCACCAACACGCTGTCGGTGCGCCTGCGCGACATCGACAAGGCCGGCGAAATCCTCGACAAGGCCGTCACCCTCGGCGTCAACCAGGGCGGCAACATCACCTTCTCCAACGAGGACCCTGCCGCCACCCTCACCCAGGCGCGCAAGAAGGCGGTAGCCGACGCCATCGCCAAGGCCAAGACGCTCGCCGAGGCGGCCGGCGTCAGCCTCGGGCGCGTGATCGAGATCAGCGACCAGAACACCCGGCCGGCCCCGATGCCGATCCAGGCCAAGGCCTTCGACGCCGCCGGCGCGGCCGCGCCCGTGCAGGCCGGCGAGAATTCCTACACGGTGCAGGTCACCGTCACCTTCGAGCTGAAGTAGAATCGGGCACCGGTCCCGAAAATGCTGAAAGCCCCGGAGGATCGATCCTCCGGGGCTTTTCCTTGGCCGATGCAGGCGCGCGTTACGCGCCAACGCGAATCAGCGATAGACGACCGGGCAGCCGCGTTCGCGGCCGAACACCACCACGACCCGGTCGCTGTACTTGCGCCCAGCCACCTTGATCGTGTGGCGGCTCACGTCGATGACACGGGCCCGGCGCAGCCCCATGCGCTCGGCCTTGTCGAGCGCGCGCTCCGGCGAGCAGCTGCGGCGCCAGTCGCGCTCCCGGCGCCAATCGCGGACACGCTCGCGGTCGCCGTCATAGGTGCCGAAGCGCGGACCGGAATGGCCGAAATTGAGGTAGATGCCGTCCGCCTGGGCGACGGCGGGAACGGCGGCAAGCGCGCCGAGGCCGATGAGAGCCGAAAGGGCCGCGGTCTTGAGGGTCTTGAACATCTGTCTTCTCCTGTTGGCGTTTCGAGCGGTTCGCCGAAGCGATGCCCGAACCTAGGGCCGTGCCCCTGAACGGTTCGGGAATCGGGCGTTCACCTGCCGTTCACGCGCCCAGCGGGTGAACGCCGTGTCCGCACGCCGGTTCCGGCTTTCGGGCCGCTTCGGGTTACGGCTCCTCCTCCAGCACGTAGTCGAAATAATCTTCCGGCTCGGCAAGGTCGCTCTCGCTGGCGCGCACGCGCCCGCGCATCGATATGCCGGCCTCATGCACCGTCTCGGCGCTGCCTGAGACCAGCGGGTGCCACCAGAACAGATCGCGCCCTTCGGCAACGAGGCGGTAGGCGCAGGTCGCCGGCAGCCAGTGAAGCGTGCGCACGTTCTGCGGCGTCAGGCCGACGCAATCGGGAACGCGTTTCAGCCGATTGGCATAGTCGCCGCAGCGGCAGGTACCGGCGTCGAACAGCCGGCAGGCCACGCTCGTCCAGTAGATCTCGCCGGTGTCCTCGTCCTCCAGCTTGGACAGGCAGCATTTGCCGCAGCCGTCGCACAGCGATTCCCATTCGGCAGGGCTCATCGCCTCCAGTGACTTGGTCTTCCAGAACGGCTCATTCATATGGCGCATGTGCGCCCGACGCATGGCGAAATCAAGCCGCCGGCCCGGCTCGCCCCGGTATGACCACCAAATCGCCCTTCGCTCGCCTTGTGCGGTTGCCATTCGGTGGCCGGCGCGTCGGAACCAAATGCGGTTCTGAGCGGTTTGGGCGGCGAAGGGGCGTGCGAGAGGAGATTTCGGATGAAACGCCAATCACAAATCCTGGCCGGCAGCGCGATTGCCCTGTTGATGGCATCCGCGCCGCTGAGCGCCCTGCCGCTCGACCGCGTCGCCAGCCCTGTATCGGAAACGACGGGAAGCCTGCCGCTGCTCAGGGTCCAGGCCGACTGCCCCGAGGGCGAAACCTGCGCCCCGGCTGCCGAAGAGGCCTCGCCGGACGCGGCCCAGCCGGAAGAAAAGCCGCGCAAGAAGCGCAGAAGCGAAGAGCAGCAGGAAAACGCTGCGCCCGCCGGGCAGACAGCACCGGCCGAACAGGCTCCCGCCGAGCAAGCGGCGCCAGCTGAACAGGCCCCCACGGAGCAGGCGGCTCCTGCCGAGCCCGAGCAGAAGCCGCGCAGGAAGCGCAAGAGCCAGGAACAGCAGGACAACGCCGCTCCCGCGCAGGAAGCGGCACCAGCCGAACAGGCTCCCGCCGAGCAAGCTGCGCCAGCTGAACAGGCCCCTGCGGAGCAGGCGGCTCCTGCCGAGCCCGAGCAGAAGCCGCGCAAGAAGCGCAAGAGCCAGGAACAGCAGGACAACGCCGCGCCCGCGCAGGAAGCGGCACCAGCCGAACAGGCTCCCGCCGAGCAGGCGGCCCCCGCCGAACCCGAGCAGAAGCCGCGCAAGAAGCGCAAGAGCCAGGAACAGCAGGACAATGCCGCCCCCGCGCAGGAATCCGCGCCGGCCGAGCAGGCTCCCGCCGAGGCAGCGCCATCGGGCGCCGAGCAGCCTGCGGATCAAGGGGCCGAAACCGGTTCCAAAAAGGACAAGCTGCGCAACTATCTGAAGAAGAAGCAGAACGGCGAGGAAGCGCCTGCCGAGCAGGCCAAGCCGGCCGAGGAAGCAGCGCCGACGCCGCAAGAAAAGCCGGCCGAGGCCCAGCCCGAACAGAAACCCGCCGAGGCCGCGCAGCCGCCGGCGCAGGGGGAGCAGCCGGCAGACCAGGGGGCCGAAACCGGTTCCAAAAAGGACAAGCTGCGCGACTATCTGAAAAAGAAGAAGCAAGGCGGCGGCGAGGCGGCCCCGGGTGAAGAACAGCCGGCCGAAAACGCCAAGCCCGCCGAGGAAGGCCAGCCGGCCGATCAGGCCCAGCCCGGGCAGCCCGCGACCGACCAGAAAGCCGGAGGCGAGGCGAAGCCGGCGGCCGAGCCGGAGCTTCCCACCAACACCCGCGAGCAGGCCATGCCGGAGGGCAAGGCAGAAGCGAGGCCGCAGCCCGAGAACGCCGCTCCGCTGCCCGACAGCGCCAAGGGCGCCGGCAGCGCGGAAGGACAGGCCGGCGCCAACGGCAAGCCCGCCGGCGAAGCGCCGCAGGCCGGCCAGGAACAGGCCGAACAGCCGGCGACCGGCCAGGCGCAGGGCAAGCCCGAAGCGGTGCCGGATTCGGATTCGGCCGCGCAGACCGAGATCGGCAAGATCGACAGGATCGAATCGGTCGAGGCCGTGGAAGGCAAGCGCATCGACCGCGACAAGTGGCAGCAGCAATGGCGCAAGAGGCGTGAGGAACAGCGCAGCCGCAACGACGGTCAGGTCGTCAAGGAGGTCAACAACCGCATCATCATCAAGGAAGGCGACAACATCTACGTCGACAACCGCGATGTGAACGTGCGGCTGGAACGCCACGCCCGCGATTCCTATGTCGAGGAACTGCCGGATGATTTCAGCCGCTACACCATCGTCAAGGACGACGGCACGCGCGTCGTCACCATCCGCAACTCCTACGGCGATATCGTGCGCCGCTCGAGGATCACGCGGGACGATCGCGAGGTCGTGCTCTACTATGTGCCGGAGTCCGATTACGATCGCCTGAGAGGCGGCTACTACGACGCCGGCGCCGACCTGCCCCCGCTCCGGCTCGACATTCCGGCCGACCAGTACATCTTGGACGCCCAGTATGCGGAGCCGGACGACTACTACACCTATCTCGACGCACCGCCCGTCGAGCCGGTGGAGCGCATCTACTCCATCGACGAGGTGGTGCATTCGGCCCGTATCCGCGACAAGGTGCGCCGCGTCGACCTCGACACGATCACCTTCGACACCGGTTCGGCGGAGATCGGCGAGGATCAGGTGAACCATCTTCAGGCGCTTGGCGATGCCATCAACAAGATCCTGAAGCAGAACCCGGCCGAGACCTTCCTGATCGAAGGCCACACGGACGCGGTTGGCTCGGACGAGTCCAACCTCGTGCTCTCGGACGAGCGGGCGCAGGCGGTTGCCGAGGCGCTGACCAGCGTCTTCGACATCCCGGCCGAGAACCTGACCACCCAGGGCTACGGCGAACGCTACCTGAAGGTGAACACCGACGGTGCCGAGCGGGAGAACCGGCGCGTCGCCATCCGCCGCATCACGCCGCTGGTGGCGCCGGTAGCCTCGGCCAAATAGCGCGGAGCACGGCTCGCGATTCGCCCTTGCCTACGGGGCATTGAATCGCGGGCCGGCCGCCTTAGATTCTATGGGTGGGGTTCCCTGCCCCGTCCCGCACCCCGCGGGACACGGCCCGGTCGGTTCCCCCTCGCCGGCCGGGCCACTTTATCTCTGGACAGATCAGAGCAGGCTGCCGACTTTCGTGTCGGTCCGCTCGAACACCTCGTCGGGCACGAAGAAATCGCCGGCCAGCGGCCCCTTGGCGCCCGGCGCATAGTGCGAGAAATCGGTCACGCCCTCGGCCCGCAGCACTTCCTCGTCGATGTAGAAATTGCCGGTCGCCTCGCGCGACGGCCGGTTGAGGATGGCATGGGCGGCGTCGGCCATGATGTCGGGCGAGCGGCTCATCGACGCCACCGTCTCGCCGCCCAACAGGTTGCGCACGGCGGAGGTGTCGATCGCCGTCAGCGGCCACAGCGAGTTGACGGCGATGCCGTCTTTGGCGAACTCGGCGCTCATGCCCAGCGTGCACATCGACATGCCGAACTTCGCCATCGTGTAGGCGACATGGTTCTTGAACCACTTGGCCTTCATATCGAGCGGCGGCGCCAGGTTGAGGATATGCGGGTTCGCGGCTGCCTTCAGGTGCGGGACGCACGTCTTGGAAACGAGGAACGTGCCGCGCGTGTTGATGTGGTGCATCAGGTCGTAGCGCTTCATGTCGGTTTCCAGCGTGCCGGTGAGCTGGATGGCCGAGGCGTTGTTGACGCAGATGTCGATGCCGCCGAATTTTTCGACCGTCGCGGCGACGGCCGCGGCGACCTGGCCCTCCTCGCGGATGTCGCACAGCACCGGCAGTGCCCTGCCGCCGGCCTTCTCGATTTCCTCGGCGGCGGTGTAGATGGTGCCCGGCAGCTTGGGATGCGGCTCGGCGGTCTTGGCCGCGATGGTGACGTTGGCGCCGTCGCGCGCGGCGCGCAGCGCGATCGCCAGGCCGATGCCGCGTGACCCGCCGGAGATGAACAGCGTCTTTCCCTTGAGCGACATGATCGGCCTCCAA
>JBQCHN010000095.1:0-11331 GCA_051954615.1 Mesorhizobium sp. | reverse complement strand
CCCTCGATCGTCACCGCCTCCTGCGGGAAGATCGCGGACGCGTGGAAAAGCGCGCCATGATGCTTGCGGCAGTCGAGGCAATGGCAGATGCCGACCCGGTAGGGCCGCCCGGTTGCCACAAATCGGACATTGCCGCACAGGCAGCCGCCGGTGAAACGATCCATGTCGAGGCCTCTCGTGAAACGATGCGCGGCCATGGTTACGACAAGGATGTGGATCTGGCAATTTCTCGCCGCGGAAGGATCGAACGGTATCGTCCGGGGGCGGGGTGTGGGGGGTGCTGAAAAAAGAGCGGGTGCCTGTGGCACCCGCCCAGTCTGAGGGAACTTAGGTCCGGTCGCCGGCGGCCCAAAGCGCGTCGCGACCTTTCAGATTCGGCCAGTACGTTTTGGTCCTCTGATTTTACGCATGTCCCTGTCCCGAAACCGGGTCCCACTTTCGGGAGACATGCTTCAGCCGATGCGCGGCAGCTTCTCGAACTGATGGTAGGGCGGTGGCGATGAAAGGGTCCATTCCAGCGTAGTGGCCCCTTCGCCCCAGGGATTGGCGAGCGCGATGCGCTTGCGGGCGAAGGCTTCCGCTATCATGACGAAGAACAGCACCAGCCCGGCTGCGGAAATGTAGGAGCCGATCGAGGATATGAAGTTCCAGCCGGCGAAGGCATCGGGGTAGTCGGCGTAGCGACGCGGCATGCCGGCGAGGCCGAGGAAATGCTGCGGGAAGAACACCAGGTTGACGCCGATGAAGGTGATCCAGAAGTGCAGCCTGCCCAGCGTCTCGTTGTACATGTAGCCGGTCATCTTCGGGAACCAGTAGTAGAAGCCTGCGAAGATGGCGAAGGCGGCGCCCAGCGACAGTACGTAGTGGAAGTGGGCGACGACGTAATAGGTGTCCTGCATCGAGCGGTCGAGGCCGGGATTGGCGAGCTGCACGCCCGTCACGCCGCCGATGGTGAACAGCAGCACGAAGCCGATCGCCCACAGCATCGGCGTCTTGAAGGAGATGGAGCCGCCCCACATGGTGGCGATCCAGGAGAACACCTTCACGCCGGTCGGTACCGCGATGACCATCGAGGCGAAGGCGAAGTAGCGCTGCGTGTCGACCGAAAGGCCGACGGTGAACATGTGGTGCGCCCACACGACGAAGCCGATCACGCAGATCGCCACCATGGCGTAGGCCATGCCGAGATAGCCGAAGATCGGCTTCTTGGAGAAGGTCGAGATGACGTGGCTGACGATGCCGAAGCCCGGCAGGATCATGATGTAGACCTCGGGGTGACCGAAGAACCAGAACAGGTGCTGGTAGAGCACCGGGTCGCCGCCGAACTCGGGCGTGAAGAAGGACGTGCCGAAGTTGCGGTCGGTCAACAGCATGGTGATGGCGCCGGCCAGCACCGGCAGCGAGAACAGGAGCATGAAGGCGGTGACCAGCAGCGCCCAGGCGAACAGCGGCATCTTGTGGATGGTCATGCCCGGCGCGCGCATGTTCAGGATGGTGGTGATGAAGTTGATGGCGCCGAGGATGGAGGAGGCGCCCGACAGGTGGATCGACAGGATGACGAGATCCACCGCCGGCCCGGGCTGGCCCGTCGTCGAATAGGGCGGATAGAGCGTCCAGCCGCCGCTGTGGCCCAAGCTGCCGGCCGCACCCGGCACGAAGAGAGACGTCAGGAACAGGATGAAGGCGGCCACCAGCAGCCAGAACGAGATGTTGTTCATGCGCGGGAAGGCCATGTCCGGCGCGCCGATCATGATCGGCACGAACCAGTTGCCGAAGCCGCCGATCAGGGCCGGCATCAATACGAAGAAGATCATCACCAGGCCGTGCGCGCTGACCACGACGTTGTAGGACGAAGGATCCATGAATATCTGCAGGCCGGGTTCCTGAAGCTCGGCCCTGAGCGCCACCGACAGCCCGGTGCCCAGAATGCCAGCCATCATCGAGAAGATCAGGTAGAGCGTGCCGATGTCCTTGTGGTTGGTCGAATAGAGCCAGCGCGCGAAGAAGGACGGCTTGTGGTCGTGATGGCTGTCGTGGGTGGCGGTTGCGTCGGGCATCGTGGCACCTGTCCTTTGTCTGGCAGGTCGCGGTTCGATGTCGGGCGGCGTGAAGTCGTCAGGCGGAACCGGCCTGCTTTTTTGTTTTCAGTCCGTCAAGACGACGTCCATGGGTATGTCATGCGGTTGCGGGTGGATTGTCGCCATCTCGGCCTCACGGTAGCCGACGCCGATGACGACGGGCTTGCGCGGCATGGTGGCCAGCGTGCGGTCGAAGAAGCCGCCGCCATAGCCGAGGCGGTAGTGGGCCATGTCGAAGCCGACGACGGGGGCGATGACGATGTCGGGCCGGACGGCCGGGCCGCGCGCCGGCGACAGGATGTTGGCGGCGCCGTGTTCGAGCGGGTCGCCCGGCGACCAGATGCGGTATTCCAGCGGCCATCCCTTCTGGATGACGACGGGCAGGGCGATGCGGCCGCCGCGCTCGATGACCCTGATCGTCCAGTCGCGCAGGTCCGGCTCGCCGCGAAACGGCCAGTAGGCGCCGACGATACGGCCGCTGAAGCGGCTGATCGTCAGGTCGAGCAGGCTGGCGATGCGCTGCGCCCTGCGCCTGCGCTCCTCGACGTCGAGGACAAGGCGCTGCGCCAGCAGCCTTCGCCGCTCGCCGTTGCGCCAGCGCGAGACGTCCGCCCAGCGCTCCGGCGGTTCGGCCACGGATGCGGAACCGGCATCGTGGACCGGAACCGGCGCGGCGATCGTCTCGCCGCCTCCGCCCGATAGCCGGCCTTGTTGAGACATGCCCGTTTCTCGTTCCTTCACACGCTTTTTCACGGACGACCGTGCAGCCGCTCAAAACGGAAGGCAAACGGAATTAAATGCTGTATGACTGCAAAATTGTTGCATTGAAAAGAGGCGCTTCATGGATGTCGAGCGAGCCCGGACGTTCCTGGAGATCATCCATTCCGGCAGCTTCCTGAACGCCGCCGAGCGGCTGCATGTGACGCAGACGACGGTCAGCGCCCGCATCCGCACGCTCGAGGACGAACTGGGGCGAAAGCTGTTCGTGCGCAACCGCAACGGCGCGCAACTGACGGCGGCCGGGCGCGAGTTCCAGCCCTATGCGCAATCCATGGTCCAGCTCTGGGAGCGGGCCCGCCACCAGCTCGCCATTCCCGCCGGCCGTTCCAGTATCGTGGCGCTGGGCGGCGAACTCAGCCTGTGGAACCCGCTGCTACTCGACTGGCTGGTGTGGATGCGCAAGGCCTTGCCGCATGTCGCGATCCAGGCGCAGGTCGGCGTGCCCGACCAGCTTCTGGAACAGTTGCGCACCGGCATCCTCGACATCGCCGTGCTCTACGCCCCGAAACTGCTGCCGGGCTTCACCGTCAAGCTGCTGCAGGAAGAGCAACTCGTGCTGGTCAGGAGCACCGCCAGGCCGATCGACGATGAGGAGGCCTATGTCCAGGTCGACTGGGGGCCGCAATTCGCCGCCCGGCACGAGGAGGGCGTGCGCGGCTTCGGCGAGCCCGGCCTGATGGTGGGGCTCGGGCCGCTGGGGCTGAACTACATCCTGCGCGCCGGCGGGATGGGCTATTTCCGCAAGGGCATGGCCGCCCCCCACATCGCCGCCGGCGAACTCGAACTGGTCGAGGGCGCCCCCGACTTCACCTATCCGGTCTATGCGGTCTATGCCGAAACAGCGCAGGAGCGGGAGGATATCAGGGAGTCGCTGCGGGGGCTGGCGGAAGTGATGACGTAGCGGGCTGAGTTGCCGCGACCGTCAGCCGAAATCAGGCCATCGATATCAGCCCGTTTCGCCGGAACCATTTTCGCGGGCGGCGAGCAGGGTGGAGATCACCAGCTCCCGCCCGGCACGGCTGATGCCGATGCCGGCGGGGCGGCTGGCCACGAGACCCAGCGCCCGCAGCCGTTCGGCGGTGGCGGCGTCGAGACCCTGATAGGGGCCGCGGTTGAGACGCTTCAGGGCGGTCTGCTCGTCGGCCGAAAGGTCGCTCCAGCGGATGGCGGCGGCCGGCGCGACCGGTGCCTGCGCGCTGCCCTCGGCGCCGTCGCTGTCGGCCGCTCTGCCGGTTCCCGATTTGCGTCTCACCATGGCCGTTCCGTTTCGCTTGCGCCTGAGGGGTTACGCCTTCTTTTCCGGCCGGGCGAGCGCGAGAGCGACCGAAATCGGCCAATTTCGCCGCGAAACCGGGCTGTGCACGAAATTTTTTTGTCGCAACATTCCTGTTGCCTGTCTTTTTGCTGAAAGAACAAAGCCGTCGCCGTTTCGCGGGTCCTTGGAATGATCGTCTAGGATCGGCTTTCCAGCAATTTTATTGCATTTATCTAGCAATATCATTCATTTGTCAGCGTCCCTCCGCACGCGGCAAACGTGCCCTGTCAGCATCCCGAAAAGGCCGTTTTCCGCACTTCGGGACAGGCATTACGCAGCTTGCAAACGAGACGTTGGAAGTCGTCGCCATGACAGCTTTGGAGTTTCCGGGACCGGGACTGAATGTCGATCAGTGGAACCAGATCGGCGCGCTTGCCACCTCGCTCAGGCCCGGCCAGGCGCTGTGGCTGAGCGGCTACTTCGCCGGCCTCGATCATGCCGCGCGTGGTTTCGGGGCCGAGGCCCCCGCGCTCCTTCAGGACGGCGGCGTCAGGGCGGTTGCCGCGCCCGCAGCGGTTGCCACGCGTACGCTGACCATCCTCTACGGTTCCGAGACGGGCAATAGCGCCGCCCTTGCCAAGGCGCTCGCCACTGCTGCCCGCGCCAAGGGTATCGAGCCGACCGTCGCCGACATGGCCGACTACAAGCCGCGCCGGCTGAAGGAGGAGCAGGACCTGCTGATCCTCGCCTCCACCCATGGCGAGGGCGAGCCGCCGCGCTCGGCTGCCGGCTTCTTCGAGTTCGTCGAGGGCCGCAAGGCGCCAAGGCTGGAGGGCGTGCGCTACTCCGTGCTGGCGCTGGGCGATTCCACCTACGAGTTCTTCTGCGGCGCCGGCAAGCGGCTGGATGAGCGGCTGGCCGAACTTGGCGCAACCCGTATCCGCGAGCGCGTCGATTGCGACGTCGATTACGACGAACCGTCCGCCGGCTGGATTGCCGCCGTCGCGGACGATCTTGCGCCCGCCAAAGCAAGCGCCGTGCCGGCCACGGTCGCGGCCCTGCAATCCTCGACCGCCGCCGTTTCCGCTTTCGACAAGCGCAATCCGTTCCAGGCGACGGTGACGGAGAACCTTCTGCTCACCGGCCGCGGTTCGAGCAAGGAGACGCGCCACCTCGAACTGTCGATCGAGGGTTCGGGCCTGTCCTTCGAGCCGGGCGACGCGCTGGGCATCGTGCCGCGCAACGATCCGACGTTGGTCGACTCCCTGCTCGGCACGCTCGGCCTCGATGCGACCGCTACCATTGCGGTCAAGGACCGTTCGGTGTCCTTGGGCGAAGCGCTGGGCGCAACGTTCGAGATCACCGCCGCGACGCCGCGCTTCCTCGACCAGTGGGCCGAACTCTCCGGTGCCGGCGAGCTTCAGGCGCTGCGCGGCGAGGGTGCCGCCGAGGCGCGCCGGGCCTTCCTCGAAGGCAATCACGTCATCGACATCGTCAAGCGATTCCCGGTTCCGGGCGTCGACGCGGCAAGCTTCACCGCCGGCCTGCGGCCGCTGCAGCCGCGCCTCTATTCCATCGCCTCCAGCCAGGGTCTCGCGCCGGACGAGGTGCACCTGACGGTCAGCACCGTGCGCTACGACCTGAACGACCTGGCGCGTAGCGGCGTGGCGTCCGGCCATCTCGCCGACCGTTGCGACCTCGACGCCGAACTGCCGGTCTATGTCCAGGCGAACCCGCATTTCCGCCTGCCGGGCGACGACGTGCCGATCATCATGATTGGCGCCGGCACCGGCGTGGCGCCCTATCGCGCCTTCCTTCAGGAGCGCGAGGCGAGGGGTGCCGTCGGCAAATCCTGGCTGTTCTTCGGCGAGCGCAATTTCGACAGCGATTTCCTCTACCAGACTGAGTGGCAGGGCTTCCTCAAGGACGAGGTGCTGTCGCGTATGAACGTCGCCTTCTCGCGCGACAGCGTGGAAAAGGTCTACGTCCAGCACCGCATCGCCGCCGAAGCGCGCCAGGTCTATGCCTGGCTCGAGGAAGGCGCGCACATCTATGTCTGCGGCGACGGCGCCAAGCTGGCGCCGGACGTGCAGAAGGCGCTGGTCGCCGTCGTGCAAGAGCAGGGCGCAAAAAGCCAGGTGGCGGCCGAGGAATATATAGGCGCGCTGCAAGCCGCCCATCGCTACCAGATCGACGTTTATTGAGACAAAGCCGTGACCACGATTGAAGTCGACCGCAGCCGCGACATCTCGCAGCCGCTGGAAAAGCTCAGCCCCGACGAGACGATGAAGGCCAACAGCGACCAGCTGCGCGGCACCATCGCCGCCGGGCTGGAGGTGGAACTGACAGCGGCCGTGCCGGGCGACGACATCAAGCTGATGAAGTTCCACGGCGTCTACCAGCAGGACGACCGAGACATCCGCGACGAGCGCCGACGCCAGAAACTGGAGCCGGCCTATCGCTTCATGGCGCGCGTGCGCCTGCCGGGCGGCGTGCTGTCGTCCAGCCAGTGGCTGAAGCTCGACGCGCTCGGACGCGCCTATGCCAACAACACGCTCAGGCTCACCACCCGGCAGACCTTCCAGTTCCACTACGTTCACAAGAAGAACCTGCGCGCCCTCATGCAGGGCCTGCACGACGTGCTGCTCGACACCAAGGCGGCCTGCGGCGACGACGCGCGCGGCGTCATGGCCTCGATCAACCCGCAGCTTTCCGCGCTTCATGCCGAGGTCTATACGCTGGCCAAGCAGGCGAGCGACCATGCCATCCCGAAGACCGGCGCCTATCGCGAGATCTGGTACGGCGAGGAACGCGCGGCATCGACCGGCGAGCCCGAGGAACCGCTTTACGGCAAGACCTACATGCCGCGGAAGTTCAAGATCGGCTTCGTCATCCCGCCGATCAACGACATCGACGTCTATGCGCAGGACCTCGGCTTCATCGCCGTTACCGAAGGCGAGGAGCTGAAAGGCTTCAACGTCGCCATCGGCGGCGGCATGGGCCGCACGGACAATGCGCCGAAGACCTATCCCAGGCTCGCCAGCGTCATCGGCTACATCGCGAAGGACAAGGTGATCGAGACGTGCGATGCCGTCATGACGGTGCAGCGCGACTATGGCGATCGGGTGGAGCGCAGCCGCGCGCGCTTCAAATACACGGTGGACGACAAGGGCCTCGATTTCATCAAAAGCGAGATCGAAGCCCGGCTGGGTTTTGCGCTGGGGCCGGCAAAACCCTACAATTTCACCTCCAACGGCGATCCGATCGGCTGGCAGCGCGGCGAGGACGGGCGCGAGCACTATACGCTGTTCGTCCAGAACGGCCGCGTCAGCAATTTTCCCGACCTGGCGCTGTTCGACGGCTTGAGGGCGATCGCCCAGGTGCACAAGAGCATGTTCCGCGTGACGCCGAACCAGAATCTCATCATCGCCGACATCGAGCCGGGCGACAGGCCGGCGATCGAGGCGCTGCTGAAGGAATACGGGCTCGACACGCTCAACAATGCCAGCGGGCTTCGCCTCAATTCCATGGCCTGCGTGGCGTTTCCGACCTGCGGGCTCGCCATGGCCGAAAGCGAGCGCTACCTGCCGTCGCTGATCACCAAGATCGACGGGATCCTGGCCGAGCATGGGCTTTCGCAAGAGCCGATCACCATCCGCATGACCGGCTGCCCGAACGGCTGCGCGCGGCCCTACATCGCCGAGATCGCGCTGACGGGGCGGGCGCCTGGCAAGTACAATCTCTATCTCGGCGGCGGCTTCCACGGCCAGCGTCTCAACAAGATGGTGCTGGAGAACGTCGCCGAGCCGGCGATCCTCGACCACCTCGGCAAGGTGATCGCCCACTTCGCCCGCGAGCGGCGGGAAGGCGAGCGTTTCGGTGACTTCGCCATCCGCGCCGGCCAGGTGGCGGAGGTCAAGGAAGGTCGGTTCTTCAACGATTGAGGGAACGGTAGGCGTCGCTGGTCGCGTCAGTGGCCACAATCCTAATAGATATCCGCACCCGATACCCCCACCCCTAACCCCTCCCCGCAAGAGGGCGGGGGATTTTTGCGGCAGCGCCACAGTTCGTCGTCAATGATGATTTAGTGGAGACGGCGGCGTCTGCGTCTCCCTCCCCCTTGCGGGGAGGGGACAGGGGGTGGGGTACGCGCCCTCTGCGATTGGAACCGGGCGTCCGGTTTTCCCTTTACTTTTGTTCCTTATTTGTTCTAAATTCATCACCGGGACAGGGTCGGTTTTCGCAAGGAAGCACGACGATGCCCGACTGTATTCAGCCCACATTCGATTTCATCGAACCACTCGATCCGCGGCGCCCGAAGCGGCCAGAGCGGATATTCACTTGTACCGGTGCCGGCACGGCGGCTGCGGAGGTCGTTCGGTGGCGAGAGGTCATCAAGCGCGACAATGCCGTTGTGACGAAGGGAATTTTACCCGAAAGGCTCCATATTTCCCTGTGCGGCATCGGCGACTATGTCCGCATTCCGAGCAGGGTTCCATTTGCGGCCAGACGGGCCGCCGAGCGTATCGCTCTGTCGCCGTTCGAGCTCGTGCTTTACCGCGCCATGACTTTTCCCGGCTTCAATCCTGACAAGCGGCCAACGGTACTGCTTGCCGAAAGCAGGCAGCTTCGCGAGCTTGGCGATATGCTTTTCGGGCATCTACGCCGTGAGGGACTGAAAGCCGGGGAACTGACAACGCCTCACATGACGCTGTTCTACAGTCCGCGCTCCATCCGCCCGGTCGATATCGAGCCGATCCGCTTTCGCGTCGACCGCTTCTACCTGATCCACAGCGAGCGGAGGCTGACACGATACAATGTGCTCGGCTGCTGGCTGCTCAACGGCTCGGGCCTCGCAACGTCCGGACCACTAGCCTTTGGTTCCATGGCTGCATAAAGTCCGCTGCGCTAAAAGGTGGCCGGTGTCGCTGGGAGGACAATGCCATGGATTTTTCGTCGGTCGACCGGACCTATGCCGATGCGCGCCGGAATTTTCACCCTGCCGTTCCGGAAGGGTTCAATTTCGCCTTCGACGTCATCGACGACTGGGCTGCACGCGACGACCGCACGGCGATCATCGCCGTGTCGCGCGACGGCGAGACGGTGCGGCACCTGCCGTTCTCGTGGTTTGTCGAACAATCGAACTGTTTCGCCAACGCCTTGCGGTCGCTGGGCGCCCAACCGGGCGATTTCGCCGTCGTCATCACCGGCCGCGTGCCCGAGTGGTACACGGTGCTGTTCGGCTGCATGAAGGCGGGCGTGGTGTCGATGCCCGGCACCAACCTGTTGACCGCGCACGACATCGAATACCGTGCCAACCACGCCAAGGCGACGCTGGCGATCGTCGCGCCCGAGCATTGCGAGAAGGTCGACGCCATCCGCGCCGCCTGCCCGACGCTGAAGCATTTCATCGTCGTCGGCGGCGAGCGCGACGGCTGGCTGTCGCTGGAGAGGCTGCTGGCGGATGCCTCGCCCGTCCTCGACCGCGCGGCGCTTCCCGCGACGCACGCCAGCGACATGATGATGGCCTATTTCACCTCCGGCACCACGTCGATGCCGAAGATGGTGCCGCGCGATCACGGCTATGCGCTGGCGCATGCGGCGACCGGCCTGTTCTGGCAGGACCTGCGGCCTTCCGACGTGCACTGGTCGCTCACCGATACAGGTTGGGCCAAGGCCGCCTGGGGCATCCTGTTCCCGCAGATGGTGCTCGGCACGCCCTGCGTGCTTTACGACGGTCCGACGGCCTTCAACGCCGAAATGCACCTCAATCTTATCGGTAAGCTGAAGGTTACGACATTCTGCGCACCACCGACGGTCTACCGCCTGTTCGCGCAGCAGGACCTTTCGCAATACGACCTCACCTCGCTGCGGCGCTCGCTCGGCGCCGGCGAGCCGCTCAACCCGGAAGTCATGCGCATCTGGAAGAAAGCGACCGGCACGGTGATCGCCGACGGCTACGGCCAGACCGAGACGATCAACATCGTCGCCAATTTTCCCGGCGAGGAGATTCGCCCCGGCTCGATGGGCAAGCCGGTGCCGGGCTTCGACGTCGACGTGGTCGACGACGATGGTAACCGTATGCCCGACGAGGAAGTCGGCCATATCGGCGTTCGAGTCACCGATCCGTGGCCGCCCGGCCTGTTCCACGGCTATTACGAGGCGGGCGGCAGGCTCGACACGAAACCCTTCCGCAACGGCTGGTATTATACCGGCGACACCGCTCGGCGCGACAAGGACGGCTATCTGTGGTTCGTCGGCCGCTCGGACGATCTTATCTCCTCGGCCGGCTACCGCATCAGCCCGTTCGAGGTGGAAAGCGCGCTGCTGGTGCACGACGCGGTGGCCGAAAGCGCGGTGATCGGCAAGCCGGATGCCACGCGCGGCGAGATCGTCAAGGCCTATGTCGTGCTCGCCAAGGGCTTCACGCCGTCCGACGAACTGGTGAAGGATATCCAGGATTTCTGCCGGAGGGAAACCGCGCCCTACAAATATCCGCGCGAGATCGAGTTCGTCGAAGCGCTGCCGAAGACGATTTCAGGAAAGATCCGACGCGTCGAACTGCGCGCGGCGTCGAAAGACAAGTAAGCATAATCTTACATATTGATCGACGACTCTGCATCGCGGTCGGTCAAGGCGATGTGGCAGCAGCCGGTGCCGTGGCCGGGGGTCCATGTGACGTTGTCGAAGCGCACCCCGGTCGCCTCGAACAGGCCGCGGTCGAAGGCACCGGCGATGCGGCATAGCGTGGCGAGCTTTTCCTCGCCGACGCCGGCGTCCACCCAGGCGTCTTTCAGCGGGCAGCGTTTCACCCGGAAGGCGATGCGATCGGCAGCGCGCTCGACATCGGTCGGGTACATGCGGCCGCCGTCCGGGCTGACGGCCAGAAAAGCCTCGCCGATGGCGCGCGCGTCGTTCGGGCCGAATTTGGCGAAGGCGGCGGCCGCGACCTCCCGGCCGCGCTTTTCGATGATGCGGATCATCAGGTGCTCGGCCCGTTCGGCACCCAGATCGGCGGTCAGTTCGTCCAGCATCAGCCGGTAGAGGTCGGCGCGGTTGCGGAAGGCGGCTTCCAACTCGGCGGCGAGCGTCTCGGCGGGAGCGTGGGCGTTTGTCTCGGTCATGATGCGTCCTGTTTCGATGCGTGCAGTTTCGGTGTCGCCGCCACCAGCGCCTTGCCGACCGCCGATTGCGGCGCGTCGATGACGGCGCGGGCGC
>JBQCHN010000094.1:0-3173 GCA_051954615.1 Mesorhizobium sp. | reverse complement strand
CATTTTTTTGCTTTGATGGACGACCGACAAACCACCACGACCGACTAATTCATCGCTTCCACGCACATCGCCACGCCCATGCCGCCGCCGATGCACAGCGTCGCGAGGCCCTTCTTTGCTCCACGACGGCGCATCTCGAAGACGAGCGTATTGAAGATGCGCGCGCCTGATGCGCCGATCGGGTGGCCGATGGCAATCGCCCCGCCATTGACGTTGACGATGTCGGTGTTCCAGCCGAGATCCTTGTTGACGGCGCAGGCCTGCGCGGCGAAGGCCTCGTTGGCCTCGACGAGATCGAGGTCGCCGACTGCCCAGCCGGCCTTCTCCAGCGCCTTGCGCGAAGCCGGGATCGGGCCTGTGCCCATGATCGCCGGATCGACGCCGGCAGTCGCCCATGAGGCGATGCGCACCAGCGGGGTGAGGCCGCGGCGCACCGCTTCGGCCTCGGTCATCAGAAGCGCGCCGGCGGCGCCGTCGTTGATGCCAGACGCATTGCCGGCCGTGACCGTGCCGTCCTTCTCGAAGGCAGGCTTCAGCTTCTGCATCGCATCGATGGTGGCGCCGTGGCGGATGTATTCGTCCTGGTCGACGACCGTGTCGCCCTTGCGGCCCTTGACGGTGAAGGGGACGATCTCGTCCTTGAACCTGCCGGCCTTTTGCGCGGCTTCCGCCTTGTTCTGCGAGGCCAGCGCGAACTTGTCCTGGTCGTCGCGGGTGATCTGGTACTGCTTGGCGACGTTCTCGGCGGTGGTGCCCATGTGGTAGCCGTTGAAGGCGTCCCACAGGCCGTCCTTGATCATGGTGTCGATCATCTTGTAGTCGCCCATCTTGACGCCGGCGCGCAGATGCTCGGCATGCGGCGACAGCGACATGGACTCCTGGCCGCCGGCGATGACGATTTTCGCATCGCCGGTGGCGATCTGCTGCATGCCGAGCGCAATCGCCCGCAGGCCCGAGCCGCAGACCTGGTTGAGGCCCCAGGCGGTCGTCTCCTTCGGCAGGCCGGCATTGATGGACGCCTGGCGCGCCGGGTTCTGGCCTTGCGCCGCCGTCAGAACCTGGCCGAGGATGACCTCGTTGACCTCGCCCGCCTCGACGCCGGCCCGCGCCAACAGCTCGCGGATGACCGCCGCTCCCAGTTCATGGGCGGGGGTGGCCGCGAAGGCACCGTTGAACGAACCGACCGCGGTGCGGGCGGCGCTGGCCACGACGATGGCATTGGAAGCGGGCATTTTTATCTCCAGGCTCCGGGAACGTTGGCTATCCTGACGACTTTTCTTGACCTTTCACGCCTTCGAGTCAAACCGGAAATCGGCCGCTTCGACCCCTGCATCGCACAACGGGGCGATTGCTGCGCAGCATTTTGCCGGCTTGCGCGCTCCCGCACCGCACAAAGGTCTTGGATTCACGCCGGTTTTGCGTCTATCCTCGACCTTAGTTCAATTCGTCGCCGGCTGCTTACGCGCCGAAATCCGGGGAGGATGGTATGGCGGCAAAAGACGAACCGGTGGTGATCAAGAAATACGCCAACCGGCGCCTCTACAATACGGGCACCAGCACCTACGTCACGCTCGAGGACCTCGCCGAGATGGTCAAGCGCGGCGAGGACTTTTCCGTGCAGGACGCCAAGACGGGCGAGGACATCACCCATCCGGTGCTGACCCAGATCATCTTCGAGCTGGAGAACAAGGACGGGCAGAACATGCTGCCGATCCCGTTCCTGCGCCAGCTCATCGCCTTTTACGGCGACCAGATGCAGATGATCGTGCCGAGCTTCCTCGAGCAGTCGATGATCGCCTTTTCGAAGGAGCAGGAGCGCTTTCGCGAACAGATGAAGTCGCCGATGGACATGATGAAGCTGGCGACGCCGATGAAGGCGATCGAGGAGCAGACGCGCCGCAACATGGAGATGTTCCAGAACGCCATGCGCATGTTCACGCCCTTCCCGGCAGCGGGGAGCGCGGCGCCGGCCGCCGACGCGCCGGAGCCTGCAAGGAAGGACGGGGCGGAAGGCAAGGAGGCGCCGGAGAAATCCGACGACCTGCAGGAACTGAAGGAACAGATCGCCGCCATGCAGCGCAAGCTCGACCGGATGTCCTGAAAAAAAGCCCGCGGCGATGCCGCGGGCCGGAGGTCGAAAATTTCTTGGTGATCAGAAATTGCGCTGGAAACGGACGATGCCGCCGACGCCGTCGTCGCTGACCGCGTGGAAGGGGCTCGCGTCGACGCTGACGTAGTCCACTTCGGTGGTGATGGTGAAACCGGACACGATCTCGTAGGCGACGTTGGCGGCCACCGCCAGCTTCTTGCCCTCGTCGTAGGAGACCTGGGCGTTGAAGGCGGTCTTCTCGTTGATCTTGTAGGTACCGCCGCCCCAGACGGCCCAGTTGCCGTCCCAGATCTTGTAGAAGTTGTAGGCGGCGTTGTCGTCGGTTCCATAGCCGCCCATGATGAACAGCGAGAGCTGGTCGGTCGCCTTGACGTCGAGGCGCGCCTTGCCGACCCATTCCTCGTAGTTGCTGTCATAGGCGCCGACGGCGGCGATCGAACCCCAGCCCTGCTTGTACTTCAGGCCGGCGACGACGTGCGGCACGTAGCTGTCGATCGTATAGGCACCGGAGCCTTCTTCCAGCGAGACCACGGCGGAGAAGCCGTTGCCGCCGTCGAAATAGTAGCTGATCAGGTTGGTGTCCTTGGTGCCGTAGGGCACCAGCGTGTCCTGGATGACGCTGCCGGCGTAGCCGACGAAGCTGTCGAACACGGATTCGTCCTTGCCGATACGCAGGCCGCCGAGCTGCACCCAGGCGAAGTTCAGCGTCACTGCCTTGTTGACGGCCGTCGGGCTGGTGGGCGAGTTGCCGAAGTTGAAGCGGGTCTCGGTATAGGTCTTCAGCGTGCCGAGCTCGGTCTCCTGGCCGGTCCAGGTCCTGAGCGCGAAACGGGCGTTCTTCGTCCAGGTGTCGTTGATGGTGCCGTCGAGGTGGTCGACAGCCTGGGAGCCGTCCTTCGTGATGACGTCGCCGAAGCCGGCATCGTAGCGGAGATAGCCGCCGATGCGCAGGCAGGTCTCGGTGCCGGGGATGTAGAAGTAGCCGGCGCCGTAGACGTCGCAGATCTTGACGTATTCGGCCGGTTCGGGTTCGGCCGTGACGACCGCGTCAGCTGCGCGGGCG
>JBQCHN010000093.1:0-3642 GCA_051954615.1 Mesorhizobium sp. | reverse complement strand
TCGACAGGATTTTGGCTTTCGGCCGGACATCTCAAATCTGAAACTACGCAAATGAAGCTCATTCCCTCCATCGGCCTGCCGAAAGGCCGCGCCGGCTCCTTCATCGTCGATGAGGTGGCCGACGGCTACGAAGCCTTCGCGTTGGCCGAGATCGCCGGCGAGATCGCGCCCGACCGGCCGCTGGTCTTCGTCGCCCGCGACGGCCAGCGCCTGCCGGCCATCGTCGAGGCGCTGACCTTCGCCGCGCCCGACCTGCCGGTGCTGGAGCTTCCGGCATGGGATTGTTTGCCCTACGACCGCGTCTCGCCAGGCTCCGACGCGGCCGCACGCCGGCTCGACGCGCTGGCAGGCATGGCGGCGCTGGCGAACAAGCCGCACCGCGCCGTCGTGCTCACCACCGCCAACGCGCTGTTGCAGCGCGTGCCGCCGGCAGCCTCGATCGAAGCGCAGACCTTCCGGGCCAAGCCCGGCAACCAGATCGACATGAAGGCGCTGATTTCGCGGCTGGAAACCTCCGGCTTCGAGCGGGTGCCGACGGTGCGCGAGGTCGGCGAGTTCGCCGTGCGTGGTGGCATCCTCGACCTGTTCGTGCCCGGTGCGGAGGACGCGCTGAGGCTCGATTTCTTCGGCGACACGCTGGAATCGATCCGCGCCTTCGATCCCGCCAGCCAGCGCACCACCGGCCAGCGCAACCAGCTCGTGCTGCAGGCGATGAGCGAGGTGGCGCTGACGCCGGACACGATCAGCCGCTTCCGCCGCGCCTATATCGAGACGTTCGGCGCGCCCTCGCGCGATGACGCGCTCTATGCCGCCGTCAGCGAAGGCCGCCGTTTCGCCGGCATGGAGCACTGGTTGCCGTTCTTCTACGAGCGGCTGGAAACGGTGTTCGACTATCTGCCGGACGCGCCGGTCGTCTTCGACCATCTGGCGCACGAGGCGCTGGCCGAGCGCCGCAAGCTGATCCTCGATCACTTCGAGGCGCGCCGCAACCAGGGCGCGCTCAAGGATGCGGTGCCCTACAAGCCGGTCGCGCCGGACTTGCTCTATCTCTCGCCGGAGGGCGTCAACGAGGCGACCGCCGGCCGCGAGGCCATCGAACTGACGCCCTTCGCGGCGCCGGAAGCGAGCGACCGGAAGGTGTTCCACGCCGGCTCGCGCGCCGGCCGCAGCTTTGCCGAGGAGCGCGCCGACCCCAACGCCAACGTCTTCGAGACGGCGGTGAAGCACATCGCCGACGAGCGGGCGAAGAAACGGCGCGTCGTCGTCGCCGGCTGGACGGACGGCTCGCTCGACCGGCTCGGCCAGATCCTTGCCGAGCACCATCTCGGCAAATTGAAGACAGTCGCCACGCTGGCGGAGGTCGAGACGCTGGAGACGGGGCAGGCGGCGCTTGCGGTGCTGCCGCTGGAAACCGGCTTCGAGACGGACGGCCTCGTCGTCGTCGCCGAGCAGGACATCCTCGGCGACCGGCTGGTCCGGCGTGCGAAGAAGCGCAAGCGCGCCTCAGACTTCATCGCCGAGGCCGCCTCGCTGTCGGCCGGCGATATCGTCGTCCATGCCGACCATGGCATCGGCCGCTTCATCGGCCTGCGCACCATCGAGGCGGCCGGCGCGCCGCACGACTGCCTGGAAATCCACTATGCCGGCGACGACCGGCTGTTCCTGCCGGTCGAGAACATCGAGCTTCTGTCGCGCTACGGCTCGGATTCGGCCGAAGCCACGCTCGACAAGCTCGGCGGCGGCGCCTGGCAGGCGCGCAAGGCGCGGATGAAGAAGCGCCTGCTCGACATGGCGGGCCAGCTGATCCGCATCGCCGCCGAGCGGCAGATGCGCTCTGCCCCGACCATGATCCCGCAGGACGGGCTCTACGGCGAGTTCGCCGCCCGCTTCCCCTATGAGGAGACGGACGACCAGCAGAACGCCATCGACGCCGTCGCCGGCGATCTCTCGGCCGGCCGGCCGATGGATAGGCTGGTGTGCGGCGACGTCGGCTTCGGCAAGACCGAAGTGGCGCTGCGCGCCGCTTTCGTCGCCGCCATGGAAGGTTTCCAGGTGGCGGTCGTGGTGCCGACCACGCTCCTGTCGCGCCAGCACTACAAGACCTTCCGCGAGCGTTTCGCCGGCCTGCCGGTGCGGGTCGCCCAGGCCTCGCGCATGGTCGGCGCCAAGGAGCTTGCGCAGGTCAAGAAGGAGGTTGCCGAAGGCACCGTCGATATCGTCGTCGGCACCCATGCGCTGCTCGGCTCGTCGATCTCGTTCAAGCGCCTCGGCCTGCTGATCGTCGACGAGGAGCAGCATTTCGGCGTCAAGCACAAGGAACGGCTGAAGGAGCTGAAGTCCGATGTGCATGTGCTGACGCTGTCTGCCACGCCCATCCCGCGCACGCTGCAACTGGCGCTGACGGGCGTGCGGGAGCTTTCGCTGATCGCCACGCCGCCGGTCGACCGCATGGCGGTGCGCACCTTCATCTCGCCCTTCGATCCGCTGGTGATCCGCGAGACGCTGCTACGCGAGCGCTACCGCGGCGGCCAATCCTTCTATGTCGTGCCGCGCATCAGCGACCTGGCCGAAATCCAGGATTTCCTGAAGGCGGAAGTGCCGGAACTGAAGGTCGGCGTCGCCCATGGCCAGATGCCGCCCGGCGAACTGGACGACATCATGAACGCCTTCTACGACGGCCAGTACGACGTGCTTCTGTCCACCACCATTGTGGAATCCGGCCTCGATATTCCGACCGCCAACACGCTGATCGTGCATCGCGCCGACATGTTCGGCCTGGCGCAGCTTTACCAGTTGCGCGGCCGCGTCGGCCGCTCGAAGCTGCGCGCCTACGCCCTGTTCACGCTGCCGGCCAACAAGAAGCTGACCGACACGGCGGACCGCCGCCTCAAGGTTCTGCAATCGCTGGACACGCTGGGCGCCGGCTTCCAGCTTGCCAGCCATGACCTCGATATCCGCGGCGCCGGCAATCTTCTGGGCGAAGAGCAGTCCGGCCATATCAAGGAGGTCGGCTTCGAGCTTTACCAGCAGATGCTGGAGGAAGCGGTGGCCGAGGTGAAGGATTCGGGCGAGACGCAGGACAGCGGCTGGTCGCCGCAGATCGCCATCGGCACCGCCGTCATGATTCCCGAAAGCTACGTGCCGGACCTGCAACTCAGGCTGGCGCTCTACCGCCGCATCGGCGATCTGGAGACCCCGGAGGAGATCGACGGCTTCGGCGCCGAGCTTATCGACCGTTTCGGCCCGCTGCCGGAGGAGGTCAAGCACCTGTTGAAGATCGTCTTCATCAAGGCGCTGTGCCGCAAGGCCAATGTCGAGAAGCTGGATGCCGGGCCGAAGGGCGTTGTCATCCATTTCCGCAACAAGACTTTCAGCAATCCGGCCGGGCTGGTCAAATACATCGGCGACCAGGGATCGCTGGCCAAGATCCGTGCGGATCATTCCATCGTTTTCATCCGCGACTGGCCGAATGCCGAAAAGCGCCTGTCCGGCTCCGCTGTCGTCATGACGCAACTGGCGAAACTGGCTGGATAGGACGCCAACTCTGGATTGGCTCTTCGGATTGCCCTAAGCCTTGCGGACGGATGACGTCCGCAAAAGGCCACGGAGGAGCGTTTGCGCAATCTGGACTTCAGTTCCTGG
>JBQCHN010000092.1:0-4557 GCA_051954615.1 Mesorhizobium sp. | reverse complement strand
CACGGCGAGAAGGGCGCCGATCACGCCGTTTCCTTCTACCGTGTCATCGAGCAGGCGGCGCGCGCCCTGACCTGGCTTGAGATGGAGCCCTATACGGGCCGCACCCACCAGCTGCGTGTCCATGCCGCCCATATCGGCTGCCCGATCATCGGCGACCCAAAGTACTTCGAGGCCGATACCAACTGGGATTTCCCCGGCGGCATGCAGAACCGGCTGCACCTGCACGCGCGCCGCATCCGCATTCCGCATCCGGGGCAGGGCGTGCTCGACGTCACTGCGCCGATGCCGCCGCACATGCGCCAGAGCTGGAACCTGCTCGGCTTCGACGAGCAGAGCGCGGAGGAGGAGACGTGACCGCGCCGGCGCTCACGCGCTACGATGCGATCGACGCCACCGCGGCCGCGCTTATGGTCGGCATCACCTTCTCCTGGGGACTGAACTACGTCGCCGCCAAGATTTCCTACGCGGGCTTCGACCCGGTTTTTGTTTCCGTCATGCGTTCGCTGCTCGGTGGCCTGTGCGTGGTCGCTTGGTGCCGCTGGCGCGGCATCGCGCTTTTGAGCCGCGACGGCACGCTTGCGGCCGGTATCGGTGTCGGCCTGCTGTTCGGCGTCGAGTTCCTGTTCCTCTATATCGGTCTGGAGCACACGACGGTGGCGCGCAACACGCTGCTGGTCAACGCCATGCCGTTCTGGATGCTCCTCGGCGGCCACTTCCTGCTTGGCGAACACATGACGACGCGAAAGGTGTTCGGCCTCGTGCTGGCCTTTGCCGGGCTGATCGTGGTGTTCGCCGACAAGCTCGGCGCATACGAGCAAAGCATGCTGCTGGGCGATCTGCTCAGTCTCGGCGCCGGCGTCGCATGGGCCGTGACGAACATCCTCATCAAGCGCTCGAAGCTGACAACCGTACCGGCGGAGAAGCTTCTGCTCTACCAATTGGCAGGCGCGGCGGCGGTCGGCCTTCTGTTCCTGCCGTTCTCCGGGCCGCCGGTGCGCGTCTTCGCGCTGGTGCCGACGCTGGCGCTGCTGTTCCAGGCCGTCTTCATCGTCGCCTTCACCTATGTTCTGTGGTTCTGGATGCTCGGCCGCTATCCTGCCTCGAGCCTGTCGAGCTTCGCCTTCCTGACGCCGGTCTTCGGTGTGCTCTGCGGCGCGCTGTTCCTGGGCGAGCCGCTTTCGGCCGGGATTTTCGCGGCGCTTGTGCTGATCGTTGCCGGATTGGTCATTGTCAACAGGCCTGCGCGACGCCAGATACCGGGTGAGGTGCCCGATGCGTGATATTTTGAGTGACCTTGAAGCCGGCAAGCTGCTGTCCGATCCCGATCCGGTGCGGCGAGCCCAGATCCAGATGCGCACGCCGCTGCCGAAACGGTTCTACAAGGCCGTCTCGGTCGAGCAGGACGGCGAGGTCTTCGGCGTGCGGCTGGACGGAAAGCCGGTGCGTACGCCCGGCAAGGCGCTGCTGGCGCTGCCGAACGAGGCGGCTGCCGCTCTGGTGGCCGGCGAATTCGAGGCGCAGGCCGAGGTCATCGATCCGGTGACCATGCCGACGCTCAGGCTGGTCAACACGGCAATAGACGGTGTCGCCGCCGATCCGCAGGCGGTGCTGGAGGACATATTGCGGTTCGCCTCGTCCGATCTGCTGTGCTATCGCGCGGACAGCCCGCAAGGGCTGGTGGATCGCCAGAACCGGCACTGGGACCCGGTGCTGGACTGGGCGCGTAGCGAACTCGGCGCCCGCTTCAACCTCGCCGAAGGCGTCATCCATGTCGAGCAGCCGCGCGGTACGATCGCCGTGCTAGGCGCGCATCTCGCACGCCGCGCCGATCCGCTCAGGCTCGCATCCCTTCACGTCATGACCTCGCTCACCGGTTCGGCGCTGCTGGCGCTGGCTGTCGAGGCCGGCGGGCTCGATACCGAAGCGGCATGGCTCGCCGCCCATGTCGACGAGGACTGGCAGATCGAGCAGTGGGGGCAGGATGCCGAAGCCGTGTCGCGCCGTGCCCAGCGCAAGCGCGACATGATGGCGGCGGCAGGCCTGCTTGCCGCGCTGGATTGATTTGACGGCTTCCCGCCATCCCCTTGAAAATTAGACCAAAGCCGTAATCCCAAAGGCTCTCTGCCGTCGGTCGCCACTTTCTGCCAGTTTGCGCCTGCGTCCGCTGCCCATCCGCATCCCGAGGAGGAGATGCGGGCCTGCCGGCGCAGCATCGCAACGCTTGATGGGAGAACAGTCATGACAGTGGCGTCCACCACCGCCGGCACAGCCAGCCGCGGCATGACGCGAGAGGAAAAGAAGGTCATCTTCGCCTCTTCGCTCGGCACGGTCTTCGAATGGTACGATTTCTATCTCTACGGGTCGCTGGCCGCCTTCATCGGCTCGACCTTCTTCAGCTCGGCCATTCCCGAGGCGACGCGCAACATCTTCGCGCTGCTGGCCTTCGCGGCGGGCTTCCTGGTGCGTCCGTTCGGCGCGCTGGTGTTTGGCCGTGTCGGCGACCTCGTCGGCCGCAAATACACTTTCCTCGTCACCATGACCATCATGGGCCTGTCGACCTTCCGGGTCGGTGTGCTGCCCGGCTACGCCAGCTGGGGCATGGCCGCGCCCATCATCCTGATCCTGCTGCGCATGCTTCAGGGCCTGGCGCTGGGCGGCGAATACGGCGGTGCCGCGACTTACGTGGCCGAGCATGCGCCTGACGACCGCCGCGGCTACTACACCTCCTGGATCCAGACCACGGCGACGCTCGGCCTGTTCCTGTCGCTGATCGTCATCCTGCTCGTGCAGGCTTCCCTGTCCAAGGAAACCTATGCGGCCTGGGGCTGGCGCATCCCCTTCATCGTCTCCTTCGTGCTCCTGGCCGTCTCGGTCTGGATACGCCTGCAACTATCCGAATCGCCGACCTTCCAGCGCATGAAAGACGAGGGCAAGACCTCCAAGGCGCCGCTCAAGGAAGCTTTCGGCCAGTGGAAGAACGCCAGGATCGCGCTGCTGGCGCTGCTCGGCCTCACCGCCGGCCAGGCTGTGGTGTGGTACAACGGCCAGTTCTACGCGCTGTTCTTCCTCACCAACGTGCTGAAGGTCGACGCCTGGTCGGTCAACATCATGATCGCCATCGCGCTCGCCATCGGCTCGATCTTCTTCGTGGTCTTTGGTTGGCTGTCGGACCGGATCGGCCGCAAGCCGATCATCATGGCCGGCTTCGTGCTGGCGATCCTGACCACCTTTCCGCTGTTCAAGGCGCTGACCTGGGCCGCCAACCCGACGCTGGCGGCAGCCCAGCAGAACGTGCGGGCGACCGTCACAGCGGCCCCCGGCGACTGCAAGTTCCAGTTCAATCCGGTGGGTACTGCGAAGTTCACGACCTCCTGCGACATCGCCACCTCCTTCCTGACGAAGAACTCGGTTCCCTATGACGTGGTGACGACGGCGGCCCCCGGCACGGCCGCTACAGTCACCATCGGCAGCGAGACGGTCGAATCCTACGACGCGTTGGCCGCCGGCGCCGATGCCAAGGCCAAGGACGCCGTGTTTGCCAAGGGCATCAACATCGCCCTGCAGGACGGCGGCTATCCGCTGAAGCGCGCGGCGGCAACGGTCGCCGAACAGAAGCTGGACGCCTTCGTTGCGGCCAATCCGGAACTGAAGCTCGACGCCGCCGCCATCCGCGCCGGCGAGAAGAAGACAGTTCCGGTGGCTCAGGCCATCGCCGACAAGATCGTCACCGCAGAGGAAGCGGCAGGGGCGACAGAAGTCACCGCCTATTCGATCCCGAACGGCGGCGCCTTCTCGATGTTCGCCGATCCGGCCAGGATCAACTGGCCGCTGACCATCGCCATCCTGTTCGTGCTGGTGCTCTACGTCACCATGGTCTACGGGCCGATCGCCGCCATGCTGGTGGAGATGTTTCCGACCCGCATCCGCTACACCGGCATGTCGCTGCCCTACCACATCGGCAACGGCTGGTTCGGCGGCTTCCTGCCCCCGACCGCCTTCGCGATCGTGGCGGCGTCGGGCAACATCTTCTCCGGCCTCTGGTATCCGATCATCATCGCGCTTGCGACTTTCGTGATCGGCCTCCTCTTCATGCCCGAGACGAAGAACCGGGACATCTTCACCTACGAGGGTCACGGCCGATAGCCGTATCCCGAACCGAATCGGGAGCCGCCAAGGCGGCGCCCGGACCCATTCGGCCCCGCCTCGGCCGATCCGAACGAGATCAACTACGTGATGACGACGATCCTGCTCTGGATCCTCGTCATCTATGTGACCCTGGTCTACGCGCCGATCGCGGCCTGGCTGGTTGAACTATTCCCAAGCCGCATCCGCTACACCGGCATGTCGCTGCCTTACCATATCGGCAACGGCTGGTTCGGTGGCCTGCTTCCGGCAACGGCCTTCGCGATGAGTGCCGCCGCCGGCGATATCTACTACGGCCTCTGGTATCCGATCGTCTTCGCAGGCATCACGCTGGTCATCGGCCTGCTGTTCCTGCCGGAAACCAAGAACCGCGATATCCACGCTGACTAAAGATTTGGCGTAGTAACGAAAAAA
>JBQCHN010000091.1:0-9624 GCA_051954615.1 Mesorhizobium sp. | reverse complement strand
CTGAGCTGTAGTTTGGCCGCCAGCGCCATGATCGGGATACGGTTGCCTTCGTCTGCAAAGCCGGCCGGATCAAACTGGCCCGGCTTTTGCTTGTCAAGGCAACAGCTAGCAGAACGGCCTTACCGGAACGTTAGGGGCAGGCCTTGCGAAAGCTGCCGGCGGCGGCCCGGCGACGGCTAAAGCGTGAACGCTTCGCCGAGATAAAGCCGGCGCACGTCCGGGTTGGCGACGATCTCCTCGGCGCGACCGTGGGTCAGCACCTGGCCGGCGTGGATGATATAGGCGCGGTCGATCAGGCCCAATGTCTCGCGCACATTGTGGTCGGTGATCAGTACACCGATGCCGCGCGCCGTCAGGTGCCGCACCAGTTGCTGGATGTCGGCGACGGCGATCGGATCGATGCCGGCGAACGGCTCGTCGAGCAGCATGTAGGCCGGCTTGGTGGCAAGCGCCCGCGCGATCTCCAGGCGGCGCCGTTCACCGCCCGACAGCGCCATCGACGGCGCCTTGCGCAGGTGGCCGATGTGGAATTCCTCGAGCAGTTCGTCCAGCGACTTCTCGCGCTCCTTGCGGCTCTTTTCCACCACCTCGAGCACGGCGCGGATGTTGTTTTCGACGGAAAGGCCGCGGAAGATCGAGGCTTCCTGCGGCAGGTAACCGATGCCCAGCCGCGCCCGCCGGTACATCGGCATTGAGGTGACGTCGAAGCCGTCGATCTCGATGGTACCCTGGTCGACCGGCACCAGTCCGGTGACCATGTAGAAGCAGGTGGTCTTGCCGGCGCCGTTGGGGCCGAGCAGGCCGACCGCCTCGCCGGCGCGCACGCCCAGCGAAACGCCGTTGACCACGGTGCGGCCCTTGTAGGCCTTGGTCAGTCCGCGGGCGATCAGCGTGCCCTTGAGCCTGGCGGTCCTGTCGGCGGACGACAGCGCCGGCGTCGCCGGTTTGCCGGCCTCTCGTCTCGACAACAACGCCATGGAGATCAGGGCTTCTGCGAATCGGGCGTGATCGACATCATCACCCGCCCGCCGGACCCGCCGCCGCTGCCGCAGCCGTCCACCTGGGCAAGGCCGGTGTTCATCTGCACGGTGAGCTTGCAGCCGACCAGCACGTTGGAGCCTTCCGACAGCACCACCTTCTGGCCCGACAGGGTGAAGACCTGGCTTTTCATGTCGAAGGTGCCGCGGTCGCCGGTGGCGACCTGCGTCTCGGTCTTGATGTAGACCTTGCCGTCGACCTCCAGGTGGTCGATGTTGGCCGAGCCGGTGGTGGCCGAGCCGCCGCCCTTGACGTAATAGACCGTCATCTTGCCGGCCTTCATCAGTGTGGCGCCCTGCACCACGTTGACGTTGCCGGTGAAGATCGCCAGGTTCTGCTCCTGCTGGACCTCCAGCTTGTCGCTCTCGATCTGGATCGGCTGGTCGTTGGAAAGCTTCAGCCCGGTCATCTTGGCGTCGGACTGCGCCAGCGCCGGGCCGGTCGCGAGCAGCGCCAGCACGGCCGCCAGCTTCATCACCTCATTGCGCCGCATTGGCCTCTCCGCTCCCCTCTTTCGTCTTCGCGGCGGCGGGATCGATGTCGACGCGCACGCGCTTCTCGAAAACCAGTGTCTTGCCGCCGTTGCTCGCCGACATCGTATCCGACCGGATATGCGAGCCTTCGCGCGTGATGTCGACCGGATCACCGGTCTTCATAGTGCCTTTCCCCATGTCGAGGAAGACCGATTGCAGTTTCATCACCATGCCGTCGCTGGTCGTCACCAGGATGTCCTTGCTGAGCTGCAGCGTGTTGGCGGTGCGGTCGTAGGTGCCGTTCGCCGCCTTCACGGTCGCCGAGGTCGCCGCGTCGACGGGCAGCGTGGCGTCGATGCCTTCCAGCCCGATGACGCTTTCGTTGGCGACGTCCTGGACGGCGCGCGCCGCGCTCATCGAATAGGGCAGGTTCTCGCTGGTCTGGCCCGAGAGCTTGGGGTTGGACATGACCAGCTTGCCGTCCGAAAAGGCGGTGTCGTCGGCCTTCACCTCGACGGCGGGCGGCGTCACCAGATAGGAATAGATCGGAAAGGCCAGCGCGATGATGCCGGCCGTCAGCGGCAGCACGAATTTGAGGGCGCGCACGCGCTGCGAATGCCGCTGCGCCCGGCCGAACGCCGCCGCGCGCGCCGCCAGCGGCTCCTGCCGCTCGGCGGCGGGGTCGCTCTCGCTGCCGGTTTCTGTCGTCCGCGCCAACATGCTCGTTCCCGAATTCTTTGCCCGCCGCAGGCTGTCGAAAGGCTATAGGTTGGTTCGGCCGACCGCTCAAGCAAGCAAAAGCGAAGGAAAACCGCAAAAATGTGACGTCTTGCCGCCGCGTCGTCGCAAAGATAGCGGAAGCCGGACGCCGACCAAACCTTGGAACACCGCGGTCGGGCCGGCATTTTACGATCGCGCTACTGCTCTACGCCACGAAGCGCCGTATAACATAGGCGTTCGCGCCGATCTTGCCAATCGCGGCCGCTTTCGTCGGCGACGCCCGCTGCCACACCCGAAAGCGGTAGCCCTCGCCCGGCGCTTGCTCTAAAAGCCCCGCTGGGGCCGCACGAAGACCGCCCCCAATGAAGGGCTGGCCCGAACGAAGGACTGACCATGACGCTCAGAGCCGACGACCTCATCGACCGCCGCCACCTGCGGCGCAAGCTCACCTTCTGGCGCGTCGTCGCCTTCGCCGTCGCCGCACTCGGCATCGCGGCGCTCGCGGCATGGTTCTGGGGCGACGAGGTCGGCACGGCGGCCGACCATATCGCCAGGATCAAGATCGACGGCACCATCACCGAGGACGAGGACCTCATCGAGCGGCTGGAGAAGATCCGCAAGTCGGACCGCGTCAAGGGCGTCATCCTGTCGATCAATTCCCCCGGCGGCACCACGGCCGGCGGCGAATCCATCTACGACGAGGTGCGCAAGCTCGCCGCCGACAAGCCGGTCGTCGCCCAGGTCGGCACGCTGGCGGCGTCGGCCGGCTACATGATCGCGTCGGCCGCCGACCACATCGTCGCCCGAAAATCTTCCATCGTCGGCTCGATCGGCGTGCTTATCCAGTTCCCAGACGTCACCGGCCTGATGGACAAGATCGGCGTCAAGCTGGAGGAAGTGAAATCCGCGCCGCTCAAGGCCGAGCCCTCGCCCTTCAACGCCACCACCGAGGAAGAGCGCGCCATGGTGCGCAAGCTCATCATGGACAGCTACGACTGGTTCGTCGGCATCGTCTCCGAGCGCCGCCATCTGTCCAGGGACCAGGTGCTGGCGCTGGCCGACGGCTCGATCTTCACCGGCCGGCAGGCGCTCGCCAACAAGCTGGTCGACGAGGTCGGCGGCGAGGACGAGGCCGTCGCATGGCTGGGCACCAAGGGCGTCGACGCCAAGCTCAAGGTGATCGAATGGAAGGACGGCGGGAGCGGCGGCTGGCTGTTCTCCAAGGCGCTGACGCGCACCGTGGCGCGCGCGCTCGGCCTGCCGCAAGAGAGCGGCGCGGTGCTGGAAGAGATCGGCGCCGACCGCTTGTTCCTTGACGGCCTCGTTTCGGTCTGGCACCCTTGAGCGCTTGCCAAATCCTCGAAAAAGCAAATAAAATCATCCGCATACTTTCGCCAGCATTGCCATCAGGGGACATCGCATGATCAAGTCCGAACTTGTGCAGGTCATCGCCGCGCGCAATCCGCATCTGTTCCTGCGCGACGTCGAGAACATCGTCGGCGCCGTGTTCGACGAGATCACCGACGCGCTGGCCGATGGCAACCGGGTGGAATTGCGCGGCTTCGGCGCCTTCTCGGTGAAGAACCGCCCGGCCCGCACCGGCCGCAACCCGCGCACGGGCGAATCGGTCGAAGTCGAGGAGAAGTGGGTGCCGTTCTTCAAGACCGGCAAGGAGCTGCGCGAAAGGCTGAACGGCGGCAGCTGAGCGGCGCCGGTCCTGCGACGGGAAAGCCCCACGGGAAAATAATGGTCAACCGCTTCCTTCTCATCGTGGTCTTCGTGCCCCTGGCGATCGTGCTGATCGCGCTGGCGGTCGCCAACCGCGAACTGGTCGCCTTCACCCTCGATCCGTTCAATCCCGGCAACCCGGGGCTTACCGTCACGCTGCCCTTCTTCATCTTCCTGTTCGCCGCGCTGGCGCTGGGCATGATCGTCGGCAGTCTGGCGACATGGATACGGCAGGGCCGCTACCGCAAGCTCGCCAGGCAACGCGGCGTCGAGGCGGAAAACCTGCGTCAGGCGGTCGCCCGCTCGCCAGCTCCCACGGCGCCTCCGGCCGGGCCGGCCCTGCCGACGCCGTCGAACTGACCCGGATCGTTTCCACGCAATTCCGCAGAAAAAGCCGTTCGCGCTTTTCCCGGGCATGGATTCAAGGCATCGCGCCGAAAAGCGGCAGCCGGTTTTCGGCAAAGAGCGATGCGAAAACAAAAGCTACAACAAGCCGCCCGTTTCCGCTATCGGGCGATCTGCTGTAGCCGCACATTTGCCGGAGGGTTCCCATGCTTCACATTTCAGCCGCCGACGTCGACCGCGCCCTGACTTTCCCCGGTCTGGTCGAGGTCCTGCGCGACGCCTTCCGCGACGGTGCCGTGCAGCCGGTCCGCCACCATCACGCGGTGGAGCGTCCCGGCAGCGCCGGCTCGACGCTGCTGCTGATGCCGGCGTGGACGGATTTCAAAGCGGCGGACGGCAAGGATGGCCACATCGGCGTCAAGATCGTCACCGTCTCGCCCGACAACAACGCCACCGGCAAACCCGCGGTGATGGGCCTCTACCTGCTGCTCGACGGCGCCACCGGTGAGCCGGAAGCGCTGATCGACGGGCAGCGGCTGACCCAGTGGCGCACTGCCTCGGCCTCGGCGCTCGCCGCCTCATGGCTGGCGCGTGAGGATGCGTCGCGCCTGCTGGTGATCGGCGCCGGTGCGTTGTCCTCCTTCCTTGCCAAGGCCCATTCGGCGGTGCGGCCGATCACGACGATCCACATCTGGAACCGCACGCCGGCCAATGCCGAGAAGGTCGCCGCCGCCTTGCGCGCCGAGGGTTTCGCCGCCGAGGCGGCGTCCGACCTCGAAGCCGAACTCGGCCAGGCCGATATCGTCTCCTCGGCCACCATTTCGCAGACGCCGCTGGTCAAGGGCGCGTTCTTGAAAGCGGGAGCTCATGTCGATCTCGTCGGCGGCTTCACGCCGGACATGCGCGAGGCCGACGACGATGCGATTTCGCGCGCCCGCGTCTTCGTCGACACCCGCGCCGGCGCCACCAAGGAGGCCGGCGACATCGTGCAGCCGCTGGCGTCGGGCATGCTGAAAGAGGACCGCATCGTCGCCGAACTGGCGGAACTGGCGCGCGGCCAGAAGAAGGGGCGCGAAAGCGACGCCGAGATCACCCTGTTCAAGTCGGTGGGCGCGGCG
Organism: Mesorhizobium sp.; assembly: GCA_051954615.1. Lineage (GTDB taxonomy): Bacteria > Pseudomonadota > Alphaproteobacteria > Rhizobiales > Rhizobiaceae > Mesorhizobium. The sequence goes on along the minus strand of JBQCHN010000091.1, from coordinate 4,202 downwards.
CTGGAGGACCTCGCCGCCGGCATCGCCGTCTACCGCGCTCTGAAACGTTGAGCCTAACAGTCCGGAATGTAACGACAAAGTGACTTCGCCGGCTTTGACGGTCAATGCTGCCGGCATTAAGTTATTGTTGTTTCTAGGTTTACCGGACGTGGGACAATGTCTGAAGGCTGGTTTACGAAACCTGTGGCGATTGCCGTCGGCATCGTCGGCGACATCCACAATGTCTTGAGCGCCAAGCAGGCGCTGGATGCCCTGAACGGCCGATGGCCGGACGCCGGCGCGCCTAAATTCAGCGAGGCGCGGCGGCTGTGCCAGCGCGTCCTCAACGGCGGCACGACGAGCGAACAGGCCCGCGAGGCCTTCGTCGCGGCCGCGCGGGAAGCGCGTATCCTGGTGGAATAGCGCGCCCCGCTTCGTTTCAGTCTGCAATTGCCTTGCCCACCTCCATCGCCTCGGCGATCAAAGCGAAGTCATGCCTGCTGACCTTCAGCACGCCGAAGCGGAGCTGGTAGCCCCAATGCGGCTGGCCGGCGGTGAGATCGAGCTGGTCGAGCAGTGGCGCGATGGGCGCTTCGACGGCCATCGCCCAGTCCACGTCTCGCCGGAACGGCGTGGAGCCGTCTCCCATGACGCCCGCATAGGGCTCGCCTTCCCTGACCCGGCCGATCGCGGTGAAGGATTGGAGCCCGTCCTTCTGACGATAGACGGTGGTAGGGGAATAGTAGACCACGCCGTCGCCGGGGCTGATGCGCCGCAAAGGCGCGGCTTTGCCGTGATTGACCTGCATGAAACCTTCGGCCCGGCCGCGCCGCACATGCTCGGCCGATGCGACCGCCAGCCAGTACGCGCTCACGGCTGCGCTCCGGCTTCGTCGCTCAGCCAGTAGACGCGCAGGCGATGTCCGTCCGGATCGAGCGCGACGAAGGTACGACCGAAATCCATATCGCTCGGCGCCTGCGCGATGGTCAGCCCGCGCGCAGCCCAATCGGCATGGGTGGCGTCGACCGTGGCCGACGTGTCCACGGCGATGACCACTTCCGCGCCGCCACCAGCCGCCTGCGCCGCCGGCTCGACCGTGTGGCGCGACCACAGGCCGAGCTTGAAGCCGTTGTCGAAGACGAACAGCACGAAGGTCGCCGACGCCTCGACCGGCTGGCGACCGAGCAGCGCGGCATAGAAGGCGCCGCTCTTTTCAGGGCTGTCGACATAGAGGATGACAAAGTTGGGGGCAGGCATGGGCGTTCTCCTTGGTTTCGATGCGGAGAATCTAAAGCCACCCACTGTCAATTTCTGGCAGCAGCCTTTTGTCCGATGCCCTGGCTTTCGCGCCATTCCTTCAGAAGCGCCTGGCGGCGGCGCGGATAGCGATCCTCTGTAACCTCCAGTTCCTCGATGCGGTCGACGCGGAAATGGCGGAAATCCTGCCGCGTCTCGCACCATGCGACCAGCACCCGCACCTTGTCGAAGAAGCCGAGCGCGAACGGCCAGACCGTGCGCGCCGAACGCGCACCGCCGGCATCCCGATAGGAAAAGCCGAGCTTGCGCTCGCGGCGGATCGCCTGCCGCACCGCGCCGAGGTCGATCCCCTCCGCCGCCTCGGCACGCGGGCCTACCATCAGCGCGGTGGCGTCCAGCGTCTCGCGCAGGTCCGGCGGAAGCACGGCCGCGACCTTGGCCAGAAGGTCGCTCGCGGCCTCGGCCAGCCGGGCGTCCGGTTGCTTCGCCACCCAGCGCGCACCCAGCACCAGCGCCTCGATCTGCTCGTCGTCGAGCATCAGCGGCGGCAGGAAGAAGCCGGGCTTCAGCACGTAGCCCAGCCCCGCCTCTCCCTCGATCGGCGCGCCCTGCCCCTGCAAGGTGGTGATGTCGCGATAGAGCGTGCGGATCGAGACGCCGAGTTCGTCGGCCAGCGCGCGCCCGCTCACCGGCCGGCGGTGGCGGCGCAGCGTCTGGACGAGGTCGAGCAGGCGCTCGGAGCGTGACATGGGGCCTCCAGGTGTTCGGCGACAACCGATACACCCCTGCCGTCCCAGGCGCATCAGGCTTGCCGCATTCATGGAACCATGGCGCGGCGACCCCGTTGGCCTGCGCCATGTCCATTCGCGCTTTCCCGGTGTTCTGGTCGTTGCTGACGATAACGGTGGCCGCGCTCAGCCTCGGCCCATCCTTCGCGCATGTGCTGGAAGCGCCGCCGCGCCTGGCATGGGCGCCGGACCTGTGGCGCGAAACCACCGTCTTCAACGCCCAGTTCCGTCTGTTCGCCGAAGTCGGCGCACCGCTCGACCTCGCCGCCATCCTCTGCCCGGCCGTTCTTTCAACGATCCTGCGGCACGACCGCCCGGCCCTTTACTTCGCGCTTGCCGCGACCCTGCTTTACGCGCTGGCGCTGGCCGCATGGTTCGTACTGGTCAACCCCGCCAACGCCGTGCTGGCGACATGGGTGCTCGGCCCGGTGCCGGCCGATTTCGACGCCATCCGGCTGCGCTGGGAAACCGGACACATGGTCGTCGCGGCGCTGAAGGCCGTCGGCTTCGTCACCCTGGCAGGCGCGCTTCTGTCGATCCGTCGCGGCTGAGCGCTCCGGGTTTTGTTGCGCCGGGCAAGGCGCTATGGCAGAAGCGGCCGACCAGTCCGGAGAACGGCAAGCCTTGAAATCCCACCGCGACAGGCGGCGCGACGACCGCCAGCCTTCCCTTCGGCAAGACCGGCCTCGGCAGGCCCGGCAGCACGCGGCTGAGGACCGCCCGGCCCGCCAGCAGGAGTCAGCGCCGAAGCCCGCGCCGCAGGACCGGCCGTCGACGGCTCCGCGTGTGCTTGCCCGCCGCGAAGGCGCGCTGCCGGCCGAGAAGCTGCCGCTCATCCTCGAAGTTCGGCCCAACGCCGACTATGCGCTGCTGGACAGCGGCGCCGGGCGCAAGCTGGAGCAATACGGCCCCTACAGGATCGTACGGCCCGAGGGCCAGGCGATCTGGCAGCCGGCATGGCCTGAAAAAGAATGGAACAAGGCCGACGCGATCTTCACCGGCGACACCGACGAGGAAGGCATGGGCCGCTGGCGCTTTCCCAAAACGCCGCTCGGCGAGACATGGCCGATGAAGCATGACGGCATCGACTATCTCGGCCGCTTCACCTCGTTCCGCCATGTCGGCGTCTTTCCCGAGCAGGCCTCGCACTGGGACCACATGGCAGGCCTGATCCGCGACGCAAAACGGCCGGTGAAAGTGCTCAACCTGTTCGGCTACACCGGCCTCGCCTCGCTGGTCGCGGCGAAAGCCGGCGCCGAGGTCACGCATGTCGACGCCTCGAAGAAGGCGATAGGCTGGGCGCGCGAGAACCAGGAGGTGGCGCGCCTCACCGACAAGCCGATCCGCTGGATCGTCGAGGACGCGATGAAGTTCGCCGAGCGCGAGGAGCGCCGCGGTTCGCGCTACGATATCGTGTTGTTCGATCCGCCCGCCTACGGCCGCGGCCCCAAGGGCGAGGTCTGGCAGTTGTTCGAGCACCTGCCGGCGCTGGCCGACCTCTGCCGCGCTATCCTCACCCCGAAACCGCTCGCCGTGGTTCTGACCGCCTATTCCATCCGCGCCTCCTTCTTCGCCATCCACGCGCTGATGCGCGACAGTTTCGCCGGCATGGGCGGACGCGTCGAATCGGGCGAACTGGTGATCCGCGAGAAATCCGCCGGCCGCGCGCTTTCCACCTCGCTCTTCTCGCGCTGGGTGGCCGAATGATCCCGCAAGGTGGCACCCGGTTTGCGGGCAAGGTCATGCGCAAGAGGAACCACGCATGAGCGAGCAGCACCGCGCGGTCGGGCGTGTGAAGGAAGTCACCAGCCTTTCCAACCCTCTGGTCAAGGATATCCGCGCGCTGGCGCTGAAGAAGTTCCGCGACCGCGAGAGTGCCGTCATCGCGGAGGGGCTGAAACTCGTCATCGACGCGCTCGACCAGGGCTGGTCTATCCGTACGCTGGTCTTCGCCAAGGCGGGCCTCGGCAATCCCGCGGTCGAGAAAGCTGCGGCCCGCACCGTTGCCGCCGGCGGAACCGTGCTCGAAGTCAGCGAGAAGGTGCTCGGCGCCATCACCCGGCGCGACAATCCGCAGATGGTGGTCGGCGTCTTCGCGCAGCAACTCGCACCGCTCGCCTCGATCCGGCCTTCCGGCGAGGATGTCTGGGTGGCGCTCGATCGCATCCGCGACCCCGG
>JBQCHN010000090.1:0-15868 GCA_051954615.1 Mesorhizobium sp. | reverse complement strand
CCTGCGTCGCTTTTGAAGGCCCATGCGTCGTCCCATGAGAAGCGGGCCGAACCCGCATGCGGCAATGCTCGAAACCAAGAGGAGTTCACCATCATGGCCGATCTGATCGTCGTCTACTGGCGCGACATTCCCGCTCAGGTCACCGTCAAGCGCGGACGGCTGAACGCCAAGCGCGAACTGTCGCTGCGCTTCACCGAAGCGATCGACATGGCCGCGATGAAGTCAGGGGCGGCCGCGACGGACGCCTACCTCGCCGAATGGCGGCGAGCCGACCCGGTACCGGTTGGCGACGACCTCGAAGCCGAGGCCGACAAGGCGGTGAACGACCTCGAAGCGGCATATCCGCGGGAGCGGCTGGTCGCTCTCGCCAAATCAGGCGGCAAGGAAAATGGATAGCACCCAGCCGAAGACGACCCCGCTGGAATCGACAACCGCGGCCGGTCCGGCGAGCGCTGCGGGCGAGGCCATACCGCCCGCAGCGGCGGGCGGCGTGACGCAGGCGACCATGGTCAAGAAGACCGCGCCGAAGAGCGACTACAAGCCGGCCGACGTGTCGCCGCAGCGGCGCGTGCAGCGCTCCTTCGCCGTCCGGCTATGGTCGATCCGCCATTCGCGCCTGCTGGAATGGTTCTACGCCCGCTTCGCCGACGCCTTCCTGATGCTGCATCCGCTGTGGAAAGGCATCGGCTACGGCCGCGTCGAAGCACCGGTGAAATTCGTGGAGAAGCGCGTCAAGGGCTTCATGTTCGACTGCCGCATGTGCGGCCAGTGCATCCTGTCCTCCACCGGCATGTCGTGCCCGATGAACTGCCCCAAGCAGTTGCGCAACGGCCCCTGCGGCGGCGTGCGCGCCAACGGCAACTGCGAAGTGGAACCCGACATGCCCTGCGTGTGGGTGAAGGCCTGGGAAGGCTCTAGGCAAATGGTCAAGGGCGACGCCATCCTCAACGTGCAGAAGCCGGTCGACCAGTCGCTGCGCGAAACGTCCGCCTGGCTGCGTGTAACCGCGCAGGCAGCCGCCGCGCGGGAAGCCGCCAAATCCGGAAACGCAGCATGACCACCGCCCGCCCTCCGCAGCGCGACGAGAACCCTGCCGGCATCCACCTGCCGCTGGAGCCCCTGCCCGGCCACACCTCGCGCGGCCGCCTCGAGCGCGTGCTACGCCGTGGCGAGTTCGCCGTGACCACCGAACTGAACCCGCCCGACAGCGCCGACCCCGAAGACGTCTACAACCGAGCGAAAATCTTCGATGGCTGGGTGGACGCCATCAACGCCGTCGATGCCTCCGGCGCCAACTGCCATATGTCGTCGGTCGGCATCTGCGCGCTACTGACGCGCATGGGCTACGCGCCGATCATGCAGATCGCCTGCCGCGACAAGAACCGCATCGCCATCCAGGGCGACGTGCTCGGCGCCGCCGCCATGGGCGTGGCCAACATCCTCTGCCTGACGGGCGACGGCGTGCAGGCCGGCGACCAGCCCGGCGCCAAGCCCGTCTTCGACCTGGACTGCATGTCGTTGCTGGAGACCGTGCGCGTCATGCGCGACAACGGCAAGTTCCTCTCCGGCCGCAAGCTGACGACGCCGCCGCAGGTATTCCTCGGCGCCGCCATCAACCCGTTCGCGCCGCCCTACGATTTCCGCCCGCACCGGCTCGGCAAGAAGATCGCCGCCGGTGCGCAGTTCGTGCAGAGCCAGTACTGCTTCGACGTACCGATGTTCCGCACCTACATGCAGCGCGTGCGCGACCTCGGCTATACCGAAAAGGTCTTCATCCTGTGTGGAGTCGGCCCACTCGCCTCGGCCAAGACGGCGAAATGGATCCGCTCCAACGTGCCGGGCATCCACATTCCCGACGCCGTCATCAAGCGGCTGGAGGGCGCACAGGACCAGAAGAAGGAAGGCAAGCAGCTCTGCATCGACATCATCAACGAGGTGAAGGAAATCCCCGGCGTCTCGGGCGTCCATGTGATGGCCTACCGGCAGGAGGAATACGTCGCCGAGATCGTCGATGAATCGGGCGTGCTGAAGGGCCGCCGGCCATGGGTGCGCGAGGTTCGCCCGGACGACGCGCTGGTCGCCGAGCGCCTCGGTCGCCTGCTTCACGACGACATAACCGAAACGCAGGTGGACATGGTCAAGTCCGCGCATTGACCGGCGCCATCCCGAACCCACGCTTGAACGCAATCAGATAACGATATAAAGAAATCTTTATATCACGACGGAGACAATCATGACCCGCACCATCGTCGCATCCGCGACCCGCGAAATCGTCATCGGTTTCGACCAGCCGTTCTGCGTGATCGGCGAGCGCATCAACCCGACCGGCCGCAAGAAACTGGCCGCCGAGATGATCGAGGGCAATTTCGAGACGGTGAAGAAAGACGCGCTGGAGCAGGCCGCCTGCGGCGCCACCATGCTCGACGTCAATGCCGGGGTCACCTCCGTCAACCCGAACGAAACGGAACCGGGCCTGCTGGTTCAGACGCTTGAGATCGTCCAGAACCTGGTCGACCTGCCGCTGTCCATCGACTCCTCGGTTTCAGGCGCCATCGAGGCGGCACTGAAGGTCGCCAAGGGCCGCCCGCTGGTCAACTCCGTCACCGGCGAGGAGGAGAAGCTGGAGGCGATCCTGCCGCTGGTGAAGAAATACAACGTGCCGGTGGTTGCCATCTCCAATGACGAGACGGGCATCTCGATGGACCCGGACGTGCGTTTCGCCGTCGCCAAGAAGATCGTCGAGCGCTGCGCCGACTTCGGCATCCCGGCGCACGACGTGGTGGTCGACCCGCTGGTCATGCCGATCGGCGCGCTGGGCGACGCCGGCCGCCAGGTGTTCGCGCTGCTGCGCCGCCTGCGCGAGGAGCTCAAGGTCAATACCACTTGCGGCCTGTCCAACATCTCCTTCGGCTTGCCGCACCGGCACGGCATCAATGCCGGCTTCATCCCGATGGTGATCGGCGCCGGCATGACCTCGGCGATCATGAATCCGGTCCGCCCACAGGAAATGGAGGCCGTGCGCGCCGCCAACGTTCTGGCCGGCACCGACAAGGACTGCATGACCTGGATCAAGACCTACAAGGACTTCAAGCCGGGCGAGCACGCCGCCCCGCCGCCGGTGGCGGTGGTTTCGCCCAGCGCGGAAGGCGCTGCGTCTGCTGGCGGAAGGCGTCGCGGTGGCCGTGAAGCAAGGATGGCGAGGGGGTAAGGAATGGTCCGCAAAGCGGACAACAAGCCCTCTGAGGTCTTTCGACTAACGCAGGTCCCGAGCTACGGCGAAGGGCTTGCTTTGGCGCGAACGCGCGCCTCTCCCTACGTGGGGTGAGGAAGGATAATCATGAACGCTCCCGTAAACTCCACCGATCCTCTCGTCCTGTTCATGCCGTCCGGCAAGCGCGGGCGTTTCCCGATCGGCACGCCAGTCCTCGATGCGGCGCGCTCGCTCGGCGTCTATGTGGAATCGGTGTGCGGCGGCCGCGCCACCTGCGGGCGTTGCCAGATCGAGGTGCAGGAAGGCAATTTCGCCAAGCACAAGATCGTCTCCTCGCTCGACCACATCTCGCCCAAGGGGCCGAAGGAAGAGCGCTACGAGCGCGTGCGCGGCCTGCCCGAGGGCCGGCGCCTGTCCTGCTCGGCCACCGTCCAGGGCGACCTTGTCGTCGACGTGCCGCAGGACACCGTCATCAACGCCCAGACCATCCGCAAGGCCGCCACCGACCGGGTGATCGAGCGCAACGCCGCCGTGCAGATGTGTTACGTCGAGGTCGACGAGCCGGACATGCACAAGCCGCTCGGCGACCTCGACCGGCTCAAGGCCGTGCTCGCCAAGGACTGGGGCTGGAAGGACCTTCTGGTCGCCCCGCACCTCATCCCGGAGGTGCAGAAGATCCTGCGCAAGGAGAACTGGGCCGTTACCGCCGCGATCCACCGCGATATGGAATCCTCGCGGCCCTTCATCATCGCGCTCTATCCCGGCCTGAAGAACGAAGCCTACGGCATAGCCTGCGACATCGGCTCGACCACCATCGCCATGCACCTGGTCTCGCTGCTGTCGGGCCGCATCGTGGCGTCGGCCGGCGCGCCGAACCCGCAGATCCGCTTCGGCGAAGACGTCATGAGCCGCGTCTCCTACGTCATGATGAACCCGGACGGCCAGGGGGCGATGACGGCTGCGGTGCGCCAGGCCGTCAACGACCTCATCGGCAAGGTGTGCGCCGAAAGCGGCGTCGACCGCCACGACATCTTCGACTGCGTGTTCGTCGCCAACCCGATCATGCACCACCTGTTCCTCGGCATCGACCCGACCGAACTCGGCCAGGCGCCGTTCGCGCTCGCCGTTTCCGGCGCGCTGCAATTCTGGGCGCACGAGATCGGTATCGACGTGAGCCCCGGCGCGCGGCTCTATACGCTCCCCTGCATCGCCGGCCATGTCGGCGCCGACGCCGCCGGCGCCACGCTGTCGGAAGGTCCTTACCGGCAGGATCGCATGATGCTTCTGGTCGATGTCGGCACCAATGCCGAGATCGTGCTGGGCAACGACAAGCACGTCGTCGCCGCCTCCTCACCCACCGGCCCGGCCTTCGAGGGCGCGGAAATCTCGTCCGGCCAGCGCGCCGCCCCCGGCGCCATCGAGCGCGTGCGCATCGATCCCGAGACGTTCGAGCCGAAATACAGGGTCATCGGCGTCGACAAATGGTCCGACGAAGAAGGTTTCGAGGAAGCCGCCAAGGCGACCGGCGTCACCGGCATCTGCGGCTCGGCCATCATCGAGGTGGTGGCGGAGATGTATCTGTCCGGCCTGATCTCCGAGGATGGCGTCGTCGACGGCGCGCTTGCGGCACGCACGCCGCGCATCATCGAGAACGGCCGCACCTTCTCCTACCTGCTGCGCGACGGCCAGCCGCGCATCACCGTCACCCAGAACGACATCCGCGCCATCCAGCTCGCCAAGGCGGCCCTTTATGCCGGCACCAAGCTGTTGATGGAAAAGCAGGGTATCGAACAGGTGGACACCATCCGCTTCGCCGGCGCCTTCGGCTCCTTCATCGATCCGAAATACGCCATGGTGCTCGGCCTCATCCCCGACTGCGACCTCGCGGAAGTCAAGGCGGTCGGCAACGCCTCCGGCACCGGCGCGCTGATGGCGCTGCTCAACCGCGACCATCGCCGCGAGATCGAGCACGAGGTTTCGAAGATCGAGAAGATCGAGACCGCCCTGGAGCCGGACTTCCAGCGCCTGTTCATCAACGCCATGGCGCTGCCCAACAAGGTGGACGCCTTCCCCAAGCTATCCGAGCAGGTGAAGCTGCCGCCGCGCAAGGTCACGGAAGCCGGCGCGGACGGAGAAGGCGGATCGCGGCGGCGCGGCCGCGAGGGCCGGCGGCGCGGTTGATGCCGAGGGCGGAACGCTGAAACACAATCCGAAACAAAACCGCACCTGAGACGAAATCAAACCGATACATCTTCCTTCCATAGAGACGACCATTGTCGGTGCCCGTCGCACCGCTTGTCACTGAAAGGAAGAGATCGTGTTCGAGACAATCGGCCGTTTTGGTTCGGCTATGAAAAGCCACTACCGGCGCAAGCAGGTCCTACGCATGCTCGATGGCCTACCGCCGGAAATCCAGAAGGACATAGGCTGGCCTTCGCAGCCGCACCACGGCAAGCGGGACGACCTGCTGGCTGCCATGCGGGGCACCGCAAGGTGACGGACCGCGCTCCGACTGCCGGCCCGGCCCGGCAGTCGGCATGACCTTGGGGAGCTTCACCAAGGCGTGATCGTCATTGACTGGAAACCGCCATGCGTTTCTGCGAGGTAGCGGCAAAAGACGTCGATAAAAGCGAGTCCGATGCCCACCTCCCTTACGCGCCGCGGCTTTGTCATTGCGGTTCCCCTGCTTCTCGGCGGTTGTGTGTCCGCTGGCCGGTCTGCGACGGCCCCGAAGGCCAAGCGCGAAATTCCGCAATACTATCGCGACATGTATGCGGCCATCGACGACGAGCCGTTTCCGATTCCGGCGCCCGACCTGACCAAGATCGATCCGAAATATTACCGGCAGGAAGTCGCCTATAACGGCCCTGAGACGCCCGGCAGCGTCGTCGTCGATACGCCGAACCGCTTCCTCTACCTGCTGCTGGGCGAAGGCCGCGCCATGCGCTATGGCGTCGGCGTCGGCAAGGCCGGATTGGAGTTCGAAGGCACCGGCGTCATCCAGTACAAGCGCGAATGGCCGCGCTGGACGCCGACACAGGACATGATCGCGCGCGAGCCGGAACGCTACGGACCGCTGGCGCAAGGCATGGAACCAGGCCAGACCAACCCGCTCGGCGCCCGCGCGCTTTACCTGTTCAAGAACGGCGTCGACACGCTCTACCGCATCCACGGAACCAACGAGGACTGGTCCATCGGCCGCTCGATCTCCAGCGGTTGCATCCGCATGCTGAACCAGGACGTCATGGACCTCTATCGGCGCGTGCGCCCCGGCTCCCGCGTGATCGTCCTGCAGCAGGATACGTCTCCCGTGGCAGCCTGAGGCGACGCGCATACGCAAGACGGCGTAGCGCGACGATGCTTGACAGATCGGGCCTTCAAAACCAATTTTGACGGCGAAGGGAGGCGTTCATATAGCCGGCGCGACGCGTCGGACGAGTGCCTGCCCATGCCAAGCCTGACCAGCCATGCCGTCGCCTTCATCCTGCGTCACAGCCGCAAGAAGGCCTTTGCCTCGCCTCAAAACATGCAGCGCTGGATCGCCCACGCCCGCAAGAGGCAGAGCCACCTGCCGCCGGCCTGGATGACGCAGCGCCTCGATATCCGCACGACGGACGTCGAGGGCTATCCCGTCTACGAGATCGCGCCCCGCACCGGGACCGCGAAGCGGATTCTCTACATGCACGGCGGCGCCTATGTCTTTGAAATCACGTCCTATCATTGGGCACTGATTGCCGAGATAGCCGAACGCACCGGCTACGGCGTCACCGTTCCCATCTATCCGATCGCACCCGAGCACGATTTCCACGCCATGTTCGGCATGGTCGGCGCCGTCTATCGCCGCATGATTGAGAAGAGCGAGGCCGCCGACATCGTCTTCATGGGCGATTCCGCCGGCGGCAACATGGCGGTCGTGCTGACCATGATGGCGGCGCGCGAAGGCCTGCCCGCGCCGGCCAGCCACGTGCTGATCTCGCCCGGCCTCGACATGTCGCTGGCCAACCCGGCCATTTTCGAACTGGCCGAGCACGACCCGTGGCTGGACATTCCCGGCGGGCTGGAGGCGGTCCGCCTCTACGGCGCCGGCATGGACCGCGCCGACTGGCGCATCAGCCCGCTCTACGGCGACCTCTCGGTGCTGCCGCGCACGCTTCTGTTCACCGGATCACGCGACCTGCTCTCGCCCGACAATCTGATCTTCGCGGAAAAGGCCCGCGCTGCCGGTGTGGACGTCGAGGTCGTTTATGGCGAAGGCATGTTCCATGTCTGGCCGCTGATCCGCATGCCGGAAGCGCGGCTGGCCCGCGACCGCATGGTGGACTTCCTCACCGCCGATGCGGCAAGGATCGCCCCGCGACACGAGCAGGAAGCGGCCGAGAGCCCGGATTCTTCCAATCCGGTCCGGGATGCCGCCGAATAGGCCTCTCAGAACTTGCCGGTGTTGCGGAACACCTCGAACGTCGCGCGGATATGATCGGCCACGGCCTTGACCGGCGCGCTGGCGTCAGGCGTCACCACCATGGCGAGGCTGTAGTTGCCGATCTCCGGCATGCCGTCCTTCTGGCCGAGCGCGACCATGTCGCTGCCGATGAAAGAGCCCGGCAGGGGAGCGATCGCAAGGTCGGCCATGATCGCCGCCCGCTGGCCGGCGGTGTGGGCGCTCATATAGGCGACGCGGTAGTTGATCCCCTGCCGACCGAGCGCTTCCAGCGCCCCTGCCCGCCATACGCAGCCTTCCTCCCACACCGACACCGGCAGCGGGTCGCGCAGATGCGCCGAGCCGCCCTTGGCGCCCGCCCACACGATCGGCTCGGTCAAAAGCACCTCGGCGCCGATGGCGCTGGCCTTGTAGGAGTTGGTGAGCAGCGTCAGGTCCAGCGCCCGGTCGTCCATGCGCCGGCGCAGGTTGATCGACTGGTCGATGGTGACGTCGACGGCGATGGAGGGATGCGACTGGGCGAAGCGCTTGAGCACATGCGGCAGCACCCGCTCGCCGTAATCGTCCGGCGCGCCGAGCCGCACCACGCCGACGATGTCGGGCACGATGAACTTCGACACCGCCTCGCGGTTGATCGCGAGCAGCCTCCGCGCATAGCCGAGCAGCATTTCGCCGTCCGTCGTCAGCGATACCGAACGCGCGTCGCGCGCGAACACCGAGCGGCCGAGGATGTCCTCCAACTTCTTGATCTGCATGGAGACCGCCGACGGCGTGCGATAGACGGCCGTCGCGGCGGTGGTGAAGCTGCCGGTTTCGGCAATCGCCACGAACGTGCGCAGGACATCGAGATCGAGCAGCGGCAAGGGATGATTGAGCGGCGCGTTCATGGTGTCGCTTTCAATTTTTCTGATGAAAAACATCATTCCATTTCGTTTGATTGAATATCAATCCGGCCTCATAGTCAATCCTGTCGGAAGGTGACGAGCGGCCCCGTTCAGGCCATGAAAGGCCCTGATCCGCCGCCCAAGCCCGGAACGCCAAGGAGAAGGCCATGACATCGATACTGTCGACGATCGGTCGTATCGCGACCGAGTTCAACGCCGCCCGCACCCGCTACCAGACCGAGCGCGCTATCCTTTCGCTGCCGCAGGAATTGCAGAAGGATATCGGCTGGCCGGAAGCCAGCGAGACGCCTGCTGCATCGCGCGAGAAAATTCTGCACTGACGCGACGGCCGACGCACCCTGCCCGCCCCCGGACAGGGACGCCGGCCAGTCATGCCGTCACTGCATGGCGCATATGAACAAATCGCATGGCGCTCGCGGCCGATGATTAATCGACTGTAAACACAGCCGATTTCGAGCGCCATGCCGGAAAACGACAGCATTGCGATGTCGCTTTTCATGCCAAGCGCTTCGCATTTGCGATTTCATCGTGCACTGCACAAGACTATATCGCGGTCAAACGAGCCGGCCCCACTCCATCACGCGAAGGCGACCCGTCTGAGCAACCGAATGGAGTTCGTCATGAAATTCTTCAGCCGCCTCTTCACCCGTCGCGAAGGCAACCTGACGACGGCGCTTGAGCGCCAGCGCCTCGGCCGCACCATGCCCGGCCAGACCGGCGCCGTCGCGGCCGCCCGCCTCGGCTTCGTCGCCTGAATTTCCGCGCCGCGTTCCATAGCGACGCGCGCTTCCTGAACCGCAGCCGCCCCGGCCTCGCCGCCGGGGCGGTTTCGTGCATTTCCATGTCGGGATATCCGGCGATGCAACCGCAGCGGGCAGCGCATGGCGCCGCCCTCCCATGGATTGCCCGTTTGCGACCCATGTCGCAAATTTAATTCTTGCAAAGCCGTCTAGCCGATTGACAGGAAAGGTTTTTCCTGATGACGCTATGCTGATCGCGACATTCTGATCGCGTCATCCGGGCCTCGGGAGGGTGCCGTGAACGCCAGCCAGCATTCCAGCAAGCGGTCGTTTGTCTTTTTTCTCATCCCCGACTTCACCATGGTCGCCTTCGCGACCGCGCTGGACCCGTTGCGGCTGGCCAATCGCATGCTCGGCTACGAAGCCTATAAGTGGCGGCTGGCAAGCATCGACGGCAAGCCGGTGCGCGCCTCCAGCGGCGTCGAATGCGCCGTCGACACCTCGCTCGACGACGAGCGGCGCAAGATGGCCGGGCCGGACCGGCCGTCCATGGCAATCGTGTGCAGCGGCATCAACGTCGAGAAATACCACAACAAGTCGGTCTTCGCCTGGCTGCGCGAGGAGCACAATCGCGGTGTCGCGGTCGGCGGCCTGTGTACCGGCGCCTACGTGCTGGCCAATGCCGGCCTGTTGTCCAACAGGCGCTGCGCCATCCACTGGGAAAACCTGCCCGGTTTCCAGGAGGCGTTCCCCAAGGCCAACGTCTTCGCCGACCTCTACGAAGTCGACCAGAACATCTATACCTGCGCCGGCGGCACCGCGGCCCTCGACATGATGCTGAAACTGATCGGCGACGATTTCGACGAGAACCTCGTCAACCGCGTCTGCGAGCAGGTGCTGACCGACCGCGTCAGGAGCCCGACCGACCGCCAGCGCCTGCCTTTGCGCGCACGGCTCGGCGTGCAGAATTCCAAGGTGCTCACCATCATCGAACTGATGGAGGCCAACCTGTCGGAGCCGCTGTCGCTGATCGAGATCGCCGACCATGTCGACCTGTCGCGCCGGCAGATCGAGCGGCTGTTCCGCTCCGAGATGGGTCGTTCCCCGGCCCGCTACTATCTCGAGATCCGGCTGGACCGTGCCCGCCACCTGCTCATCCAGTCGTCCATGCCGGTGGTGGAAGTGGCGGTGGCCTGCGGCTTCGTCTCGGCCTCGCACTTCTCAAAATGCTACCGCGAGCTCTACGCCCGCTCGCCGCAGCAGGAACGGGTGGACCGCAAGCACCTCCTGGCGGCGTAGACCGCTCAGCGGTCGTTGTCGTATAGCCAGCGGCGGTCACGCCACATCTTCTCGCCGATCATGCAGTCGACGCCGGGCTCCGCTGCGGCAAGCACGACAGGTGGCGCCCTTGCCGCTTCGGCGGCACGACGCGGCTCTCCCGCCAGTTCCATCACCAGCTTGCGCCGCACGGCCTCCGGGAACTGCGTCCAGTCGTTGACCGGCACCATGAAGGCGCCCGGCCCGCCGATGACGCAATCGCCATAGTAGCGGTCGAGATCGGTAACGTCGTAGATCGAGGAGAAGCCGCCGCGCGTCATCAGCGGCAGGCCATTGATGGTGATGCCCTGCCGGAGCAGCTCGTCGCGGATGCCGGCCACCGGGGCGCCTTGGTTGTTCGGTCCATCGCCGGAAATGTCGATGACGCGCCTGGCGCTCTGAAAGCCGCTCTCGGCGAACAGGTCGCCGCCGAATTCGAGCGCCGCCGAGATCGACGTACGCCTGGCGCTGTTGGGCGGCCTGGCGCTCATCTGCGCGACGACGCGCTCGGCGTCCTCACGGGTTGCGATCGTCGTCCAAGGCACGACCACGCGCTGCATGGTGGTGCCGGCCCATTCGACATAGGTGACGGCGATCCTGCCGTTCGCGCCATCGGCGATGGCCTGCAGCACGGTCTCGTGGGTCAAGGCAGCGGCATAGCCGTGCCGCTGGATTTCCAGTTCCGCCGCCGACATCGACAGCGATACGTCGACCGCCAGCACAAGCTGCACGTCGACCGGCTCCGCAGCGTTGGCGCGCAAGGCCGTGAGGGCGATCCACACGCCGCTCAGGGCAACCCGCCATGGGCGAAGCCGACGAGACATGCCTAAGGATACGCCAAATCCCCGCCGGGGAAAATGCCGACTTCCTCAGCTCCTCGGCTTCAGGTTCTCCGGGTCATAGAGCGGCTTGTAGCCGACGCCCGCCACCTCCACCGGGAAGGTGTCGCCGAAATACTCGACCTGGAGCTTGCGGCCCGCCTCGCAGTAGCTCCATGGCAGGTAAGCCAGCGCGATGTTCTTGCCGATGGTCGGGCCGTAGGCGACCGACGTCGTGAAGGAACGGCGGCCGAGTTCGTCCACCAGCGTCTCGCTCGTCGCCGGGTCCATCACCGGCATGATGCCGACCGGATAGCGGGCGACGCCCTTGGAATCGCGATTGTCGGTCATCACCAGCGTGCACAGCATCGCCGGCTGATGGTCGCGCGCCTTGTATTCCAGATGCTTCGCCTTGCCGCGGAAATCCGCTTCCTTGACCTTCGGGCGGGCGAGGTCCGCCTCGATCAGGTTGTATTCGGTGAGCAGATCCGCGTTCTGCAAGCGCAGGCTCTTTTCCATGCGGCGCGAGTTCGCATAGGTCTCGACGCCGAAGGCCATGACGCCGGTGGCGCGGAGCGCGTCCCACACCGCCAGTCCGTCCTCGTAGCGCATATGCAGTTCCCAGCCCTGCTCGCCGACATAGGAGAGGCGGAAGGCCATCACGTCCTTTCCGGCGATGCGGATCGTCTTGATCGCCGCGAAGGGGAAATTTTCCAGCGAAAGGCCATCCGGATCCTCCACCACCTTCTGCAAGGTGGCCCGCGCATTCGGCCCCCAGATGCCGACGGTGACGTATTTCTCGGTCACGTCGGTGACGGTGACGTCGAAACCCTTGTCCTCAGCCACCCGCTTCACATAGTGGAAGTCGCGCGGACCGGCGTCGGCGCCGTCGACGACGCGGCAGCGGTCGGCCATGCGGATGACGGTCAGGTCGGCGCGCACCATGCCCTCGTCGTCGAGGAAGTGGGTGTAAATGCCCTTGCCGATGTTGTTGTCGCCGCCGATCTTGGCCGCGCACAGCCACTCCATCAGCGCCACATGGTCCGGCCCGGACACGTCGAACATGTAGAAATGCGACAGGTTGACGATGCCGCAATCCTCGCTCATGGCGAGGTGCTCGGCGTTGGAGACGCGCCAGAAATGGCGGTTGTCCCACTCGTTCTCGCGCACCGGCACGCGGTTGCCGTACTTTTCCAGGAGGTGCTCGTTGGCGGCGTAGCCGTGCGCGCGCTCCCAGCCGCCCAGTTCCATGAAGTAGCCGCCCAGTTCCTTCTCGCGCTCGTAGAAGGGCGAACGCTTGACGTTGCGGCCGGTGGCGTAGGGCTCGCGCGGGTGCACGGCCGGATTGTAGATTTTCTGCGCCGCCTCGCCGCAGCGTCCGGCGATGAAGTCTTCGGTGAGCTGGTGCGGATAGAAACGCGAATAGTCGATCGAATTGTGGTCGATGTGGGTGCGGCCGTCCGTCATCCAGTCGGCCACCAGCTTGCCGTAGCCCGGCCCGTCCTTGACCCAGATGGCGACGGCGTACCACAGCCCCCTCACTTTCTGGCTCTCGCCGATGGAGGCGCCGCCAGCGGCCGAGACCTGCAGCAGCCCATTGAAGGAGCGCCGCTCGTCGTAGCCGAGTTCGCCGAGGATCGGCGTCAGCTCGATGGCACGCTCCAGCGGCTCCAGAATCTGCTCCATGTCGAGATCGCGCTGCGACGGCGACAGCCGCGCCTGGTCCTTTTCGAGCAGGTCGCGCGGATGGACGAGGCGCGGATTGGTCTCCTCGTAGTAGCCCCACTCTATCATGCCGCCTTCCGAGGTCTTCGGGTCGCCGGTGTCGCGCATGTAGGCGGAGTTGCCCTGGTCGCGCATCAGCGGATAGCCGATTTCCTTGCCGGTGCCGGTGAATTCCGTGTACGGGCCGAAGAAGGTCAGCGGATGGTCGACCGGCATCACCGGCAGGTCTTCGCCCGCCATCTCGGCGATCAGGCGGCCCCACAGGCCGGCGCAGACCACCACATAGTCGGCATGAATAGTGCCGCGACTGGTGACGACACCCTTGATGCGGCCGTTTTCGATGATGAGCGACTTGGCCGGCGTGTTGGCGAAGGCCTTCAGCTTGCCGGCCTTTTCGGCCTGGTCGACCAGCTTGCCGGCGACCGTCTGCGAACGCGGGATGACGAGGCCGGCGTCGGGGTCCCACAGGCCGCCCTGCACCACCGATTCTTCGATGAGCGGAAACTTCTCCTTGATCTCGCCGGGACCCACCAGCCGGGCGCGTGTGCCGAAGGCCTTGGCCGACGCCACCTTGCGCTTGATCTCGTCCATGCGCGCATCGTCGCCGACGCGCGCCACCTCGAGGCCGCCGATGCGCTCGTAGTGGCCCACCTTCTCGTAGAAATCGATGGAATAGAGCGAGGTCCAGCACGACAGGAAATCGTGGCTGGTCATGTAGCAGAAGTCGGAGGCGTGTGCGGTCGAGCCGATGTCGGTCGGGATGCCCGACTTGTCGATGCCGACGATGTCGTCCCAGCCGCGCTCGATCAGGTGATGCGCGACCGAGGCGCCGACGATGCCGCCCAGCCCGACGATGACGACCTTCGCCTTGTTCGGAAACTCTGCCATTGCGCTCTCTCCGAAGGGGATTCCGGGAAGTGGAATTTCGGGCACACTATAGAGCGGTGCGGCGCGATTGCAGCCTGTTTGCGACATCGCCCGAACGCCGCGCGACCAGCCTTGCCGCGGCGGGTGCCGGACACGTCAAGGCCGGGCGTCTGCCCGGCCTTCCGTCACGCGTTCAGGTGCCTGAAGCCTATTTGATCTTGGCGACACCGCCCGAAATCTCGACGGTCTCGGCGCCGGTCAGCGCCTGAAGGTCGCCGTTCGGAAAGGTGACGAAGCAGCCGTTGGGGCAGAACTGCACCGTCTCGCCGGCAGCGAGCGTCAGTTCCGTCTTGCTGCCGCCTTCGGTGACGACCAGCGTGCGGGCCTCGTTGTCCCTGTTGACGGCGCTGGCGGCAAACGCCTGGCCGGCAGTGGCCGCAAGAACGGTCGCGGCAAGGAGCGATCTCCACATTGCAATCCCGGTGTCGCCACCGCCTCTGTTGTCCCAAGCAAGGCATCCAGCCATTGCGCGCACTGTATACGGGGATGAAGCTGAACCGCAACTGAATGCCGCATTCATGCCACAATCGGTTTCGCGACAGCCGAACCGGCTGAAAACGGGTCAGTTCGGATCCGGCTTGCGGCCCTTGCGGCGGCTCTTGGCCTGCTGGCGCGCGGCCTCGGCCTTCGCCTCTTCCTGCTCGGCGGCCTCGACCTCGATGCGGTCGTCGTCGGTTGGCCACGGCTCCAGCGCCGGCTTCTTCTCCATGACCGCGCGCACGGTAGAGGGAATGGCGATGCCCTCGCGATCGAACGCATCGAGAATGGCGAAGCGGATGTCGTTCTGCACGGTTCCGCTGTTGGTGATGTCGGCAAGGAAGACGCGCATCTCGAATTCCAGCGCCGCCGGACCGAAATTGGTGAACTGGACGAAGGGCTCGGGATTCTTCAGCACCATCGGATGGCCGCGCGCGATCTCGGACAGCACCGCATGCGCCTTGTGCGCATCGCTGTCATAGGCGACGCCGACCTTGATCTCCATGCGGCCGAGCTTGTTGCGATGCGTCCAATTGCCGACCGCATTGTTGATGAGGTTGGAGTTGGGCAGGATGACCGACTGGCGCTGAAACGTCTCGATCTCGGTCGCGCGCACGCTGATCTTCTTGACGGTGCCGGACACGTCGCCGGCGACGATCCAGTCGCCCACCTTGAACGGCCGCTCGGCCAGAAGGATCAGGCCGGAGACGAAGTTGGAGACGACGTTCTGGAGGCCGAAGCCGATACCCAGCGAAAGCGCGCCGGCGACCAGCGCCAGGTTCGACAGGTCTATGCCCGCCGCCGAGATGCCGACGAGCCCCGCAAGCGCCACGCCGGCATAGCCGACCGCCAGCCGGATCGAGTTGCGCACGCCGGTATCGACCTTGCCGCGCGCCATGACCGAACCGTCGAGCCAGCCCTGGAACCAGCGCGTCAGGAAATAGCCGACGACGAAGACGACGATGCCCGACAGGATGCCGGTGAAGGAAATGGTCACCGAGCCGATGGTGAGCCCTGTGGCGAGCCTGTAGCTCCAGGACTGGATGTCGCCCGGCTGGAAGCCCCACATCATCAGGATGAGCGGCAGGAAGACCAGCACGATCAGCACGTTGAGCGCGATCGAGGCGACCAGGCCCAACTGGTCGAGCGTGTTGTCCTCCAGCGACGAGTTCTCCGCCAGCCAGCGGCCAAGCGAGGAATTGCCGAACCCGCCCTCGGCGCCGATGGCGCGGGCCGACAGAAGCCCGATATAGGCCGTCACCAGGATGGTGCCGGTGACGACCACCTGCAGCGAGACGAACGTGGCGAGG
>JBQCHN010000089.1:0-3026 GCA_051954615.1 Mesorhizobium sp. | reverse complement strand
GACCTGAGCGGGAATGTCGCGCCAGTAGACGACGATCAGATCGGCCATGATGGTGAACTCCTCTTGGTTTCGAGCATTGCCGCATGCGGGTTCGGCCCGCTTCTCATGGGACGACGCATGGGCCTTCAAAAGCGACGCAGGCGGGCGTCGCAAACGGGCGGATTTGTGGCGAAGGAATATTACCAGACGCGTTTCGTCAAACCGGTCCACAGATAGAACCAGATCGTCGGGTGATACCATTGCCGCGACGGCAGATCGGTCTTCAGGATCTCGATGCGGCCCGAGGCCGCGGCCTCTATGGCTTCTGCGCAGGCGTCGGCCGAAAAGGAGGCCATCGTCATGGCGTAGCTGGGGATGGAATCGCCGGGCTTCGGCTTCGACCGGACCTGCCGGACGATACCGCCGGTATCGACCCCGGCATCGACCAGATGCACGGTGGCGCCGAAGTTTTCGGTGTCGCCGGTCGCCAGCGCCCAGTAACCCCCGTTCATGCCGCGATATTTCGGCGTGATGCCGGCATGGAAATTGAGGACCGGACAGGCAATCCGCGCCAGCGTGGCGCGCGATACGAGGCGGCAGCCGTTGAGCAGCACCACCTCGGCGCCCATGGCCGCAATGGCGTCGGCGCACTCGGGCGAATCGGCAGATGCGACATGCACGATGCGCTGGTCCGGCGCGGGCTCCGTGCGCAAGCCGCATTCCTCGATCGTCTTTTGCCGGCGGTGGCTGGAAAGGGGACGGAATAGCCGTGTGAGCACCATGGTGCCCAATTGTCCGGCGACGGCGATCCAGCCGAAACGCCGGGCGCGGGCGCGCAGCAGCGCGCCCTTGGATTCGGGCTCCTCCAGAATGACGGTCACCGGCCCGACGCGGTCGCTCAGCGCATTGACGAGAGCCCAGACATGGGCTCCCCCCGCCGTGACGACGGCAACGCGGTGGCCGGCCGTTTTCGCTCCGCTCATCTCTTCCCCCGTAGCCTGCGCGGAGTATCGAGGGACAAGGGTTAAGATTTCGCGGCGTCGCCGGCTGCGTCCGATTGGCCCAGATCGCGGACGAGCTTGCCGTGGAAGCGGATATAGCCGTGTTCTGTCGTCCTCAGATGTTCCGCCACGACCTCGTGGAAGCGGGGCAATTGGTGGAAAGGCACCGCCGGGTAGGAATGATGCTCGGCATGGTAGGGCATGTTCCACGCCACGAAGCGCACCAGCGAGGTCGTAAAGGTGGTGCGCGTGTTCTCCAGCATGTTGGCGACGTGCGGGCAGCGCGTGTGTTCGGCAAGCAGGTAAGCGCGCAGGAAGGGCTGGCCGAGCAGCGCCGGCACGATCCATATCCAGACAAGGAGCGGCGTGCCGAGGACGAGGGATACGGCGGCCGCAAGCGCATAGCCGGCCAGATACCGCCGGGCTTCGGTCGCTACCTTGGGGCGGCCCCGTTCCGGAACATAGACGTCATGGTTCCCGCCGGTCGCGTTGACGACAATCGTCCTGACCATGCCGCTCCAGTAAGCCCAACCGGAAAGGTAGAGGAGATATTGCGCCAGCGTCTCGGGCTTCGGGTTCATCAACTCCGGATCGTTTTCGGGATCGTGGGTGTAGCGATGATGGGCGAAGTGGAAATAGCGGAACCATGTCGGCGGCAACAGGATCAGAAAACCGGAGACATTGGCCAGAACGGTGTTCAGCCGATCCGTACGGAACGCGGTGCCGTGAATGGTCTCATGGACCAGCGTGAACAGGAAGACGATGAGGATACCTTGCGGCACCATCATAAGCGGCCAGAACGGCACCCTGACAGTGATCAGAATTGCCAGGGCCGCCATCAGGGAGAGATACACCGCCAGCCGTACGAGACCGGGGGTATCGCTTTTTTCCGTCAGGCCCCTTCTGGTTTCGGGCGGCAGGCCCGCTATGACGGCGCGATGGTCGATCTCGCTCATGGCTCAGCGCTTGAATTCGAGGATGTCGAGGTTCGATTCGTAGTAGGGCGCGGGCAGTTCGAGGCGCCAGGCGTTCGGACCCGTCCGGAACGCATAGCCGACCTGGTCCGACTTCGGTCCGCTGCCATAGGGCAGGATCGGATCGCCTTCAACGAAGAAGCTGCCGAGATAGATCGCCCGCTTGGCGTTGTCGTCGTAGAAGCGGCCTTTGGTGCGCTGCGAGCCGGTCAGTTTCTCCAGCACCCAGCCGGACCCGTCGTCGCTGACCTTGCATTTGAACCAGCCGTAGATGACCAGGACGCCGAAATCGCCGCCGGCCTTGATGGTGCGGCATTTCCAGTTGCCGGTGAGGTCCTTGTCGGAGAAGGCGACGAGCGGCCGCGCGAGGACGGCGTTGAACTCCTTCACCTCGGCGGGTTCGCCCTTCTGTGCCGCGGCGATGGCCGTCTTGCGGGTTTCGCCGTATTTTTCCAGCCTGGCCTTGTCGGACGGCGTCATCAGCTTTTGCACGACGCCGTCGGCGAGAGCCGGGGCCGCCAGTGATACGGCCAGCGACCCGACAAGAGCGGCGAGGAAGGCGATGCGCGGTTTCATGGATTTCCCCGTCGAAAACGCACGGCCCAATGCCGTGCGCGCCGATTAGGCCACGGAGCCGGCAGCGCGCGCAAGCCCGCCGACGAGATCGCCGTAGCCGGTCGGGCGGCGTTCATAGGTGAGGCCGAGCAGCCTGGCCGCGTCCTTGGCCACCTTGTCGAGCTCGGGATCGTCGGTCTGGGCGAGATAGATCAGCTTCTCGTAATTGCCGAAATAGTCGGCGATCAGTTCGGGATGCTTGTCGAGGCCGAGCGGCTTCATGAAGAAGGCGTCGAACTGCCGGCACAGGAAATCTGTCATGTAGAACGACATCATGTCGTCCTCCGCCACTTTCCGGTAGGCTTCCATGCCTTGGTAGAAGGCGAAGCAATGCGGGCCGGCCATGCGCTCGACGCCGTGTTTCTCGATGACGGTGTCGAGCATGCCGCCGGTGCCGCAATCGGCGTAGCCGACAAAGATATCGCGATAGCCCCTTGCCTTGGCCTCGGAAATCGCC
>JBQCHN010000088.1:0-15271 GCA_051954615.1 Mesorhizobium sp. | reverse complement strand
CGCAAGACGGGTGCGCGAGGCCGGCGTCTACTGCGAAGTCGTGCCGTTCCAGTCGGCCGCCGAGGCTTTCCAGCGCATCCAGCCGAAGGCCGTCATCCTGTCCGGCAGCCCTCACTCCACCGTCGATATCGGCAGTCCGCGTGCGCCGGACGCGGTGTTCTCGGCCGGCATCCCGGTGCTCGGCATCTGCTACGGCGAACAGACCATGTGCGCCCAGCTGGGCGGCAAGGTCGAGTCCAGCCACCATCGCGAATATGGCCGCGCCTTCCTCGATATCCAGGACGACAGCGCGCTGTTCGAGGGCGTCTGGCCCAAGGGGACGCGCCACCAGGTGTGGATGAGCCACGGCGACCGCGTCACCGCGCTGCCGCCCGGCTTCCGCGTCGTCGGCACCTCCACCGGCGCGCCCTTCGCCGCGATCGCCGACGAGAGCCGGAAGTTCTACGCCGTGCAGTTCCACCCCGAGGTGGTGCATACGCCGGACGGCGCCAAGCTGCTCCGGAATTTCGTTCACCACATCGCCGGCCTGCGCTCGGACTGGACGATGGCCGCCTATCGCGAGCAGGCGGTGGAAACGATCCGCAGACAGGTCGGCAAGGGCAAGGTGATCTGCGCGCTGTCGGGGGGCGTCGATTCCTCGGTCGCAGCACTTCTGATCCACGAGGCGGTCGGCGACCAGCTCACCTGCATCCTCGTCGATCACGGCCTGATGCGGAAAAACGAAGCGGCCGACGTGGTGGCTATGTTCCGCCAGCACTACAACCTGCCACTCATCCTGGTCGACGCCTCGGACAAGTTCATCTCCGCGCTCGAAGGCGAGAGCGACCCGGAGAAGAAGCGCAAGACCATCGGCCGCCTGTTCATCGAGGTTTTCGAGGACGAGGCGAAGAAGCTGGGCGGCGCCGACTTCCTGGCGCAGGGCACGCTCTATCCCGACGTCATCGAAAGCGTCTCCTTCACCGGCGCGACGTCGTCGACCATCAAGTCGCACCACAATGTCGGCGGCCTGCCCGAGCGCATGAACATGAAGCTGGTGGAGCCGCTGCGCGAACTGTTCAAGGACGAGGTCCGTGCGCTGGGCAAGGAACTCGGCCTGCCCGACAGCTTCATCGGCCGCCATCCTTTCCCCGGCCCGGGCCTCGCCATCCGCTGCCCCGGCGGCGTGACGCGCGAGAAACTGGAAATCCTGCGCGAGGCCGACGCGATCTATCTCGACGAGATCCGCAAGGCCGGCCTCTACGACGCCATCTGGCAGGCCTTCGCCGTGCTGCTGCCGGTGCAGACGGTCGGCGTCATGGGCGACGGCCGCACCTACGATTCCGTGCTGGCGCTGCGCGCCGTCACCTCGGTGGACGGCATGACGGCGGATTTCTACCACTACGACATGGAATTCCTCGGCCGCGCCGCCACCCGCATCATCAACGAGGTGAAAGGCATCAACCGCGTCGTCTACGACGTGACGTCAAAGCCGCCTGGAACCATCGAGTGGGAATGATTTGCGCCCCTCCGAACGCCGCCCATTTTGCGTTTCTCGGGACCGTTTGACGTCATTCGCGCGCAGGTAGACGCAGCGCTGGGACGCTGCTAGCGCTTACGGCGATCGAGATAGTGTTTCAGTTCGCCGACGATTCCGCGTCGGAACAGCATGACGCAGACGACGAATGTGATGCCGATGACCACCGGGACCGGCAGGCGCGTCACCGCGAGATAATTCTCGAGCGACAGGACCACTGCGGCGCCCACGACCGGTCCGAACAGGGTTCCCATTCCGCCGACGAGCGTCATCAGCACGACTTCTCCCGACATCTGCCATGTCACGTCGGTCAGCGATGCCAGCTGGAAGACCAGGGTTTTGGTGGAGCCGGCGAGACCCGAAAGGCCTGCCGAAAGGATGAAGGCGACGAGCTTGTAGCGCTCGGTGCGATAGCCGAGCGAGATCATGCGCGGCTCGTTGTCTCGGATGGCGTTCAACGTGTGGCCGAAGGGGGAATGCACGGTCCGCCAGATCAGGGCGAAGCCGAAAACGAAGACCGCCAGCACCATGTAGTACATTGCCCACTTGTTGTTCAGATCGATGAAGCCGAAGAGATGGCCGCGCGGGATGCCCTGAATGCCGTCTTCGCCATGGGTGAACGGCATCTGCAGTGCCATGAAGTAGACGAGCTGCGATATGGCGAGCGTGATCATCGCGAAGTAGATGCCTTGCCGGCGAATGGCGATGAAGCCGAAGACGGCGCCCAGCGCGAGTGAGTTCAGGACGCCGAGCAGGATCCCGATTTCTGGAGGAACACCCCAGACCTTTACCGCATGGCCGGTGATGTAGGCGGCACTGCCGAAGAAGGCGGCATGGCCGAACGACAGCAACCCCGCATAGCCGATGAGCAGGTTGAAGGCGCAGGCGAACAGCGCGAAGCAGAACACCTTCATCAGGAAGATGGGGTAGATAACGAGCGGCGCGAAGAGCGCCGCGGCCAGGAGGACGCCGAACAGGACGACGTTGCGGGTCTTGCGCGTGGTGGAAGGGCTGGTGGCGGACGCGGAAAGGGAAGTCATAAGGTCAGCTCTCCTGTCCGAACAAGCCTGCGGGCTTCAACACCAGGACGATGGCCATGGTGATGAAGATTATGACGTTCGACGCCTCGGGATAGAGGACCTTGGTAAGGCCCTCGATGAGGCCGAGGCCAAGGCCGGTGACGATCGCGCCGAAGATCGATCCCATGCCGCCAATGACGACGACGGCGAACACCACGATGGCGAGGTTCGATCCCATCGTCGGGCTCACCTGGTAGATCGGTGCGGCAAGGACGCCGGCGAACCCCGCCAGCGCCACCCCGCCGGCATAGGTGAGCGTGAGCATCAAGGGGACGTTGATGCCGAAGGCGCGCACCAGAGCCGGATTTTCGGTGGCGGCGCGCAGATACGAGCCGAGCCGCGTGCACTCGATCGCATACCAGGTTCCGAAGCAGACGATCAGCGAGACGAGGATGACCCAGCCGCGATAGGTAGGCAGGTACATGAAGCCGAGATTGTGTCCGCCGCTCAGGGCCGACGGTATGGGGTAGGGCAGGCCGGACACGCCGTAGCCTTCCCGCAATAGCCCCTCCAGGATCATCGTCAGCCCGAACGTCAGCAGAAGCCCGTAGAGATGATCGATCTGGTAGAGATGGCGCAGCAGCGTGCGCTCGAAGACGATGCCGATTGCGCCGACCGCGATCGGCGCCAGGAACAGCGCCGCCCAGTACGGCAGGCCGAGGTATGTCAGCGCCATCCAGGCAAAGAACGCGCCCAGCATGTAGAAGGCGCCATGGGCCATATTCACCACCCGCAGCATGCCGAAGATGACCGCGAGACCGAGGCTCAGCATCGCATAGAAGGAGCCGTTGATGAGGCCCAGCATGAGCTGGCCGAACAGAGCCTGCATCGGGATGCCCAGGATCGTCATTGTCGCGTTCCCCTAAAGATCAGCGTCACAGGCCGAGATACTGATTCAACTGTCCCTGTTTGGCGCCGATGTCCTCGTTGAGGATCATGTCGACGATGTGCCCCTCCTCCATCACGTAGTGACGGTCGGCGATGCCGGAGGCGAAATGGAAATTCTGCTCCACCATCAGGATCGTGAATCCGCGCTGCTTGAGCGTGAGGAGCGCCGTGCCGATCTGCTCTATGATGACCGGTGCCAGCCCTTCGGTGGGTTCATCGAGCAGGATCAGTTCAGCGCCGGTCCGCAGGATGCGTGCGATCGCCAGCATCTGCTGCTCGCCGCCCGACAAGCGGGTGCCCTGGGTGGTGTCGCGTCCCTTCAGGTTGGGGAACAGGGCGTAGATCTGGTCGGCGTCCATGCCGCCCTTCTTGACCACCGGTGGCAGGAACAGGTTCTCCACGACGTTGAGCGAGGAGAATATCCCGCGCTCCTCCGGCACGTAGGCGATGCCGAGCCGGGGAATGTTGTGAGGAGCCATCCTGAGCAACTCGACGTCGCGGAACCGGATCGATCCCGTACGCTTGGCCAGAATGCCCAGGATCGACCGCATGGTGCTGGTCTTGCCGGCGCCGTTGCGGCCGAGCAGGGTGACGACCTCGCCCTGCCGGACCTCGAAGTTGATCCCGTGCAGCACATGGCTTTCGCCGTAGTAGGCATGCAGGTCGGCGACCTTGAGCATGGACATGCCCTGCGCGCTGTCAGGCATGGGCGCGTCCTTTCGTGCCAAGATAGGCTTCCATCACTTCCGGATTGGCGGAAACGCTCGAATAGGGGCCTTCCGCAAGAATCTTCCCGCGCCTCAGAACGGTGATCGTGTCCGATATCGTGGAGACGACGGACAGATTGTGCTCGACCATCAGAACGGTGCGGTCCTTCGACACCCGCTTGATCAGTTGCGCGATGACTTCGATGTCCTCCCGCCCCATTCCCGCCATCGGCTCGTCGAGCAGCATGACACGTGGGTCCAGCGCCAGCGTGGTGGCCAGTTCCAGCGCGCGCTTGCGGCCGTAGGGCAGTTCGCCGGCCACGCGGTCAGCCCAGGGCGACAGGTTCACCGCTTCCACCAGTTCCACCGCCCGTTGCTGAAGCACGTCAAGGCTTCGCTCGCTCTTCCAGAAGTGGAAGGTGGTGCCGAGCTTGCGTTGCAGGGCAACGCGCACGTTCTCCAGAACGGTCAGGCTGGGGAACACCGCCGATATCTGGAACGAGCGCACGATGCCCAGTCTTGCGACGTCCGCGGCCCGGGTGCCTGTGATGTCGTTTCCCTCGAACAGGATGGTGCCTTGCGTCGGCGCGATGAACTTGGTCAACAGGTTGAAGACCGTGGTCTTGCCCGCGCCGTTGGGGCCGATAAGGGCATGGATGGTGCCGCGTTTGACGCGCAGGTCGACATCACTGACCGCGACGAACCCGCCGAAGCTCTTCGTCAGGCCGCGCGTTTCGAGCACGATGTCGCCTGTTGCCTCCAATGGTTTCCTCCCGCCACGTCCAATCTTTCGCCTCGAGATTTGCGCCCCTTGTCGGGTTCGGTCTCGTCGGCTTTTCTCCTCCCTCGGTTCATCGGCATCCGTGCCGGCGAACCG
This sequence comes from Mesorhizobium sp., assembly GCA_051954615.1. Lineage (GTDB taxonomy): Bacteria > Pseudomonadota > Alphaproteobacteria > Rhizobiales > Rhizobiaceae > Mesorhizobium. The sequence goes on along the minus strand of JBQCHN010000088.1, from coordinate 10,207 downwards.
CTGGAAACCTTGGCGCATCCGTTCCCTATGGCAGTGGTCGGGATAGCCAAGGCAATTCAGTAAGCAAGGCCCTTCGATCGTCCAAATAATGATTTGCGATGGATCGATAGGGCGAAACGACCTCGCTCTCCCGGTTTCAAGCACTCCTGAAAACGGGAACGGGCATTCCGTTCTCGCTTGCGTCGAACGTCACCTCCAGCCGACTGCCGATCGAAAGGGTGGCAGGGTCAGTCTCGACGATACTGGTGAGCATGATGGGGCCCTCGTCGAGCTGAGCATAGGCGACAATCTGCTGCTGCTCCTTCCCGACCACGGTGAAGCTGTAGACGCTTGCGCGCCCAGAAGCCGGCTCCAGCGCCACGTCCTTGCTGTGACAATGCGGGCAGAACGGGCGAGGATACCAGTGCGCCTTTCCACAGCTCCGGCATTTCGGGACCAGGAAGGTCTTTTGGGCGGCGGCGTCCCAGAATTGCTGCGTCTGCGGACTGGGGATCGGCGATGGCCGGCTATCCGACATAGGTCTATTCCCTTTCCAGGATGAGCGTGCAGGCAGCGTGGCGGCTGCCGATGATTGCGCCGATGCCATTGGCCAGCGCGATGTCGCAATTCTTCACCTGCACGGCCTCGTGCGCTTCTCCACGCACCTGGCGCACGGCTTCGATGATCTTGGTGATGCCGCCGCGGTTGGCCATGTGATTGTTGCACAGGCCGCCGCCGTCGGTGTTGAAGGGGAGCGCGCCGACGCCTGAGATCAGATTGCCGTCGGCGACGAACCGTCCGCCTTCGCCCTTCTTGCAGAAGCCCAGGTCTTCGAGCTGGAGCAGCACGGTGATGGTGAAGCTGTCGTAGATGGAGACGTACTTGATGTCGGCGGGACTGCGCCGGGCGTCTGCGAACGCCCTCGGACCCGAGACCGAGGTGGCGGTGCTGGTCAGCTTGGGATCGCCGGCACCCATGTGCTGGATCGCCTCTCCGGCGCCCGCGACCTTCACAAGCGGCCGCTTCAGGGACTTGGCGATCTCGGGACGCGCGACGATGACTGCGGCGCCGCCGTCGCTGACGACGCAGCAGTCCAGCCGGTGCAGCGGACTGGCGACCAGCGGCGAGCCGAGCACGTCGTCGACGGTCACGGGTTTGCGCAGCATGGCGTGAGGATTGTGCTGGGCATGCTGCGAGGCTGCCACCTTGATCCAGGCGAGCTGTTCGCTGGTGGTGCCGAACTCGTGCATGTGGCGGGCAGCAGCCATTGCGTAGAAGGCGACGACGTTGGTGTTGTAGGGAACCTCGAACTGGGCGTCCGGCTCCGACATCTCGTCCGAGCCGACCGGCTTGACCGCAGCCCGCGCGGCGCGCGGTCTGCCGCCGCAGGTGATCAGCGCGACGTCGCAGCGTCCGGCGCGTATGGCGTCGCGCGCATGGGCGACATGCGCGAGGTAGCTCGAGCCGCCGACATCGGTGGAATCGAAATGGGTCGGCGTGATGTTGAGATAATTCGTCATCGGCAACGGGCCGAGGCCCGTCGCGTCGCCCGCGCAGTAATAGGCGTCGACGTCCGAGATGGAGAGGCCGGCATCGTCGAGGGCCGCGAACGCCGCCTCGGCGTGAAGCTGCGGAATCGACAGGTCCGTCGCCAGCCGCGTCGGGTGTTCGTGAATACCTACGATATACGCGTCATCGACCATTCGTTTTCCTACTGAGACCGTTGTGCGCGACTGACGGGGCAGGTTGCGCGGTTGCCGTGATTGGATGCGGAAGAAGCGTCGGCATCCCGATCGATGCCCGTCTTCGGGCTGCGGGGCACTTCCTCGTGCCTGTATTGGGCCATGGGCCGCCGGCGGACAAGATTGGCAGGTGCGGTTTCCATGTCGATGGAATCTCGCTTCTCACCAGGCATCGATGAAGGCGCGTTTCTTGCCGGAACCGGCGCTGCGCCCAGGGGCTGTCAGCAGCCCGTGCATCAGCCAGCGGCGGGTTTCGGCAGGGTCGATCACATCGTCGATCTCCATGTAGGATGCGGCGTTCATCGCCTTGCCCTGGCGATACATGTCGGCGACATAGGCTTGATATCGCGCCTGTCGCTGCTGTGGATCGGCGATGGCTGCCAGCTCCTTGCGATAGGCAAGTTGCACGGCTCCTTCCAGTCCCATCGGGCCCATTTCCCCCGTCGGCCAGGACACCGACAGGACCGGAAAGCCGTAGGTGCCGCCAGCCATCGCCTGCGCGCCAAGGCCGTAGGCCTTGCGCAACACCACCACCATCATCGGCACCGACAGGTTGGCGCCGATCACGAAGAGGCGGGAAAAGTGTCGGACGGTCGCCGTGCGTTCTGACTCCGGGCCGACCATGAAACCCGGCGTGTCGGAAAGCGACAGAAGCGGGATGTCGAAGGCGTCGCACAGCTGCATGAAGCGCGCGGCCTTGTCGGCACCGGGCGCGTCGATGGCACCGCCGAGATGGAGCGGGTTGTTGGCGATGACCCCGATCGGACGGCCTTCCACGCGCATCAGCGCGGTGATCATGCCCGGTGCGAAGGCGCTTCGAAGCTCGAGCAGGCTGCCGGTGTCGGCAAGCGTGGCGAGTACCTGTCTGATGTCGTAGCCGCGCAGCCTGTTTTCCGGGATCATCCGCCGGAGCAGGCGCTGGTCAGGGCAACTCCACTCGGCGACGTCACCCTGGAAAAAGGACAGATAGTGCTTCGCGACGCCGACCGCTTCGGCCTCGTCCTCGACGACGATGTCGATGACGCCGTTGGGAGCCTGGACGGAGACGGGGCCGACCTGCTCGGGCGTGCAGGCGCCGAGGCCTGCCGCCTCGATCATGGCGGGGCCGGCCATGCCGATCGACGAATTGCGCGTCGCGATGATGACGTCGCAGCCGCCGAGAAGGGCCGCGTTGCCGGCGAAACATCGTCCGGATGCGATACCGACGATCGGGACCTTGGCGCTCAGACGGCCGAAATGCCAGAATGTCGGCAGGTTCAGGCCGGCGGCGCCGAGGAAATCCGTGTCGCCGGGCCGGCCGCCGCCACCCTCGGTGAACATGACCAGCGGCGTCTCAAGGCGTTCGACGAGGCTGAACAGGCGATCCTTCTTTTCGTGAGCCTGGAAGCCCTGCGTTCCAGCGAAGACGGTGTAGTCGTAGGCGAGCACCGCGCATCGCGAGCGCTTCGCGCCGAACAGGGCGCCGTTGACGTTGCCGAAGCCGGCGATCATTCCGTCCGCCGGGCTGAGCCGCTTGAGTTCTTCCATGGGGCGGCGGCCGCGCTGCATGGCGACGATCAATGGGCCGTATTCGAGGAAGCTTTCCGGATCGCACAGGTCTTCGATGTTTTCACGCGCCATGCGTCCGCCCTTGGCGCGGCGCCTGGCCACGGCTTCCGGTCGGCCTGCATCGGAAATTTCCTGTCTGCGCTCGAGAACCTCGGCGAGATCCGGCCGGATGGCATCCAGGTCTTGTGCCTGCTCGACGCTTTGCGTCGCTTCGTCTTCGGCCGCCGGCTCGATGAAGGCGACGATGTCGCCTCCGCGGACCAGTTGGCCGACCTCGACGACGATGGACCGAAGCACGCCGGCGCCCGGCGGGTTGACGACGAATTCGGACTTCATCGCCTCGACTACCAAGGCTTCCGTTGCGCTGGTCACGGCCTCGCCTTCCTGCGCGGGAATGGCGACGACCAGCCCCGGCATCGGCGCCCTCAAGGCGAAGGTGTTCGGCGGACCTGCCGGTTCGGTACGGCTGCTGTTTGCGACCTCGACCGGGCCGGCAACGCCGAAATTTATGTCGCGGGCGTCTTCCAGTGGGCCGAACTCGGCCAGATGTTCCTCGACAAAGCGCGTGTGAACGTCGTTGTTACGAACCGACGGGTGGTCCAGCAGGCTGCGCAGGAAGTCCACGTTCGTGTCGACCCCGGCGATCCTGAACTCGGCCAGCGCGCGGCGCGCCCGCTCCAGCGCAACCGCAAAGGAAGGCGCATGGACGATCAGTTTGGCCAGCAGGGAATCGAAGCCAACGCCGTTCTCGTATCCGGCGTAGCCGTGGCTGTCCACGCGCACGCCGGGGCCGCCCGGAAGGTCGAAGGCATCCAGGCGCCCGAGCGAGGGGACGACGGTTCCGTCCGCCGAGAGCGTCTCCATGTTTATGCGCAATTGCAGCGCGAAGCCGTTTGGCTGTGGCGGCGCCTCCGGCGTCAAGCCCAGGTCAGCAAGCCGCTCGCCGCAGGCCAACTGCAATTGCAGCTTGACCAGGTCGACGCCGGTCACCTCTTCCGTGACGGTATGCTCGACCTGGATGCGCGGATTGCATTCGATGAAGATGAAATCGCTGCGGCCGTCCGCCGAAACGAGGAATTCGAATGTTCCGAGACCGGCGAAACGGGCCTGCGAGGCCATCGTCCTTGCCGCGTTCCCGAGTTGCGGGCGAAGGCTTTCTGCGAGCGTCGGGCTGGGCGCATACTCCACCAGTTTTTGATAGCGGCGCTGGAGCGTGCAATCGCGTTCGCCGAGATCGACGACCGTGCCGGTGCCGTCACCGGCAATCTGGACCTCGATGTGGCGTGCGCCAGGCATGAAGCGTTCGACATAGAGCGCGTCGTCGCCGAACGCCGCCATGGCTTCGGAACGGCAACGGGCCATCGCTTCCTGCAGTTCGGCCGGGTTCGTCACCAGTCGCATGCCGCGTCCGCCGCCGCCCGCCGCCGCCTTGACCAGAACTCCGTCGCCCGCCGGAAGGGAGGCAAGGAAGGCACTGGCCTCTTCGAACGTCGTTCCGGCGCTCGTGCCGCTCGCCACCGGCACAGAGCACGTTTCGGCGAATTCCCTTGCCCTGGCCTTGTCGCCGAAGAGATCGAGCGCCTCCGGGCTAGGACCTACGAAGCCGATGCCGGCGACCTTTAGCGCACGCGCGAAGGCTGCGTTCTCTGCCAAAAACCCATATCCCGGATGAACCGCGTCGCAGTTGGATTCGCGTGCAAGGGCCACGACGGCATCGATGTCGAGATATCCGGCCGCTCCCCGTCCGGGCAGGAGGAGCGCATGGTCGGCGCGCCTGACATGCAGGGAGCGCTCGTCGTCGCGCGTGTAGATGGCCACGGTTTCGATGCCGAGCTCCGAGGTCGCCCGCGCGATCCGGATCGCGATCTCGCCGCGGTTGGCGATCAGAAGTCTGGCTATTCCCATAGCGGGGCCTCGGGGGAAGGTTTGCACGGACGGAAGCGGCGGGGATGTTTCATGCCCGCTCTCAGACGACGGCGGATGCCCGACCCTCCCAGTAGGGTTTGCGCAGTTCGCGTTTGAGAATCTTGCCGGCCCCTGAAATTGGCAGCGGCTGGTCGCGAAACTCGACCGAGCGCGGGCATTTGTAGCCGGCGATCTGCGCCCGGCAGTGGTCGATCAGGTCCTGGGCGTTCGCCTCATGTCCCTTGCGCAACACCACGATGGCATGCACGGCCTCGCCCCAGCGCTCGTGCGGCACGCCGATGACGACGCCGGTGGCGACAGCTGGATGCGAGGCCAGTGCATTCTCGACCTCGCTCGAATAGATGTTCTCGCCGCCGGACACGATCATGTCCTTCAGCCGATCGATGATGAAGATGAAGCCGTCCTCATCCATGTAGCCGGCGTCGCCGGTGTGCACCCAGCCGTCGATCAGCGTACTGGCGGTCTCTTGCGGCTTGCGCCAGTAGCCGAGCATGACGTTTGGGCCGCGCACCAGGATTTCGCCCAGCGCGCCGCGCGGCACTTCCCTGCCGTCCGGATCGGCGATGATGACCTCGCAGCAGACGCTGGCCCTGCCGGCCGAGCGCAGCCGTTCCGTATGCGGTCCGTCGAGTCGATGCTCGTCAGCCTTGAGCGCCGAGATGTAGGGCGCCAGCTCGGTCTGGCCATAACCTTGCTGGAGGTTGATCCCCGGTAGCTTTCGCAGCGTCTCTTCGATCTGAGCCTGCGACATCGGTGCCGCCCCATAGGTAAGGACCTTGAGGGACGAGACGTCATAGGTTGCGAGGTCGGGCAGATCGATGAGCATGCGCACCATCGTCGGCACCAGGACGGTATGCGTCACCTTCTCGCGCTGCACCGTTTCCAGAAAGCCGACGGCATCGAAGGTGGGCCGGAAGATGTTGCAGCCGCCGCCGATCACGGTCGAGAACATCGTCTGGACGCCCCCGATATGGAAAAGCGGCATGACAAGGAGCGTCACCGTCGATTCGCTCGAAAGGTCGCGCACCTCCAGGCCGAAGGCGAGGGCGCTCGACCAGATGGCGAGGTGCGACAGCATCACGCCTTTCGCCTTCCCCGTCGTGCCGCCCGTGTAGCAGATCATTGCCATGGTATCGCCGCTGACCGAGAGGGCGTCGCGCGGCTCGGCCTGTTCGATCAGCCGTTCGTAGTCGAGCAGGCCCGCGACTGGCGGCGGCAGCGGGCTGACTTCAATGATCGGAATATCGAGTTCTCCACGGTCGCGCAGGGCGAGCGCCTTGTCCCGCATCGCGGGATCGACGAGGAAGACGCTCGGCTCGGAATCCTCCACGGCGTAGGACAATTCGTCGAGAACCCAGCGCGTGCTGATCGGTACGCAGACCGCGCCGAGCCAGAAGCAGGCGTAGTAGACTTCGAGATAGCGGCCCGAATTCATCGCCAGGATCAGGACGCGATCGCCCTTGCCGACACCCAGCCCCGCCAGGGCGCTGGCGAGGCGCCGCACGCGCATCTCGACCTCGTTCCAGCTCCTCCGCTCCTCGCCGTCGACGACAGCGGTCTTGGCGCCCCCAAGCTGCGCGGCGCGGCGGAAGGATTGCGTCAGGTACATGGAAAGCGCCTCCTCCGCGCTTGGCCGACAAGTGACGGCGGGCAACTATTAGTGTGTATCACTCACTTTTGGCTTGTCAACGATCTGGTCGGTACGGGCAGAGTGATTGTCCACAACGGCAACGGTCACCGGGATGACGCCGGTTTGGCGGGTTCCCCAGCTATTCCAGTGTTGAGTATCACGATGAAACTATATTTTTCATATGCTTGAAAAAGAGTGGCAATCCCGCTGTCGCGGCTGGCCAACTGCCTCGGCAAAGCACAGTGTCTGGTTCGATTGGTGCTGCGAATTTGAGGCGCGACGCCGTTGACGTCCTTTTGGTCGCATGTAAATGAGTATCACTTTCAATTCTTCACTCAACGAATCCATGCGTTCTTGCGCGAACGTCGTTCCAGCTACGGAGAGAGATAAATGACCATTCGATTCGATGGGCGTGTCGCGATCGTCACCGGGGCCGGCAACGGTTTGGGCAAGTCGCACGCACTCGGCCTTGCCGCTCTCGGGGCGAAGGTGGTGGTGAACGACCTCGGCAGCGCCACCAACGGCACGGGCGCGTCGTCTACGATCGCGCAGGCCGTCGTCGACGAAATCGTCGCCGGCGGCGGCGAGGCGATCGCTGACGGCGCCGATGTGTCGAACGAAGAGCAGGTCGCGGCGATGGTCGCTCGCGCCATGGATGCTTGGGGGCGGGTGGACATCCTGCTCAACAACGCCGGCATCCTGCGCGACAAGACTTTCGCCAAGATGACCCTGGAGGATTATCGCAAGGTCATGGACGTCCATATGACCGGGACCGTGGTCTGCTGCAAGGCGGTCTGGCCGATCATGCGCGAGCAGAACTACGGCCGCATCCTGCTGACGTCCTCGACCTCCGGTCTCTATGGCAATTTCGGGCAGGCGAATTACGCGGTCGCCAAGAGCGGCATGCTGGGTTTGATGAACGTACTGCACCTCGAAGGCACCAAGAACGACATACGGGTGACGATGCTGGCGCCCTCGGCCGTGACGCGCATGACCGAAGGCCTGCTGCCGCAGGATGCCGAGGCGCTGATGCGCCCTGAAGCCATCACGCCAGGCGTACTCTACCTGCTCAGTGAGGATGGTCCCTCGCGCTTTATCCTCAGCGCTTCGGCCGGCAGCTTCGCGCGCATCCTCCTGCATGAGACCCAACCCGCCTATTTCGGCGATGACGAGCGGACGCCGGATGCCGTTGCGGCGCATTTCGCCGGTATCGATCCCCACAAGGACGTCTTGTTCATGGAGAACGCATTCGAGCAGAATAAGAGCCTTGTCGGTGCGGCGGCCAGGAAGCACGGTTTTACCGTAAGCTTCTAGAGCCGGGGCATGGCGCGCTTGCAAGGGCAGCGCGCCGTTGGTGGTTTTGGGTGGGGCGGCGATGCCGCCCGCGCAAAATGGCAGGCGGCGGGGCGTCGCCAAGCGGCCGACGATTCCTCAATACCGGGCGGTGTTTTCGGCGGTCGGCTCGACCTGCCCGATACCCGCTGGCCTATGGATCAAGAGGCGCATCGACGCCTGTCATTACTTTGGAGGTCTGACAGACATGGCAATCGTCTTCGAAAAGCTGCTGAACTGGAAGTTCGAAGAAATAACGCATAGCTATCGATGGCAGGATACTTCGCTCTACGCTTTGAGCATCGGGTTCGGCACCGATCCGCTTTCGCACAAGCAGCTGGGTTATGTCTACGAGCCGCAAATCCAGGCGGTGCCGACGATGGCTTCGGTGATCGCCAATCCCGGCTTCTGGGTCCGGCATCCCGATACCGGCATCGACTGGGCCAATTCGCTGCACGGCGAGCAGGAAGTGGTTCTGCACAGCCCGCTGCCTGCAGAGGCGACCATGAAGGGCCGCATGAAGGTGGAGACCCTGGTGGATCGCGGCGAGGGCAAGGGCGCCATCATGACGACCCGCAACGACCTTCATGATGCCGAAACGGATGCGCTGATCGCCTCCGTCTATGCCACGGCCTTCATGCGCACGAACGGCGGCTTCGGAGGTCCGGCGGGGCCGAGGCGCCCGGTCGTGGATCTGCCTTCGCGCGATCCCGATGTTTCGCTGGATTTGCCGACCCTGCCACAGGCTGCACTCATCTATCGCCTGAACGGAGACTACAATCCGCTGCACATCGAGCCGGAGGTGGCGACGAGTTCCGGCTTCGAGCGGCCGATCCTGCACGGCCTGTGCACCTATGGAGTGGCCTGCCACGCGCTTCTGGCGACCGTCTGCGACTACGAAGCGGCGGCGATAAAATCGATGCGCGGCCGTTTCACCGCTCCCGTCTATCCCGGCGAGACCATTCGCACCGACATCTGGCGCGAAAACTCCGGGGACGTTTATTTCCGCTGCAGCGCACTCGAGCGCGGAAATCTGGTCGTGGTCAACGGAGGCCATGCGAAGCTGCAGTAGGCCTTCGCAAGAACATGGCGCTGGCCGGCGGCGTCCGCCTGACTCCGGTGCAGCGGTTCAGGCGCCTGTGAAAACCGGCGGGCGCTTTTCCAGAAAGGCGGCTTTCCCCTCGGCGTGATCGGCCGTCCGGAACAGGACCGGCGCAGTGGCAATCTCGAAATCGAGCGCACGCTCCATGTTCTCGGTCAGGAAACGTTTGACGTATGCGACGGGAAGGGGAGCTGCGGCCGCAGCGTTGGCAGCGATCCTCAGGGCTTCGGCGAGCGCCTGTCCCTTCGGGGCGAGACGATCGACCAGGCCGTCGGCTTTTGCGGTGGCGGCATCCAGTTTCTCGCCCCAGATCATGATCTGCCGAGCCCGCCTCAAGCCGACCCGCATGGGCAAGGTATGGATCAATCCCAGGTCCGGCAGGACGCCGATTTTGTCGAAAGCATAGGCGAAGCGGGCGTCTTCGGCGGCCACCACCACATCGCAGCAAGAAGCAAGCGAAAGGCCGGCGCCCGCCGCCCAGCCTTCCACCGCAGCGACGGTGGCCTTGGGATAGGAAACGATTCGGCGAACGAACCGCATCAGATTCTCGAAATGATCGTGCCATTCGGCAAGCGTCCTTTCGGGCATGTCGTCGAAGTCGCCGCCGGCGCAGAAGTTGCCGCCCGCTCCGGTGATCACGACGGCGCGAATGCCGCCGTCGGTTGCTGCGCTATCGAGTTCGGCTAGCAATTGCCTGACAAGCTTCCCGGATATCGGATTGCGTCTGCGCGGATCGGTCAGGGTGAGGATGAGGCTGCTGCCTTCGACGTGCTTCTCGATCATGGAAAATCTCACGCGCTACGGCTTTTGCGGCAGCGTTCTGGTTTTCAGGAGCTTCAAAAAGTCGTGGGGGGCGGGGGGGGCCCCCCCGGGGGGGACCAGGGTGGGGCCCCCCGGGGGGCCGAAGTAGTTTGCAACGGGGCGCCGGGGTGGGGGGGCGGGCGGGGG
>JBQCHN010000087.1:0-5461 GCA_051954615.1 Mesorhizobium sp. | reverse complement strand
GTTTACGTCTTCATCGCGCTGATCTACTTCGTCTTCGTCTTCAGCCTGTCCCGCTACGGCGCCTATCTGGAACGGCGCATGGCCGTGGGCGAGCGGTAGCACACGGACTGGAGAGCTTTGCGATGACCGATACCGCTGCGGTGCTGTCCGCCGCCCTCGGCGCCAAAGGGTGGCTTTCGCCCCCCGACACCGCCCCCTACACCCGCGACTGGCTGGACCGCTATGGCGTCGAACCGCTCGGCGTCGCAAGGCCGGCAGGAACGCAAGAGGTCGCCGAGGTCGTGCGCATCTGCCGGCAGGCAGGCGCCGCCATCGTCCCGCAAGGCGGCAACACCGGCTTATGCGGCGGTGCCGTCGCCGTGACGCCGGACACGGTCGTCGTGTCGCTGTCGCGCATGGCAGCGATCGGCGAGCCTGACCCCGACAGCGGCTCGATCCTCGTCGAGGCAGGCGCGGTGCTGGCCTCGCTGCACGAGGCGCTGGAGCCTCACGGGCTCATCTTTCCCCTGCATCTCGGCGCCGAAGGCAGCGCCCGCATCGGCGGCCTGATCGGCACCAACGCCGGCGGCAGCCACGCTTTCCGCTATGGCATGATGCAGGACCTCGTGCTCGGCCTGGAAGTGGTGCTGCCCGACGGCACGATCTGGAACGGCCTGCGCGCCGTGCAGAAGGACAATGCCGGCTACCAGCTGCGGAAACTGTTCTGCGGCGCCGAAGGCACTTTGGGCATCGTCACGCGCGCGGTGCTCAAGCTCCATCCGGCGCCGAGGCAGCGGGCGACCGCGCTTCTGGTATTGCCGGACTTCGCCGCCGCCGTCACCTTCGGCACCGTACTGCGCCGCGAGGCGGGTGAATTCCTGTCCGGCGTCGAATTCTTCTGCGACCAGGGGCTGGAGCTTGCCCTGAAACACCTGCCCGACCTTGCCTTTCCGCTCGGCGCGCGCGGCCCCATCTATTTGCTGGTCGAGCTGGCATCGGGTTCGCCGCGCGTACCGCTGGACGACATCCTCTCGTCCGCCCTCGAACACGGCATGGAACAGGAACTGGTCGCGGACGGCGCACTGGCGATGTCGGATGCGCAGCGCGCCCATTTCTGGCGGCTGCGCGAGGAGCAGCCGGAAGGACAGCGGCTGGAAGGCCAACAGCTCAAGCACGATATTTCCGTCCCGCCGGGCAAGCTCGCCGCGTTCATCGCAGCGGGTCGCGAGGCCTGCTACGGCATCCTGCCGGACGTGCGCGTCAACCCGTTCGGCCATCTCGGCGACGGCAACATCCATTACAACCTGTCGCCGCCCGAGGGACAGGAAGGCTTCGACGGTAAGGCGGACGAGATCGGCCGGGCGCTGGCGGCGCTGGCGACCGGGATGGGCGGCTCCTTCGCCGCCGAGCATGGGCTGGGGCGCAGCAAGATCGCGCTCGCCGACGACCTTCGCAGCGCGGCCGAAAGGGATTTGATGGCTCGACTGAAAGACGCGCTCGACCCATCGGGGCTGATGAACCCCGGCGTTCTTCTGAAGGCAAAAGAAGAAAGAAAAACTTTCGAATAGCCGGTATTTCTTCGTTTCGTCGCGGCCCGGCACAGTGCACGGTCGCGACGGGCGACAAAACCGGCAAGGCTGGGATTCGTGTTCGGCCCGAGGCCGGATTCAGGTGCGAAGACAGGTTCGACCATGAGCTACAGGAAAGAGGACGTTCGCCTCGGCGCAGACATCGGCGGGACGTTCACCGACATCGCGCTAGACCTCGGCGGCCGGATCTTCTCGACCAAGGTGCTGACCAACTATGCGGCGCCCGAGCAGGCGATCCTCGACGGCATCGCGGTCGTGACGCGCGAGGCAGGCATCCCGGCATCCGACATCGGCATCGTCATCCACGGCACGACACTCGCCACCAACGCGCTGATCGAGCGGCGCGGCGCCAGGACGGCGCTGGTCACGACAGAAGGCTTCCGCGACGTGATCGAGATGCGGACGGAAAACCGCTTCGAGCAGTACGACCTGAATCTCAAACTGCCGACGCCGCTGATCCCGCGCGAACACCGCTTCACCGTCAAGGGCCGCATCGGCGCCGAGGGGCAGGAATTGCAGCCGCTGGACGAGGCGCGGCTGGAAGAACTCGCCGACGAGATCGCCGCCGGCGGCTTCGGCGCCGTCGCCATCGGCTTCATCCACGCCTACGCCAACCCGGCGCATGAGCGCCGCGCCCGCGAAATCCTCGCGGCGAAGATCGACGTTCCGATCTCGATCAGCGCGGAAGTCTCGCCGCAGATGCGCGAGTTCGAGCGCTTCAACACGGTCTGCGCCAACGCCTACGTCCGCCCGCAGATGGCAACCTATCTCGCCCGCCTGCAGGTGCGGCTGAAGGAGATGGGCGCCGACTGCCCTGTCTTCATGATCCATTCCGGTGGCGGCCTGATCTCGGTCGAGACAGCCTCGGAATTTCCCGTTCGGCTGGTCGAGTCAGGCCCGGCCGGCGGTGCCATCTTCGCCGCCGACATCGCCCGCCGCTTCGGGCTGGAGAAGGTCGTCTCCTACGACATGGGCGGCACGACCGCGAAAATCTGCCTGATCGAGGACTTCGCGCCGCGCACTGCCCGCACCTTCGAGGTGGCGCGCACCTATCGCTTCTCCAAGGGGTCAGGCATGCCGATCTCCATTCCGGTCATCGAGATGATCGAGATCGGCGCCGGCGGCGGCTCTATCGCATGGGTCGACGCCATGGGCCGCATCCAGACCGGCCCGGAAAGCGCCGGCTCCGAGCCCGGCCCCGCCTGCTACGGCCGCGGCGGCGAGCGCCCGGCGATCACCGACGCCGACCTCGTGCTCGGCAAGCTCGATCCCGAAAACTTCGCCGGCGGCGCCATCAGGCTCGATGCCGGCGCCTCGCAACGCGCGATCCTGCGCGATGTCGGCGAACGGCTTTCCCTCGACGCGCCCTCGGCCGCCTTCGGCATCTGCGAGGTGGTCGACGAGAACATGGCCAACGCCGCGCGCGTCCATGCCGTCGAGAACGGCAAGAACATCTCCGACAATCTGATGATCGCCTTCGGCGGTGCTGCCCCCCTGCACGCGGCGCGTCTGTGCGAGAAGCTCGGCATCGACCGGTGCCTGGTGCCTCAGGGCGCCGGCGTCGGCTCGGCCATCGGCTTCCTGAAGGCGCCCTTCGGCTACGAGGCGCTGGCCTCGCGGCTGACCCGCCTGTCGCAATTCGACGCCGCCGATGCGAACGCCCTGCTCGCCGAACTCAAGGCTTCGGCCGAAAGCTTCGTGCGCGCCGGCACCGACGGCCGCATCGGCTGCGAGATCACCGCCTTCATGCGCTATGCCGGGCAAGGCTGGGAGATTCCCGTCCCCCTCCCCGACAGGCCGTTCGGCGCGGACGCCGCCTGCGAGATCGAGACCCTGTTCCGCGCCAACTACGAGCGCTTCTTCGGTCGCGCCATCGACGGGCTCGACGGACTGGAGATCGAAATCGTCACCTGGTCGGTCAAGGCGACCGACGAACGGCCGGCTGTCGAGCGTCACCAACTGGCCACCGGTGAACGCGCCGTGCAGCCGGCCGTCACACGTCCCGTGTTCGATCCCGCCGCAGGCGCCGTCCGGACCTATTCCATCGTCGAACGCGACACGCTGGCAGCCGGCGACCGCATCGTCGGCCCGGCGGTCATCGTCGAGCGCGAGACCTCCACCGTCGTCACCACGCCGTTCGACGCCGTCGTCCAGAGCGACGGTTCCATCCTTCTGATGCGCAAAGGCAACCCGGCATGAACGACCAGGGCATGGGCAAGTCCGGCAACAGCAGCATCGCCGAAATCCGCATGCAGGTGATGTGGAACCGGCTGATCTCGGTGGTGGAGGAACAGGCGCTGACCTTGCTGCGCACCGCCTTCTCCACCTCGGTGCGCGAATCCGGCGACCTGTCCGCCGGCGTCTTCGACCCGCGCGGCCAGATGCTGGCGCAAGCCGTCACCGGCACGCCGGGTCACGTCAACACCATGGCCGAGGCCGTGCTGCATTTCATGGGCGAGATCCCGCGCGAGGAGATGTTCGAAGGCGACACCTATGTCACCAACGATCCGTGGAAGGGCACCGGCCACCTGCACGACATCACCATGGTGTCGCCGTCGTTCCTGAACGGCGAGCTGGTCGCCTTCTTCGCCTGCACGGCGCACGTGGTGGACGTCGGCGGCCGCGGCTTCGGGGCGGACGCCAAGTCGGTCTACGAGGAAGGCATCCAGATCCCGATCATGAAGTTCGCGGAAAAGGGCAAGGTCAACATGGACCTTGTCCGCCTCCTGCGCGCCAATGTGCGCGAACCGAACCAGGTCGTCGGCGACTTCTATTCGCTGGCCGCCTGCAACGAGGTCGGCCATCGCCGGCTGGTCGACATGATGAGGGAGATCGGCCTGCCTTCGCTCGATGATCTCGGCGCCTTCATCTTCTCGCGCACCCGCGAGGCCATGCTGGAGCGCATCGCGGCACTGCCGAAGGGAAGCTGGTCGAATGACCTCACCACCGACGGCTACGACGATCCGGTCAGGCTGGCGGCGACCGTCTCGATCCGCGACGATCATGTCGAGGTCGATTTCACCGGCACCGACCCTATGAGCCGTTGGGGCATCAACTGCCCCATCATCTATTCAAAGGCCTATGCGTGCTATGCTCTGAAATGCGTGGTGGCGCCGGACATCCCGAACAATTCCGCTTCGCTCGCCTTCTTCACCGTGTCGTCGCCCGTCAACATCCTGAACGCGGTCCGGCCGACGCCGGTGGCGCTGCGCCACATCTTCGGCCACATGGTTCCCGACCTCGTGCTCGGCGCGCTGGCCAAGGCGCTGCCGGGAAAAATCCAGGCCGAGGGCGCCGGCGCGCTGTGGAACATCCACATCTCGGTCCGGCCGACCGTGCTCGGCGAAGGCCGGCGCGCCGAGGTTCTGATGTTCAATTCCGGCGGCATGGGCGCCCGTCCCGGCCTCGACGGCCTGTCGGCAACCGCCTTCCCCTCCGGCGTCCACACGATGCCGATCGAGGCGACCGAGCATACCGGGCCGATCGTCATCTGGCGCAAGGAATTGCGGCCCGGCTCCGGCGGCGACGGTGAGTTCCGCGGCGGGCTGGGCCAGATCATCGAGATCGCCCCGCTGGAAGGCCACGAATTCGACTTCTCGGCCATGTTCGACCGCGTCAACCATGCCGCCAGGGGCCGCAACGGCGGCGAGGACGGCGTCGCCGGCGTCGTCAGGCTTGACGACGGCACCCGGATGCGTCCCAAGGGCTGGCAGCATGTGCCGGCCGGCCGCCGGCTGGTCATGGAATTGCCAGGCGGCGGCGGCTATGGCGATCCGGCGCGGCGCAGCGCCGGCAGCCGGGCCGAGGACGAGACGCGCGGATACCTGTTGGAGAACGATCGATGAGCTATGTCGCCTCACGCCTGTCGGCGGTGAAACCGTCCGCCTCGATGG
>JBQCHN010000086.1:0-7221 GCA_051954615.1 Mesorhizobium sp. | reverse complement strand
GGCGCTTCGATGCCGGGCTTCTTCAATATGAGCGGCGTCGAGCCGATGGCGGCGGCGTCCGGCGGATCGGGATTGTTGAGCAGCCTGACCGCCACCGTGCAGACGGCGCCGGCGAATTCCATCTCCGTGACTTCCGCGAACAGCATGTCGGGGGTGCCGGACATGCCCTCGTTGGAGGTGCGCTTCAACAGAACCTGTTCGGGCCTCAGCATGATGCGCGCCATGTCGCGCCGGTCGGCGCTGTCGACGGCGATGCGGCCAAGCGAGCATTGCGCGAAGCCACCGGCGATACGCGCCGGAACGACGATGGCGTCCCCGAGGAATTCGGCGACCATGCGGTTCTTCGGCCTGAGGTAAAGATCACGCGGCGTGCCGACCTGCGAGAAGGCGCCCTCGCGCATCACCGCCACCTGGTCGGCGAAGGACAATGCCTCGGCTTGGTCGTGGGTGACGAGGATGGTGGTGATGCCGGCATTTTCGAGCAGTTCGGCCACCGCCTTGCGCATGGAGGAGCGCAGGCCCGTGTCGAGCGCCGAGAAGGGTTCGTCCAACAGCATCAGCCGGGGCTTGCAGGCCATGGCGCGGGCCAACGCAACGCGCTGCTGCTGGCCGCCGGACAGTTCGTGCGGCCGTCGCTTGAGGATCGCCTTGTCAAGCCCGACGATGTAGGCGAGTTCGGCGACGCGCTCGGTGCGGTCCGCCGCGCTGCGCGGCATGCCGAAGCCGATGTTGTCGGCGATGGAAAGATGCGGAAACAGCGCGCCGTCCTGTGCCACGAGGCCGATGCCGCGTTTGTGCGCCGGCACGAAGGCGGCGCCGTCGGCCATGATTTCGCCGTCGAGCACGATGCGGCCGCTGTTTGGCGCCTCGAAGCCGGCGATCAGGCGCAGCAGCGTGGTCTTGCCGCAGCCCGACGGGCCGACGATCGCCGTGCGGGTGCCGGCCTCGACGGCGAGGTCGATGCCGGCCAGCGCCCGCACCGGCCCGTAGCTTCTGGTCAATGCCGTAAGGTCGAGGAAGCTCATCGTCCGGCCATCCGCTTCGATTGCGCATAGAGCAGGAAAGTCAGCGGCAGCGAAAGCACCACCATGATAGCGGCATAGGGTGCTGCCGCCGCATAGTCGATCTCGCCGCTATAGGCCCAGAAGGCCAGTGCCAGCGTGCGCGTGCCGTTGGGAGCGAGCATCTGGGTGGCGGTCAGTTCGTTGGTGATGCCGAGAGCCGCCAGCGCCATGCCGGCCGCCGCCCCTGGCGCGGAAAGGCGGATCGTCGTCGCCCACAGGGCTCTCATCGGCGGGCGTCCTAGGCCGGCGGCCGCGCGCTCCAGCTCGATCGGCGCCTGCGCGATCGAGGCGCGCAGCGAGATGATGGCGCGCGGCAGAAACATCAGCGCATAGGCGATCAGGATCGTCACCAGCGTCTGGTAGAGCGGCAGCATGACGGTGACGGTGATCGTCACCAGCGCCAGCGCGACGACCACGCCGGGCAGTGCGCCGACCGTGTAGTTCAGCCCTTCCAGCACGCGCTGCAGCTTGCTGGGCGCGCGGATCGACAGCCAGGCGATGGGGATACCGGCCATGGTGGCGAGCAGGCCGCCGGCGAGCGCCAGAAACAGGGTCTGGCCGAGCGCGAGGCCGATCTCATCGATACGCCATACGGCAACGCCGCCGGCGGCCAGCCAGCGGGCGATGACGACGAGCGGCACGCCGAGGGACAGGAGCGCGACCAGAAGGGGCAAAGCGAGGGCCGGCAGCGTCAGGCGGCCAAGGCGGCTTGGCGGGCGCAGGCGTGCCGCGCCAGAGCCGACGCGGGCATAGCGCTCCTCGCCGCGCACCAGCATCTCGAAGGCGAGGAGCGCCAGACAGCAGGCGACCAGCACGCCGGCCAGCATGGTGGCGGCGGGGCCATTGAAGGTCGACTGGAACTGGTCGACGATCGCGGTGGTGAAAGTGTCGAAGCGGACGAAGACGAACAGGCCGTATTCCGCCAGAAGGTGCAGGCCGACCAGCAGCGAGCCGCCGCAGACGGCGAGCCTGAGCTGCGGCAGCACCACGCGCAGGAAAACACGCGCGGGGCCGAGCCCGAGCGAGGCGGCGGCGTCCTCCAGCGCCGGATCGAGTCGCCGCAGGCTTGCGGCGACGGGCAGGTAGAGGAACGGGAAATAGGCGATTGTCGAGATCAGCACGCCGGCCGGCAGGCCGTGGAAGCCGGGCAGCATCGTCACCCAGGCATAGCTGTGGACGAAGGCGGGGATGGCGAGCGGCGCCACCGCCAGCAGCGACCATAGGCGGGCGCCGGGCAGGTCGGTGCGTTCGGTAAGCCAGGCGAGCGCGACCGACAGAACGGCACAGACGGGTACGGTCAGCAGCACCAGCAGGGCGGTGTTGACGAGCAGTTCGCCGACGCGAGGGCGCACCACCAGCGCCCATGTGGTCGCCCAGCCGGTCTGGATGGCGATCCAGACGATGAAGGCCAACGGCACCAGGGCCAGCGCCGAGACCAAGACCGCAGCCGCGGTTATCCAGGGCAGCGGGCGGCGGGCGCGCGGCGGTGAGGCGGCGAAACTCGTCGTCATGGAATCCGCCTGCGCCACCATCAGATCAGACCGACCGCGCAGGCAGCACTGCCGTGGCGACATGAGCGCGGACAACCCGGCCGGATATGCGGCGAATGCTCATCTGTTTCTCGGTTGGCTATCCCGGCGGGACATCCGCCGGGAGTGGCTGGATCGTTTCGGAATGCCATGGAGGCGCCGAAACGATCATTTTCCCTATCTTGGCGCAGTTTCGGACGGAAACCGCTTCATGTTTTCCCGGACCTGCTTTTGCGCTGCCCTTTTAGGCGGAACGCCGGCTAAAGCAAGCCGGCCGCCGTCATCAGATCGGTGACCTTCTTGGCGTTGAGCATGGAGGGTTCGACCTTGGGAGCGTCGAGATCGGCCAACGGGACGAGCTTCGGATTGGACTCGGCGCCGACGCCGACGGCGTACTCATAGGAGGTGCCGTTCTTCAGGACGTCCTGGCCGCCCTTGCCAGCGATCCATTTCAGGAATGCCTGGGCTTCCTTCGAATGCTTGCTCGAAGCCAGCACGCCGCCGCCGGAGAGCGATACGAAAGCGCCCGGATCCTGGTTCTTGAAGTAATGCAGGGCGACATTCTTGCTGTTCTCGCCGGTCTTGGCCTGATCGCCGAACCAGTAATAGTGATAGATGACGCCGCCATCGATCTCGCCGGCATTGACGGCCTTCATCACCGTGCCGTTGCCGCGATAGGCGGTGAAGTTTTCTTTCATGCCCTTCAGCCAGTCCGCGGTGGCCTGCTCGCCCTTGAGCTCGAGCACGGCGGAGACGATGGCCTGGAAGTCGGCGCCCGAAGGGGAGGCCGCCCAGCGTCCCTTCCAGCTCGGATCGGCGAGGTCGAGCAGCGATTTCGGCAACTGCTCTTCCTTGAGCTTGTCCTTGTTATAGGCGAACACCGTGCTGCGCGCGGCGATGCCGATCCATTTGCCGCTGGCCGGGCGATAGTTCTCCGGCACCAGCGCCAGCGTATCGGCATCAACGGGCGCGAACAGGCCGGCGTTCTCGACCAGCACCATGGCCGGCGAATTCTCGGTCAGGAAAACGTCGGCCGGCGAAGCGGCGCCCTCTGCGACGATCTGGTTGGAGAACTCGCTGTCGCCGCCGTTGCGCAGCGTCACCTTGATACCGGTTTCCTTGGTGAAGCCTTCGGCCCATTCCTTGGCGAGGCTCTCGTGCTGGGCATTGTAGACGACAATGCCTTCGTCATCGGCCATCGCTGGCGACGCGAGCAGGCCGACGGCGAGGGCGGCGCCCGAAAGCAGGGTAAGGATCGATCTCATCAAGGTCTCCTTGGCATGCCGACATCGGCGTGGCGGCACCCATATCAATACCTGAATACATCGGTCAAGATTATGTTGGCTACGGTCTGCTGGCAGGCGAATGAGGCCGCTGGCGGTGAAGATCGCCATAAATCGCCGTACATGTTCTCATTCCTGACGGCTGCTGCCAAATGGAACGAAAGCCTTGCGCGTCGCCGCAAAACCAGGGCGAACAGGCGCAAACCGAACGATGATCAACGGCTTGCGGCCCAAGTCTGTGGCCGCTTCCCCGACAATTTCGACTGTATAGCGTCGCCGCTTTCCTGTAGAAGGCGCCCTTCGCCAATCACGGCGATTTGAATGCCGTCGCGCACCAACCCATATGACCGCGACGCGTGCATGGCCATTGGGGCCACTCAACGGACAATGACGATGTCGAAATTCAGGTTTCACAAGCTTGCGGCCATTGTGGTGCTCATCGGCTTCGCTGCCTGGGTCGCCACCGGTACGTTCTCTTCCGTCGGCAGCGCCGCCGGCGGCGACGAGCAGAAGGCCGCCGAGGGTAGCCAGAAGAAGGAGCAGCCGAAGGCCGAGGAGGCGCCGGCGCGCATCGTCAAGGTGGTCAAGCCGCCGCGCGACGAACATGCCCGCGCCATCCGCATCTCCGGCCTGACCGAGGCCGACAAGCGTGCCGTCCTGGCGACGCGCGTCGGCGGCATCATCGACAAGCTGCCAGTCAAGCAGGGCGACCGCGTCAAGACCGGCGACCTCATCCTCATGCTTGCCGCCGAGGAGAAGGTTTCGGCCGTCGACAACGCCAAGGCCCTGCTTGCCCAGCGCCAGGCCGAACTCAGTGCCGCCGAGCGCCTGGCCAAGACCGGCAACCTGCCGAAGCTGCAGCTCGATACGGCGCGCTCCAACCTCGCCGCCGCGCAATCCGGGCTCGATGCCGCCGAGGCAGAACTCGACCGCAACGAGGTCAAGGCACCGTTCAACGGCATCGTCGATCGCATCCCCGTCGAACTCGGCAGCGCCGTCATGCAGGGCGGCGAGGTCGCCACCATCCTGGCGCTCGACCCGGTCATCGCCCGCGGCGAGGTCAGCGAGCGTGACCTCGGCTACCTCAAGATCGGCGACAAGGCGGCCGTGCGCCTGGTCAGCGGCCGTACCGCCGAAGGCACGGTGCGCTACATCAGCCGCGACGCTTCGTCGGCGACGCGGACCTTCCGGGTGGAAGTGGCCATTCCGAATGCCGATGGCTCCATTCCGGCCGGCATGACAGCCGAGATCACGCTTTCGGCCGAGCCGACCGATGCCGTGGTGCTGCCGCGCTCCGTCGTCACCCTGGGCGACAAGGGCGATCTCGGCATTCGTGCCGTCGATCAAAACAACAAGGTCGTCTTCTACCCGATCGACCTTGTCGACGACACGCCGAAGGGCCTCGTGCTGGGCGGCATCCCTGCCGACGCCAAGGTGATCGTCGCCGGCCAGGCGCTGGTCGCAGAGGGCGACGTGGTGCAGCCTGTCGAGGCTACGGCAGAAGAGATCAAGACGCTGGTCGGCGACGCGGCGGCCAGCACGCAATAAACCGAATCCAGAGTGACGCTCCGTTTGAACGGGCGTCGCTCTCAACCGGATCTGACCCATGGATATCGTCAGACTTGCCATCCGCAACGCGCGGCTGACCATCTCGGTCCTTTTGTTCCTGATCCTGGCGGGCGCGCTCGCCTACCAGTCGGTGCCGAAGGAGGCCGAGCCGGACGTTCCGATCCCGATGATGTATGTCAGCCTGGTCTACCAGGGCATCTCGCCGGAGGATTCGGAACGCCTGCTGCTTCGGCCGATGGAGACCAAACTCAAGAGTCTGAAAGGGCTCAAGGAGATGCGCTCGGCCGCCTTCCAGGGCGGCGGCTATGTGCTCGTCGAGTTCGAACCGTCGGTGGACCTGGCAACCGCCCTGCAGGATACGCGCTCCAAGGTGCAGGACGCCAAGGCCGACCTGCCGCAGGCGGCCGAGGAGCCGACCGTCAACGAGGTCAACGTCTCGGAATTCCCGGTGCTCGTCGTCACGCTGTCGGGCCATGTGCCGGAGCGGGTGCTGACGGCGGCCGCGCGCGAGCTGCGCGACCGTATCGAGGAGGTTCCGGGCGTGCTCGAGGGCGACCTGCAGGGGGCCCGCGACGACCTTGTCGAAGTGGTGGTCGATCCGGTCAAGCTGTCCTCCTACGGGTTGCAGCTCGACCAGCTCATGCAGGGCGTCGGCGCCTCCAACAGCCTGGTCGCTGCCGGCAACATCGAGGGCTCGGAGGGCAAGTACGCCGTCAAGGTGCCTTCGCTGATCGAGACGCCGGAAGATGTCGCCAACCTGCCGGTCATCGCCGGGCCGAACGCGGTGGTGCAGGCCAAGGACATCGCCACCATCCGCTCGACCTTCAAGGATGCCGAGACGATCACGCGCCTCGACGGCAAGCCGGCCATCGCCATCGAGGTGAAGAAGCGCATTGGCGCCAACATCGTCCAGACGATCGAGGGTGCCAAGGCCGTCGCGGACGCCTTCGTCAAGACTGCGCCTCAGGGCATGGAAGTCACCTACACGCAGGACAAATCGGTCTTCGTCAACCAGCTTCTGACCGACCTGCAGAACCATGTGATGATCGCCGTCATCCTGGTCTTCATCGTCATCCTCTATGCGCTGTCCGGCCGCGCCTCGCTGCTGATCGGACTGGCGATCCCGTCCTCCTTCCTGATGGGCATATTGATGCTCACCCTGATGGGCTTCACCATCAACATGATCGTGCTGTTCTCGCTCATCCTGGCGGTCGGCATGCTGGTGGACGACGCCATCATCGTCACTGAATTCGCCGAGCGGCGGATGGGCGAGGGCATGCCGCGCGAGGAAGCTTTCGCGCTGGCGGCCAAGCGCATGGCGGGTCCCGTCATCGCCGCCACCATGACGCGCATCGCCGCCTTCTCGCCGCTGCTGTTCTGGCCGGGCATCGTCGGCGACTTCATGAAGTACCTGCCGATCACGCTGATCGTGACGCTGGCCGCCTCGATGCTCTATGCGCTGGTGTTCACGCCGACGCTGGGCGCCAAGTTCGCCAAGGCGCCGGCGCATGGCGAAGAGGAGCATCGCGACGGCCTCTACATGGCCGTGGTCAAGCAGGCGGTGCGTTTCCCGATCACGGTCTGCGTGCTCACGGTGGCGCTGCTGGTCGGCGTCTTCATGGCTTACGGAAAGTATGGCGCGGGCGTCGAGTTCTTCCCCAACGTCGAGCCCGACTACGGCCTGCTCTATGTCCATGCGCGGGGCAACCTGTCGCTCGCGGAGATGGATGCCGCGACGAAGACGGCGGAAGACAGGCTGCTCGGCTGGCCGGGCGT